>JBOHRF010000037.1:0-27785 GCA_050732575.1 Longimicrobiales bacterium
CTTCACCGCGGCTCCATTGAAGCGGTAACTCACTGGGCTGGCGGCGCAACCGGCTGCGAACGACTTCCGCGGTGACTTCACCGCGGCTCCATTGAAGCACGCCCGCCAAGAGCGCGCAGAAACTGTCGCCCATACTTCCGCGGTGACTTCACCGCGGCTCCATTGAAGCTAGACGCGCTTGCCCGTGACTACGGCAGGCGCGGGCGCACTTCCGCGGTGACTTCACCGCGGCTCCATTGAAGCGACGTGGACGCGCCTACCGTGAATCCGGGTTTCGTGCGACTTCCGCGGTGACTTCACCGCGGCTCCATTGAAGCGATACGACCAAGAGGGCGTATGACGGATGAAGACTACTTCCGCGGTGACTTCACCGCGGCTCCATTGAAGCGCTGGCATTTTCATTGCGTGGCTCGTGTGGTTCATTCACAAGACTTCCGCGGTGACTTCACCGCGGCTCCATTGAAGCCCAAACTTGGAAACCGCGCGGTCTGCGTGCTGCGGAACTTCCGCGGTGACTTCACCGCGGCTCCATTGCGGACCGCGCGCGGTCCGCTCTCGCGCGGAGCGGATGTTTGACAAGGATTACGGCACAGACACGAGCAGTTGGACCTCTCCTGATCAATTGCGTTTGGCGTTGCCAGAAACCGAGAGCGGTAGAGCACAACCGGGGAGCTGACCAGATCGCGCGCGCTGGCGTGTCACACGCGCACGCGCGGTGCTCAGCACTCATGGCGACTGTAGATCGCCAGGTTACGATCAGACGCAGCACTTCGTTTGCGGATTGGTTTGCTCGAAGCCACGCACCACCCTGGCACCCAGGCCGTGGCCCGTGGCCCGACAGGCGTGACGATATTCACCAGAGCGGCCGCGAGCACGGACGAAAGTCGGCGCGTTGATGCCAGGACCGAGGTCACCGCGCAGGCGGGCGCCGCTACTCCCGCCAGGGCTTGCTCGATACCATCGCCGTCACCTCGGGCGCCGATTTGCCTGCTTCGTTCACGAGCTTCTTCAGGTTCGCCCAATCGCCTTTGTGGCACCCTTCGAAGAAGGCACGCAGATAGGAACGGGTCGTCGCCAGAGTCTTCGCTTTGTTGGCAAGCCCATCCGGCGGGCGAGCGCGGTCCCAGTAGACCTCGTCGGAAAAATCGATGTGCTCGGCGCCGGAGTTGGCGATCGTCACCCTGATGGCGCCGCCGGCGATGCTCTTCATTTGAGCATCCCAGGCCGTCATCATCGCGGCGATCTCCTCGTCGTACTGCGCCATTGTGCGGTTCACGCGCTCGAGTTGCTGCACAGTTGGCGGCGGCGGGAGGGGATTCAGGATCCAGAGGAAAGGCTGCCTGCCGGTGTCGTTGTCCCGGATCGGGATTACCGCGTTCGGTCCGGCGGTACCGTCGAGGTTGACGCCGCCGCAAACTCGCCCATCGATGATCCGCACGGCGCCGGCGGCCTGGCCGCCTCGGGAATGACCGACCGCGCCCACCCCGCGCGCAAGGTCGAGACGGCGTGCCAAGGGCCCGTTCCCGCGGTCGAGCAGCGTAAGTTGGTCGATCACGAAACTCATGTCGCGCGCCATGTGCGCCACGCGTTCGGTGTAGAAACGCACCCTCTCCTCGCCGTTTCTCGGAGCAGGCCACCCGCGGTCGGCGGGCGCCAGGCTGCCCAGCACGCGACCATCAGGGAACTGTACGGAGCGCGCATTGTAGGGACCGTCGATGGCCGCGACGACATAGCCGTGGCTCGCCAGGTCTTCGATGAGGGCATGGTACGTGAGCACCTTCATGCCCCCGCCCGCCGCGAACAGCACAACTGGAAAGCGCTGGCGACCCTTCAAGAGCGCGGCGTGCTCACGGCTGTAGGCGCGCATCGCCTTGATGCGCGCTACCTGCTCGTCGTTCCACGGCGGACGCATCTGGTCGGCATCAGGCACATACGGCGCGCGCGCGCCCGTGGCATTGGGGTCGGCCGGATAAAAGAGATGCACCATCAGTTCGCGCTTGTCATCAGGCGCCTTCGTCTCGAGTTCGGCGCGCGCGCTGTCCTTCCAGTGAAAGCTCATCCGGCCCGTCTTGTGTGCGCCCGTCGGTGCCGGCAGTGGCTCCCTGCCGGACTGCGCCGCTTGCATGGTGAATGCGAGGGCCAGCAGGGCGTTGGAGATCGTCATGGTGGGCTCCTTTGGAAATGGCCGACCCGAATGCGCCACCTGCAACAAGTGCAAGACCATCAGGTCGAGCGTCCCGGCCGTGAGGTGTGCTGGTTGTCGCCCGGCGTCCTTTCTTTACTAGACAGCCTAGTGAAAAGAAGATAATGTCGACTTCACTAGACAGTCAAGTAATGAGACCGAATAAGCAGGATCAACGCCCGTCACGTGGACGGTGGGCATACCGCGGGCCTCCTGGCACCTGAACTCCACATGATGGCAGGCGGCTCGCCCCGCACCATTTGCGGCCGCATGGCGTGACAGATTCGCGCTCACGGGAATGGTGCGCAGCGCTGGATGGGTTACGGACCTGACCACATCACCGGGATACGAATGGCAGACTGCGGATCTCCAGAAGTTGTCGCTTGAGGCGATCAAGACCTGAGCTCGCTCTTTCTGGTCCTGATGGGACTCATTCTGCTAGCCGCGGACGGCGAGGCATTGGTGTCCGGCGCGACGCGGCTGGCGCGGATCGTCGATCGTTACGAGGCAAGCTTCTTTCTGATCAGGCTGATCGCTTTCACTGCTTATTCCGTCCACATCGCACGTCGCGACGCGACTGCAGCTGAGCAATCTTCGCTGGCACAGCAGGCGCTTGACCATGCACCGGCCAAGGAACGGGGTGTCTTGTATTCGCTCGCAGTCCTTGCGGTCGGACTGGCACTGCTGATTGCAGGCGGCAATCTGCTGGTCACTGGAGCCGTACGCCCGCCCAAGCACTCGGCGTGAGTGAACGCATGATCGGACTGACGGTAGTCGCGATTGGCACGGGTACCCGGAAATCGCCGCAACGGTATTGATGGTGGGGGGATGGCTTCGATCATGGGCGAGCGCTCGCGCTCGGCGCAAGCATTCCGTTTTGAAACTTGCCGCCATATGCCGGTCCGCGGGGCCTCGGCGGCCAAGTGTCAGCGTGCGCGCAGCGGATCCTCGGTCACGAGCTCGGGAAAGAGGGAAAAATCGCGGTCGCGCGTTAACAACTTCGTGACGCCGTGTGCCACACAAATGGCTGCCACACGAGCATCATGTACGATCGGCCCGCGCACTCGTGCGCGGCGCGCAAATCCGGCCAGCAACTCCGTGAAGCCCGCCGTCTCGGCCAGCAACTGCACGCCGGGCGCAGCAAACCACGCTTCCAACTGTAACCACGCTTGCTCCGGTGTGCTCGCCGCTGATTTCCAGATGCGCACATTGCTCACGACACTGAAAAACTCGTAGATGCACGGCCAGGGAATGGCCCATGGGCTGCCGCTCTCGGCAAACCGCCGTAGCAGGTCGAGGGCCGCTGGGTGTTCGCGCGCTTCACGGCGGTGTGCATAAACCAGCAGATTCGTATCGAGGGCGATCAATCAGGCCCGCCGCCGTAGATGTGTTCCCTCAGGTCCTGCCACGTTAGGGATTCCAGCGGGTTCGGCCCGCCCGCACGGCCTACGCTACGATCCGGCAGCCGATAGCGGGCGGGCGCCGCATCATCCTGAAGCACGCGTCGCAACCCCTCTTCGATGAGGGCACGCAACGGCTTGCCGCTTTGCCGGGCGTACCGTTTGGCGCGCACCAGCAGCGCGTCCGAGATCTCCACGGTCGTCTTCATGACCCATATTAACCATACCTCGCGATATGGGCAAGCCAGCTTACAACTCGATCAGGTGGACGATCTCTTCGGCGAAGTTGTTCCACTCCAGAATGGCAATGGAGGGCTTCAGCCGGAAGCGAGCCGGCCCGGCTGCGCCCGGGTTCACGATGAGCGTGCCGTCCGTGCGGCCGACGTAGGGCTTGTGCGTGTGACCATAGACAATGATCTGGGCCGAGGGATGCGTGTGGCGCAGAAGTGCGGGCGTGAGCGAGCCCAGTCGGTGGCCGTGCGTGATGACCACGCGCCGGCCGAGCAGCTCGAGCTCCTGCACCTCGGGCAGCGTATTGAGGAGAGGGAAGGTGTCCGTGTTGCCGATCACGGCATGCACGGGGGCCAGCGTCTCGAGTTGCGTCAGGACGTCCTGATCGCCCACATCGCCCGCGTGCAGGATCAACTGTACAGCACGAAAGTGATCGAAGATCTGGGGGCGCAGCTGGCCGTGCGTGTCACTGATCAGCCCGATGCGCATGTCACGCCGGCTCGCCGCTCTGCCAGCGTGGGCCCAACTGCACGCCGGCATCGAGATGCGCCAGAATGCGCCCCACCACGAAGTCGACCAGTTCGGCAATGCGCGTGGGTCGATGGTAAAAACCGGGCGCGGCCGGCAGGATGAGCGCGCCCGCATGGGTGAGGCGCGTCATGTTTTCCAGGTGAATCAGGGAGTAGGGTGTTTCGCGCGGCACCAGGATCAGTTTGCGACGTTCCTTCAACACCACGTCAGCCGCGCGCTCGATCAGCGAGCGCGTTGTACCCTGCGCAATGCTGGCCAGCGTGCCCATCGAGCACGGGCAGATCACCATGCCGCGCGTGGCCGTCGAACCTGAGGCTGGTGTCGCCCCGCGATCGTGATCGCCGTACACGGTCACACGGGACCAGTCACCTGTGCGCGCGCGTAGATCGGCTTCGTTCTGGATCTCCAGCTCTTCCTGTAACAGCCGCCAGCCGGTTTCGGAGATGATGAGTTGCACGGGCAGATGAGCGCCGTTCAGCAGCTCGAGCAGACGCACGGCGTAAACCGCACCCGATGCGCCCGTCACGGCCAGCGTTACGGGCGCGCTCATTGGCCCGGGCTCCGGGCCTCCTGCCTCGCTGCGCGCGGATCAGGCAAGCAGGATCCGGTCGAGCAGCGCAAACAGGAAGAACGAGGTAGACACCCAAACGTTCACGCGAAAAAATGCGCGATCGATGCTCTGCACATCGGGCGCCAGCTCCGGATGTGACGGCAGCTCGGCCAGGTCCGTTCGTTTCCCGGGCGTCACGACCGTGTGTTCGTAGTACAGCAGTCCGCCCATCAATGCCACAGCCAGGGCAAACAGCCAGTGCACGGGAAACGCCCGCAGAACTACAATGGCCAGGAAACAAAGCACGGACGCCGTATGCACTGCGCGGGCAACCAGCAGCGCCCTGCGCACACCCAGCCATGCGGGCACGGAGTGCAGTCGCTGCGCGCGATCGACTTCAATGTCCTGCAGCGCGTATACGATGTCGAATCCGGCCACCCAAAGCATCACGGCCACAGCCAGAAGCGGCAACGCCCACACAGGCTCGCTCCACTGTCCGGCAATGGCCAGGTAAGCGCCCACCGGCGCAATACCCAGTGACAGCCCGAGTACGGCGTGCGCCAGGGCACTGAATCGCTTCGTGTACGAGTAGAAGAACGTCCAGGCCAACGCCACGGGCGAAAGCCAGCCGCACACCGGGTTCAGCTGAAACGCTGCGAACACGAATACCAACGCAGCCGCCGCAACGGCTGCAACTGCCTGCAGCAAGCTGAGTCGGCCGGCAGGCAGCTCACGCCGCTGCGTGCGTGGATTGAGTGCATCCAGGTGGCGGTCCACAATGCGGTTGAAACCCATGGCCGCAAAGCGCGCTGCCGTAAAGGCTACCACAATCCAGAAAATGGCCGCCCCGCTCACGTTGCCGGCAAACCGATAAGAGGCCAGGATGGCGCCCACCCCGGCAAAAGGCAGGGCAAAAAGCGTGTGCGGCAGCCGGACAAAGCTGGCCAGGCGCGCGGCCATCGAGGCACCACGCATATTCTGGCCCTCGCGCGTCAGGGTAGGTAGTGCTGTGTGCTGCATGAGATCGCTCCGGTTCCCGACCGACCATCAACAAACGAAACAAACCAATAAACGAAGTAACGGACGTTTACGTTCAATCCGTTCATCCGTTCGCCAGTCATCACAATCCCAACTTCGACCACATCGCATCGATGCGGGCACGCACGGCCGCATCCATCTCGATCACGTCGGGCCACGGGCGGTGAAATCCTTCTTCCGTCCATTTCCGGGTGCCGTCAATGCCCATCTTGGAGCCGAATGCGGGCCCACGCGCCGAGTGATCGAGATCATCGATCGGTCCAAACGTGAAACGCACATCGCGCTCCGGGTCGATGTTGTTGAGCGCGTACCACCAGGCTTCCTGCGGGTTTCTGACGTCGATGAAGTGGTCCACCACGACGATCAGCTTGGCCAGGCTCATGAGACCCTGGCCCCAGAGTCCATTCATCACTTTGTACGCGTGACCGGGATACTCCTTCTTGATGGCAACCAGCACCAGGTTGTGAAAGATGCCTTCCGCTGGCATGTGATAGTCCACGATCTCGGGCAGCGTCATCTTGAGCAGCGGCAGAAAGATTCGTTCACTGGCGCCGCCCAGATAGAAATCCTCCATGGGCGGCCGGCCCACGATGGTAGTCGGATAGATGGCATCCTTGCGCAGTGTTACGCGCTCGACGTGGAAGATCGGGAAGCGATCGGGCGGCGTGTAGAATCCCGTATGATCGCCGAACGGACCTTCCAGCCCGAGCGGCTCCTGCGGATCCACATAACCTTCCAGCACGATCTCGGCTTCCGCCGGAATGCGTAGTTCCGCGCTCAGCGTATTGGTCACCAGCAACGGCTCGCGCCGCAGGAAGCCGCTGAACAGGTACTCGTCAATACCGGGCGGCAGAGGCGCGCTGGGCGTGTACATGGTCGTGACATCCGCGCCCAGCGCAACGGCCACGGGCATACGCTCCCCGCGCTCCACGTATTTGCGAAAGTGTGCAGCACCGCCCTTGTGCCGCTGCCAGTGCATGAACGTGGTGCGTGGACTCAGCACCTGCATGCGGTACATGCCCACGTTCTGGATGCCGGTTTCTGGATCACGCGTGATGACCATGGGCAAGGTAATGAATGGGCCGGCATCACCTGGCCACGACGTCAATACCGGAAGATGGTGCAGATTGATCGCATCACCCTCGTAGACAATCTCCTGACACGGTGGTTTGCCCCGGTACTCACGGGGCGGGACCCTGGCCAGCTCGGCAAACTTCGGAATTAGTTGCACCTTGGCCCAGAATCCCCGGGGAATGTCGGGTTGCAACAGGTGGGCAATGCGCTCGGCGTGCTCGCTCACATCGGTCACGCCCAGCGCGCGCGCCATGCGCGTCCACGAGCCGAAGATGTTGATCGCCACAGGCATTGCACTCGAGCTGCCGTCGTCGAGTACGGGCCTCTCGAAAAGCAGCGCCTTGCCACCACCCGGCTGCTTCATCACACGGTCGGCAATGGCGGCCAGCTCCAGCTTGACCGCTACGGGTTCTTTGATGCGAACCAGCTCGCCACCGCGCTCCAGGTCATCCAGAAACAAACGTAGATTCTTCGGTACCATGCCCGCGCAATGTAGGGCGCAGGCGCGGGCCCGGGCGAGGGGCTCAGCGGCTTGGGCGCGGGCGAGGGCGCGGGCCCGGAAATGTTTCGGCCGGTTTTTTCGCACGTGCTGATGCGATGTGGGGAAATGTTATATTCACGGCACATTGAGGCGCGTCGGTTTGCTGAACCGCGCCCGCCCCTCAGAAGGCACTACGTGACAACAACAACCGCAACGCCACCAACCACGGGCGCCCGAGGCGTCGGAGCCGGCAGGGCAGCGGGTTACCTGTTTGCGCTCTGTGCCGGCGCCACCTGGGGTACCACCGGGCCACTCAGTACGTTGCTGTATTCCGAAGGATCTGGCCTCACTGACGTGGGATTCTGGCGCATTCTGTTGGCTGCGCTTGGTTTTGCCATTTTCGGGCTTTTCAGCCGTCAATTGTTTCGCATCGATCGGCGCGGACTACTCTGGATCGGCCTGGTAGGCGGTTTGTTCGTGGCGCTGTTCGAAGTTGCGTTTCAATACGCAATTGCGGGGGTAGGTGTGGCCGGTGCTGTTGCGTTGCTGTACACGGCGCCCGTTATGGTGGCGATTTTTGCCCATCGCCTGCTGGGCGAGAAACTGACCGTCACGCGCATTGCTCTGGCCATGGTCGTGATGGTTGGCGTCTGGTTCACCGTTAATGGAAATGCAGGCGGAAGTGGCGTGTCCACCACAGGCGCCACGCGTATTGCCGGGATTGTCGGTGGACTCCTGGCTGCTGTGAGTTTTGGCGGAGGAACCCTGCTGGCCCGTCACATTGTACCTCGGTACGGCTCTCAGCGCATGTTGTTCTATGAGCTGATCGGCGGCACCCTGCTGTTGGCCATGTTCCTGCCGCTCAGCGGCCACGTTCCTCAGCCACCGCCTACATCGGCCGGCTGGCTCTACATTGCTGGCCTGGGTATTGGCTCCGTGCTCGCGGCAAACTTCTTCTACTTCGCCGCCGTCAAACGCATCGAGGCGGCGCCCGCATCCATCGCCGCCAGCATCGAGCCCTTCGTGGGCGCGGCACTCGCACTGTTGCTCTTTCAGCAGCAGCTCACAACGCTCGGCTGGTTCGGTCTGGTATTGGTCGTGGGAGGTGTGTCCGGCGGTTACCTCATCGAGTC
Organism: Longimicrobiales bacterium; assembly: GCA_050732575.1. Lineage (GTDB taxonomy): Bacteria > Gemmatimonadota > Gemmatimonadetes > Longimicrobiales > RSA9 > JBBDWZ01. The sequence continues at coordinate 8,621 of JBOHRF010000037.1, forward strand.
ACACGACGGATGAGTCGGATGCACCGGAGTCCCTGCGGGCCGATTCAAAAATTCCGATTCATCCGCTGAACTCGGACCTACCGCACGGCAAACGCAAACTTCTCACCTCGCGCCTTATGGCCTGGAACGTAGCAATAGATCTCGTAGGGTCCGGGACGCAGTGACTGCGACATGATGACGGAACCGCCTTTGCCAACCGGAACGCTGCGCCAGCGAGCGCCGTACTCCCACGTAATTTCCAGAATGTGGCGCTCATTATCAGAGTTGGTGAATTGAAAGGACACCGGACCGCCAGGCATCTCCGCCTGTGAGAGCGTCAGCTTCCGGTCCTTGATATCGACCGTGATCTTCGTGCCTACCGTGCCATCCCCAACGGTGCCGGGCACAGGTGCTTTCGGATTGTTCGGCCAGCCAACGGGCACCGTGGCCCTGGGTGCCGTGTCGGCCACGGGCTGGGGCGGCTCCGGCGCGGCCTGCGCCTGCGGTTCCGGCGAGGGCTGGTCGCGGCACGCGGCCCATACGGCCAGCGCCCCAATGAGCGTGACGAACGTTCTTATTCTCGCTTTCATGCCAGCTTCTGCTCTCCGTGTTGTTACGCTTTCGCTTTCAAATTCGCGTTCGCTTTCGCCCGTTTCCTCGATCGAAAGCGAAACGAAGCGGGTTCCCATTAGCGCACCAGGTGAAACCGCTCCTGCCGGCGCAGCACCCAGTGCCGGTTCCCGGCTGCATCGATGTGCGCTTCTTCTTCCTGCGCCATACGTACGCGCTGGCCGTTCCATTCCGGCACCGGAGAGGTGGCCTGCAGCTCGATGGAGAACCACGTGTTGGGCAGAATCGGCGTTTCGCCCCGACCCACTACACCACCCTGCCGATCCCAGAGCCCGATCAGCGGGCCGGCGCCGTGTCCGTGGTCACCGATCGGATGGGTATACACCGAACCGTCGATTGTTTCCACACGCATGCGTTCGAGTGTCGCCCGGAGGGCATCATTTCCGGATCGGCCGGGGTGCATTTCCTCGAGCAGAAGATCCTGTAATCGATTGCTCCTGCGCAGGGCCTGATACAGGCCAGGCGGCGCATCGGTCTCGCCCTCGCGCAGGACGTACCCCATGTGTTGCGTGTCCGTGTGCAGGCCCAGGGCACTGATGCCGAAATCGACATGCAGCACATCGCCGCGCACAATCACCGGCGCAGCGGAATCACCCATCTCGACCGCGCGCCGCTGCACGCTGACCGAAGGGTGGAACCAGCTGCCCAGCCCCAGGTCATTGACCCGCTGGCGTAGCCACCAGACTACCTGCTGCGTGTTCGTGCGGCCCGGTGTGATTACCTGGTTGGAGAAGGCGCTTGCAATGAGCGCATGGACCTGCTCCTGCATGCGCCGGTAGGTGGGCAACATTTCGGGCAGGCGAATCGAGATGTAGTCGAGCGGCAGGCGGTCTTTGCGAACTACCCGCGCCGCGAACTTGGGACCCAGAGCTGTTTGCAGCGCTTCCCACTCGCCCGCGGTCAGTCCATCGGAGAAGGCGTGTGTGTGCGATATGTTTACCGCGATCGCCGTCGGATTGCGTTCCTCGACCACGCGTGTCAACAGCTTCCACTGTTCCGGTCCAAAGGGTTCCGCCGGTCGCTGGGACGTGCCCGCTGTGCCAACCGGCGCAGCCGGATCGCGGACCACCGTGTACAATCCGCCTTGTGACGTTCCGCCCACGGCTATGCGTTCGAGGCCTCGTTGCGCACCCCGATCGTAAAAGACGTAGATGGTGCGGCGCCGCGCAGCCAGCGTGGTGGGCGAAACCAGCGACCAGAACACAGGATCCTCGTTGTACTCGCGTACGGGCACGATCCACATGTCCACGCCGTTGTCGCGCAGCAGGCGCGGCAGCACGCGCTCCAGCCGCAGGCGCAACCATTCCTGCCTCGTGGCTGCCTGTTCTTCCAGTGTGCCCAGGGGCCGCTCCTGTGCTGCAGACACCGCGGGCAGCAGCGTCAGGACCAACGTTGCGATTTGCCTGCGCATGGTGTTCTCACAGAAAGGTGACGGGGAAGGTGACGGTGAGGGCAGAACGGGCGGACGTTTGCGCGGACTCCCTCACTCAGTCAACCTGGCGTCGAATATACAACGCCGCCACGGCCGCGAGCGTAGCCGGGAACCGGCTACCTTGTTTGCCGGCATCTCCCTCACCGTCTCCGTCACCTTTCGTTGTCTGCGCTGGCGCCCGCTCCGCCAATCCGCCATTGTGGACGCGCAAAGCGATTCGAGCGACCCGATTCTTGCATCGACTCGATCGCTCAACAGCCGGCGGGATCTGGGTCTGTAAAGGGAGGGACATGGCGGCGGCTGAGAAGCAGGCCGGCGCGACCGTGCGCAGGAATCGCCTTGTCATTGAAGGGGTCGCGCCGGAAATCGACTGCGGGCGGTTTCCCATCAAGCGCATTGTCGGCGAGGAAGTCAGGGTGGAAGCCGACGTCTTCTGCGAAGGTCACGAGTACATCTGCTGCGCCCTGCTCTACCGCCGCGCCGGTGCCCGCAACTGGACCGAAATTCCCATGTACCCGCTGGTCAACGACCGCTGGCACGCGCAGTTCCAGGTCGAACGGCTGGGGCGTTACCAGTATACGGTCCTCGCCTGGCCGGATCCGTTCCAAACCTGGCGCCGCGATCTGGAAAAGCGCATTGCCGCCGGTCAGGAGTTGAGCGTCGAATTGCGCATTGGCGCCCAGTGGGTCGATGCCGCCGTTTTTGCCGCACCCGCTCAACCCGGGTTGCAGCTCGCTCACTATGCCGCATTACTGCGCGGTGACGACCTGGAACGAGCGCGCGCAATCGCGTTCGATCCGGAGTTGGCGCAGCTCATGACGGCGCACACCAGCCGCGAGCATGCCAGCCGTTACCCCCGAACACTCGAGGTCGTGGTCGATCCGACGCGCGCCGGGTTCAGCGCCTGGTACGAGCTGTTTCCGCGTTCTACCGCGAACCAGCTCGACCGACACGGCACGCTGCGCGACGTGGAACGATGGCTGCCGCGCATTGCTGAACTGGGTTTCAATGTATTGTACCTGGCACCCATCCACCCCATTGGGCGCAGCCAGCGCAAAGGTCGCAACAACACGCTGGACGCAGAGGCGGGCCAGGTCGGCAGTCCGTGGGCCATCGGTGATCGGGACGGCGGTCACAAAAGCGTGCATCCGCAACTGGGCACGGTTGCCGACCTGGCGCACCTGGTGCAGACCGCGCGCGCACATGGCATCGACGTGGCCCTGGACATCGCGTTCCAGGCGTCACCCGATCATCCCTACGTGCGCGCGCATCCGACCTGGTTCCGCACGCGCCCGGATGGTTCCATCCAGTACGCAGAAAATCCACCCAAGAAATACCAGGATATCTATCCGTTTGATTTCGATTCACCGGACGCGCTGGCACTCTGGCACGAGCTGCGCAGCATCATCACCTTCTGGATCGAGCAGGGCGTGCGCATTTTCCGCGTCGACAATCCGCACACCAAGCCGTTTCCGTTTTGGGAGTGGCTCATCGGCACCATCAAGGCCAAACATCCGGATGTCATTCTGCTGTCTGAGGCGTTCACGCGACCAAAAGTGATGTATCGGCTGGCCAAGCTCGGCTTCACTCAGTCCTACACCTACTTTGCCTGGCGCAACGCGAAATGGGAACTGATGGAATATTTTCGCGAGTTGACGTCGGCTCCGGTTGTCGACTTCTTCCGCCCCAACCTGTGGCCCAATACACCAGACATCCTGACCGAGCCATTTCAGAAACATGGGGAACCGGTCTTCAAATCGCGCCTGATCCTGGCGGCTACGCTGGGTGCCAACTATGGCATCTATGGTCCGCCCTACGAGCACATGGTGAACAGTGCCCGCGAGCCGGACAGCGAAGAGTATCTCGATTCGGAGAAATACCAGCTGTATCACTGGGATTTCTCGAGCCGGGGCGACATGGCTGAGCTCATCGCGCGGGTCAATCGTATTCGTCATGACAACCCGGCATTGCATAGCGATCGATCCCTGGTATTCCATCGCATCGATAACGAGCAGATGATTGCGTATTCCAAGCACACACCGGATTTGCGCAACGTGATCATCACTGTGGTCAATCTGGATGCCGAGCGTGCGCAAACGGGCTGGATCGAACTGCCCTTGCAGCAATTGGGCTTGCCCACCGAGGGACCCATTCACGTCCAGGACCTGTTGACGGGCGAGACCTATGCCTGGAGCGGCGCCCGCAACTACGTAGCACTGGATCCAAGCCGACCCGCGCACATCCTGCGCGTCCAACCGAGCGTTCCGGCCGCGCATGTCTGAGCTGCCTCTGTTTGCTGCCCATGCGGCCGATCCCCTGTGGTACAAGGATGCCGTCATCTACGAATTGCACGTGCGCGCCTTCTTTGACAGCACGGCCGATGGTCTGGGTGACTTCCGGGGCCTGGCACAGAAACTGGATTACCTCGAGGATCTGGGTATCACCGCCATCTGGCTGCTGCCCTTCTATCCGTCACCATGGAAGGATGACGGCTACGATATTGCCGATTACGCACGCATCCACCCGGCGTACGGCAGCATGCGAGACTTTCGTGAATTCCTGCGCGAAGCGCACCGGCGCGGATTGCGCGTGATTACCGAGCTGGTCATCAATCACACTTCCGACCAGCATCCCTGGTTTCAGCGCGCACGTCACGCCCCGCCCGGCAGCCAGTCGCGCGATTTCTACGTGTGGAGCGATTCGCCCGATCGGTACCGGGAAGCGCGCATCATTTTCAAGGACTTCGAAGCCTCCAATTGGACCTGGGACCCGGAGGCCGAGGCGTATTACTGGCACCGCTTCTTCTCCCATCAGCCGGATCTCAATTTCGACAACCCGGCCGTGCATCAGTCCGTGTTTCGCACGCTCGATTACTGGTTCAAGATGGGCATCGACGGGCTGCGCCTGGACGCCATTCCCTACCTGTATGAACGAGAGGGCACCAACTGTGAGAACCTGCCCGAAACGCACGTCTTCCTGAAAAAGCTGCGCGCGCACATTGACGCGCGCTTCCCCGGACGCATGCTGCTAGCCGAAGCCAATCAATGGCCGGAAGAAACCGTGCCCTATTTTGGCAGCGGCGACGAGTGTCACATGGCCTTCCATTTCCCGGTCATGCCCCGGCTATTCATGGCTATCCGCATGGAAGACCGCTTTCCCGTCATCGACATCTTGAAGCAGACGCCGCCCATCCCACCCAATTGCCAGTGGGCCACGTTCCTGCGCAATCACGACGAGCTGACGCTGGAGATGGTGACCGATGAGGAGCGTGACTACATGTATCGCGTGTACGCGCGCGACCCGAAAGCACGCATCAACCTGGGTATTCGTCGGCGCCTGGCGCCGCTGCTGGGCAATGATCGGCGCACCATCGAGCTGATGAATGGCCTGCTCTTCTCGCTGCCGGGCACGCCGGTCATTTATTACGGCGATGAAATCGGCATGGGTGACAACATCTACCTGGGTGACCGCAACGGCGTACGTACACCGATGCAGTGGAGTGGCGATCGCAACGCCGGCTTTTCACGGGCCAACCCGCAGCAGCTGTATCTGCCCGCCATCATCGATCCGGAGTATCACTTCGGCACGGTCAACGTGGAGGCGCAGCAGGCCAACCCCAACTCGCTGCTCTGGTGGATGAAGCGGGTGATTGCGCTGCGCAAACGGTATCAGGCGTTCGGCCGCGGGTCCATCGAGTTCCTCTATCCCGACAATCGAAAAGTACTGGCCTTCCTGCGTCGGTACCGCGACGAAGACATCCTGGTCGTAGCCAACCTATCGCGCCTGGTGCAGTTCGTTGATCTGGATCTGCGCGACTTCAAAGGCAGCGTACCCATTGAATTGATGGGCAGCACCGAGTTCCCTGCCCTCGGTGATCACCCGTTCTTTCTGACCTTGGGACCGCACGCGTTCTACTGGTTTTCGCTCGAACCGGTTGCCGGTCGTGGCCCTGAGCACGTGGTCGGCACGCAGCCGCGCACCATTGCCGCCACCTCACTGGCCGATTTGCTGCAGGGCGGCGCACACGCCGCGCTGGAACGCGAACTTCGTGGCTACCTGGTGCACCAACGCTGGTTCCGGGGCAAGGCGCGCAAGCTGCGCTCGGTGGCCATTGTCGAAGTGATTCCGCTCACGCCGCACGCCAATGACCCGCACATCGCATTCGTGCGCGTCGACTACGTGGAAGGTGATGCCGAAACGTACGTGCTGCCCCTCGCCCTGGCGCCGGCCGGCGAGCGCGATACCCAGGATGTAGTGTGCGGCGTGGTCCTGCGTGGCAGTGAGCCGACCCGTTGTCTGGTCGATGCCGTGAGCCAGCCTGAGTTCGCTCGCATTGTACTCGAAGTGATTCGTTCGCGACGCCGGCTGCCGGGCAGCGCAGGCGCACTGCAGGGCACGACCACGCGCGCGCTGCGGGAGCTGCAGCAGGGCAATCCACCGCTCGAGCCCAGCCTGGCCGATGCCGATCAGACCAACACGTCCATTGCCTTCGGCAGCACGTTCGTGCTCAAACTGTATCGGAAGCTGGAGGAAGGTGTCGGCCTCGACATGGAGATTGGCGAATTCCTGACGGCGCGCGGATTCCCTCACTCTCCAGCCGTGGCCGGGGCGCTGGACTACCGGCAGGGTGATGACTTCCAAACCGTGGCTGTGCTGCACGCCTATGCGCGCAACGAAGGCGATGCCTGGCAATACACGCTGGATAGCGTGAGCGTTTTCTTCGAGCGCGCGGCCACTACGGCCCAGCAGGCGGCACCCGTCGACACCACCACCAAAGGCCTGCTGCGCCTGGCCCGCGCGCCCGACACACAGGCGCGCGAGTCCATCGGTGCGTACATCCATGACGCGGCCTTGATGGGCCGGCGCACGGCCGAGCTGCACAATGCGCTGGGTGCACAAACCGAAGATCCGGCCTTTGCGCCCGAGCCCTTTACCGGCTTTTACCAGCGTTCTTTGTACCAGACCATGCGCAACCTTTCCGGTCGCGTGCTGCAACAACTGGAAAAGCGTGTCGAGCACCTGCAGGCAGAGGCACGGCAGATCGCGCTGCATGTACTTTCTCTGAGCGACGACGTCCTGCAGCGGCTGCGCGCAATCATATCGCAGCCCATAGCCGCCACGCGCATCCGCTGTCACGGTGACTACCATCTCGGACAGCTGTTGTACACGGGCCGTGATTTCGTGGTCACGGACTTCGAAGGTGAACCACTCCATCCGCTGAGCGAGCGACGCATGAAGCGCACGCCGCTGCGTGATGTGGCCGGCATGCTGCGTTCCTTCCACTACGCGGCGCACGCGCCCCTGGTCGTGCGCACGGAACGACAGGCGCTGCGCCATGAGGACCTGCAACTACTGGAGAGTTGGGCGGAGCTCTGGTACGTGCAGGTCGGCTCCGCATTCCTGGATAGCTACCTGGCCACCATTGACCCGCGGCTGTTGCCGTCCGACGTGGAGCAACAGCGCATTCTGCTGGACTGCTACCTGCTCGAGAAAGCGGTTTACGAAATCGGCTACGAATTGAACAACCGGCCGGAATGGCTCATCGTACCGCTGCGTGGTGTGCTCGACCTGCTGCAGGCCGGCTGATGCTTTCGCATGCACTACAGCAGTTGGCTACGCAGTACGGCGTGCAGCTCAGTTATGCAGACTCTTACGGTCAGACGCGCCAGGCGGCTCCCGAAGCGCTGGTAGCCGTGCTTCGTGCGCTGGGCCTGCCCCTGGAGCGCGCCGAAGATGCGGAGCGTGCGTTGGCAGCGCAGGCCGAGCAGCAGGGCCTGCTGGAGCCTGTTCTGGTTGCGTGGAATGGCCTGCTCGGCGCATTCGCCGTGCGCGCGCCCTGGTCCGTTGCCACGGCCCTTTATGAGCTGCGCCTCGAGGATGGTTCGTTGCAGGGCGGCCAACTGCAACTGCAGCCTGCAAAGCGCGGTCTGACCGGTCATCTGCCCCAGGTGTTGCCGCACGGGTACCACCAACTGAGTGTGCGCGTTGCCGGCGAGTGGGCGCGCGCTCACATCATCAGCGCGCCCATGCAGGCATACGTCGAAGACGGACGCAGTTGGGGCGCCTTCTTGCCGCTGTATTCGGTGCGATCCTCGCGCAATCAGGGCATTGGTGATTACGGCAAGCTGAGCGAGTTGGCCCGCTGGATTGGCGGGCTCGGTGGTGATTACGTCTGCACGTTGCCGCTGCTGGCCACGTTCCTCGATCGACCCTTCGAACCCAGCCCGTATTCACCCGTCTCGAGGCTGTTCTGGAGCGATGCCTTCATTGATGTGCTGGCCGCGCGCGAGCTGCTGGTTGCACCCTCGGATGGCGATGTGTTGAGCGGATCGGAGCTGGGCGAAATCGAGCGGTTGAATCACGCTGAGCTGGTCGACTATCACGCCGTGGCGGCTCTCAAGCGTCGCGTTTTGGAGCGACTGGCGCTTTGCTTCGTGCAAAGCCACGGTGAACAGAGTGCCGATTTTCGCGCCTTCGAGAAAGACTACCCGCGGGCGCGTGACTACGCTGCATTTCGAGCCGCATGTGACCGCCAACAGCAGGGTTGGCCGGCCTGGCCGACACGCATGCAGGACGGTCGGCTGGAACCGTCCGATTATCATGCCGACCATGCCGCCTACCATCGATTTTCGCAGTACGCAGCCACCCGCCAACTCGCGGCCATCAGCCATGCGCGCGGCGCCCGGCTCTATCTGGATCTTCCTCTGGGCGTGCATCCGGATGGCTACGATAGTTGGCGCGAGCGTGACTTGTTCGCTCCCGGAGTGGCCACGGGCGCACCGCCCGATGCGTTCTTCACGCAGGGCCAGAACTGGGGTTTTGCGCCCATGCGCCCGAACGCGCTGCGCGTAAGCGGCTACGCCTATTTGCGCGCAGCCCTTCAAACCCATCTGCGCTACGCCGCTGTTCTGCGCCTCGATCATGTCATGGCCCTGCACCGGTTGTTCTGGGTGCCGGCTGGCATGCCGGCGGTGCACGGTGTGTACGTGCGCTATCCCGCGGCCGAGCTGTACGCACTGCTCACGCTCGAGTCCCACCGCCACCACGCCACCATTGTGGGCGAGGACCTGGGCACCGTGCCGCCCGAGGTGCGTGAGCAGATGGGTGATCATCGGATCGCGCGCATGTTCGTCGTGCAATTCGAGGCACGATCCGAGGAGCCCGATTCGTTGCCGCCGCCTCCCGCTCTTTCGGTAGCCTGCCTGAACACGCATGACATGCCCACCTTCGAGGCCTTCCGGCGCGGACTGGACGCCGATTTGCGCGGTGAGTTGGGGCTGATCGATGCCGAGGAAATTGCCGCCGTGCGCCACGATCGCCGGGCGCTCCTTCATGCGTTGGCCGAGCAGCTCAGGCGAGCAGGCTTCTTGCACGGCCTGGCTCAACCCGAACAGGTCCGCGATGCTCTGCTCGCTTGCCTGGCTGCCAGCCCGGCCAGCCTGGTCCTGGTCAATCTGGAAGACCTGTGGCGCGAGGAGCGCCCGCAGAATGTACCGGGCACGTCCGCGGAGCGCCCCAACTGGCGGCGCCGCACGCGGCCGTCCCTCGAGGAAATCGTGAATGAACCCGAGGTTGCCGCGCTGCTCAGCCGCTTGAACGAGATACGCCGTGAAACCTGAAACCGCCTTGCACACGCTGCTTACGCCCGAGGACCTGTACCTCTTCAACGAGGGCAGTCACATCCATCTCTGGCGCAAACTCGGCGCGCATGGCACCGAGGCCGGCGGCGTAGCCGGTGTGCATTTCGCCGTATGGGCACCCAATGCAGAGCAGGTCAGCGTGATCGGTGATTTCAACGCCTGGAACCGGAACGCACATCCGCTCCTGCCCGTCGAGCACTCCGGCATCTGGGCCGGTTTCGTGCCGGGCCTGAGTACGGGCGCACGCTACAAGTACTACATCGCATCGCGCTATCTCGGCTATCACGCTGACAAGACTGACCCGTTCGCGTTTCACCGTGAAGTGCCGCCCCAAACGGCTTCCATCGTGTGGGACCTGTCCTACGATTGGAATGATGGTGAATGGATGCGCGAGCGCTTCCGTCGCAATGCGCTGGACACGGCTCTCGCCGTTTACGAGGTGCACCTCGGCTCCTGGCGGCGCCACGGCGACCGCTTTCTGACCTACCGCGAGCTGGCCGAGCAGCTGCCGGCCTACGTACACGATCTGGGCTTCACGCACGTCGAGTTTCTGCCCGTGATGGAGCATCCGTTCTACGGCTCCTGGGGCTATCAGACTACCGGTTACTTTGCGCCCACCAGTCGCTACGGCACACCACAGGACTTCATGTTCCTGATCGACAAGTTGCACCAGCACGGCGTGGGCGTGATTCTCGATTGGGTGCCCTCGCATTTCCCCACCGATGAGCACGGCCTGGGCTTCTTCGATGGCACCCACTTGTACGAGCACGCCGACCCGCGCCAGGGGTTTCACCCCGACTGGAACAGCTTCATCTTCAACTACAGTCGTAACGAGGTGCGCAGCTTCCTGCTGAGCGGCGCGCTTTACTGGCTCGAGCTGTATCACGCCGATGCACTGCGCGTGGACGCCGTGGCATCAATGCTCTATCTCGACTACTCGCGCCAACCCGGTGAGTGGATCCCCAACGAATTCGGCGGACGCGAAAATCTGAACGCCATTTCCTTCTTGCGCCGCTTCAACGAGGAAGTGTTCAAGGCCCACAATGACGTGCAGACCGTGGCCGAGGAGTCAACGGCCTGGCCAATGGTCTCACGACCCACCTACGTGGGCGGTCTGGGCTTTGGCATGAAGTGGGACATGGGTTGGATGCACGATACGCTCGACTACATGTCCAAAGACTCGGTTTACCGATCGTATCATCACGATCGTCTGACCTTTCGCATGCTGTACGCCTTCAACGAAAACTTCATGTTGCCACTCTCCCATGACGAGGTGGTGCATGGCAAGGGTTCACTCCTCTCCAAGATGCCCGGCGATGCCTGGCGACGTTTTGCCAATTTGCGACTGCTTTTGGGCTACATGTATGCTCAGCCGGGCAAGAAACTGCTCTTCATGGGCAACGAGTTGGCCCAGGTGCGCGAGTGGAATCACGATTCCAGCCTGGACTGGCACCTGCTCGAGCACGCAAGTCACAGCGGCGTGCAACGCTGGGTGCGAGATCTCAACCGCTTCTATCGCCGGCATCCTGCGCTGCATGAACACGACTTCCAAGCGGAAGGCTTTGAGTGGATCGATGCCAGCGATGCTTTGAACAGCGTGGTCTCCATGGTGCGCCGCAGCCGCAGCGGAGAGACCGTGCTGGTGGCCTGCAACTTTACGCCCGTGCCCCGTTTCGGCTATCGCATCGGTGTGCCCGAAAGCGGGGATTGGACCGAGTTGCTCAACAGTGACGCGCTGGAATACGATGGCAGTGGCGTAGGCAACCTGGGACGCGTGGAAGCTACCGCTCAGACCATGCACGGTCGGCCCTGGTCACTCAATCTGACTCTGCCGCCGCTGGCCATGATCATGTTGGCGCGGCACGCGCCCAGGAGCGACGGCCAATGATTATGCGGCTGGGCGCCTGCATGCTCGACCGCGAACGTCTTGCATGAAACGTTACCTCGCCATCCACGGCCATTTCTATCAGCCACCGCGCGAAAACCCCTGGCTGGAAACGGTGGAGCGGCAGGAAAGTGCGTACCCGTATCATGATTGGAACGAACGCATCACGGCCGAGTGTTACGCGCCCAATGCCGCGTCGCGCATCCTGGACGCAGACGATCGCATTCTCAAGATCGTAAACAACTACAGCCAGATCAGCTTCAATTTCGGGCCCACCCTACTGGCCTGGCTGGAGCTGCATGCGGCCGATACGTATGACGCCATTCTGCAGGCGGACCGCGCCAGCGTGCAGCGCTTCAGCGGGCATGGTTCGGCCCTCGCCCAGGCCTACAATCACCTCATTATGCCGCTCGCTAATGCGGCCGACATCCAGACCCAGGTGATATGGGGCATGCGCGACTTTCGGCGGCGCTTTGCGCGCGAACCCGAAGGCATGTGGCTGCCCGAAACAGCCGTGGACCTGGCCACTCTGGACGCCCTGGCTGCCAACGGCATCCGCTTCACCATTCTGGCGCCGCACCAGGCCGCGCGCGTGCGCCCGCTGGGTGGCCGGTGGCAGGAGGTGGCGAGCGGGCGCCTGGAGTCGACGCGCGCATATCTGCAAAAGCTGCCCTCCGGCCGTGAAATTGCCCTGTTCTTCTACGATGGACCGATTGCGCGCGGCGTGGCCTTTGAAGGCCTGCTCAAGAACGGCGAATACTTTGCCCAGCGGCTCATGGAGATTCAGGGCGAGCGCGACGATGCGCAGCTGGTCCACATCGCCACCGATGGCGAGACCTACGGCCATCACCACCGTCATGGCGACATGGCGCTGGCCTATGCGCTCTATCACATCGAGAACCGCGGCCTCGCCGAAATGACCAACTATGGAGAATTCCTGGAGCGCTTCCCACCCACCCACGAAGTAGAAATCATCGAAAACACCTCCTGGAGCTGCGCCCATGGTATTGAGCGGTGGCGCAGCAACTGCGGCTGCCACACGGGCGGCGCCGAACACTGGAACCAGGAATGGCGCGCGCCCCTGCGCGCAGCGCTGGACTGGCTGCGTGACGGACTCATTCCATTGTACGATCAGCAGGCAGGCCAGCTGCTGCGCGACCCCTGGGCCGCACGGGATGACTACATCGATGTAGTACTGGATCGATCGCGCGACTCCATTGCTGCTTTCCTGAATCGCCACGCATTGCGTAGCCTGAGCGAGTCGGATCGCGTGCGCGCCTTGAAACTGCTCGAGCTGCAGCGGCATGCCATGTTGATGTTCACGAGCTGCGGCTGGTTCTTCAATGATCTGGCCGGCATTGAAACCGTGCAGGTCATTCAGTACGCAGGCCGCGCCGTTCAATTGGCTGAAGAGTTGTCCGACCAGCGCCTCAGTGCACCCTTTCTCGCTCGGTTGCAACAGGCGCGCAGCAACCTGCCCACCGAAGGCACGGGCCGCGACATCTTTCAGAAGCACGTGCGGCGCGCCACCGTCGATCTGTTCAAGATCGGCGCGCACTACGCGGTCAGCGCGCTCTACCAGGAATACCAGCAGGAGGAAAAGATCTACTGCTACCGCGTGGAACTGGAGGATCGCGAAAACATGACCTCCGGAGAAGCACGGTTGGCGGTGGGCCGCGCGCGCATCACATCGGAGATAACGTTGGAGTCCGTGTTGGCTACGTTTGCCGTGCTCTATTTCGGTGATCATCACGTGCACGGTGGTGTGGCCCGCACGCAGGAAGGCCAGGATAGCTACCCGCGCCTACTATCCGACCTCAAGATGGCGTTCTTCGATCGTGACTTTCCGGCTGTAATTCGGCGCATGGATGAACGGTTCGGCGGTGACACGTTCTCCATCCGTTCGCTGTTCCCGGATTCGCAACGTCGCGTTTTGGACTTGATCCTGGAGTCCACGCTGGCTCACGCGGGTAGTGTGTACCGCCAACTCTACGAGCAACATGCGCCGCTGATGCGGTTTCTTTCTGACATCGACCAGCCTACGCCTGCGGCTTTCCGCGCGGCCGCCGAATACGTGCTCAATGCCGACCTCAAGCGCGTGCTGACCGAGCAGCCCATCGACTTACAGCGGGCGACCCGCGTGCTCGAGCAGGTACGTTCCTCGCAGGTAAAGCTGGACACGCGTGCCCTTACGCTCACCTTCCAGCGCGCGCTCGATCGACTGGCTGTCTGTTTGTGGCAAGACCCCGACAACCTGAAAACTCTGCGCGTGCTGGAGGACCTGGCCCGCATTGCCACCTTGACTGTAGGCGAGGTAGACCTCTGGAAAGTGCAGAACCTGTACTTCGATTTGATGAAAGCACATTACCCGTGGAAGCAGCGTGCGGCCCAACGCGGCGATGATGAAGCGGCCGCTTGGGTGAACAGCTTCCGCCGGCTGGGTGATCAGCTGTCCGTCTCGATTTCCGGATGAGGGTGCCGCACGCTACCTATCGCCTTCAGCTCAACGCCGAGTTCCGCCTCGCCGATGTGCACCAGTTGCTCGACTATTTCCAGGCCCTGGGCATCTCCGATCTCTACCTCTCGCCACTTTTGCAGGCCCGCTCGGGCAGCACGCACGGCTACGATGTGATCGATCCCGGGCATGTCAACCACGAGATCGGTTCCGACGCAGAGTTCGAACAATTGGCGGCTGCGCTCTCCCAGCGCGGCATGGGGCTCCTGCTCGATATTGTGCCCAACCACATGTCCGCCACGGAAGCCAACCCATGGTGGAGAGCGGTGCTGGAGCATGGACGCGCGGCCCGCTTTGCGCGCTTCTTCGATATCGATTGGACGGCCCAACCCAAAGAGCGGCTGGCCCTGCCTGTGCTCAACAAGAGTCTCGAGGCATGCACTGCTGATGGTGATCTGCGGGTGGTCATCGAAGATCGTCAGATCGCCCTCGCCTATCTGGATCGACGGCTGCCTCTGGACGCGGCCAGCATTCCTTTGCTGGTGAGCGCGCTCCAGGCCAACTTCGGCCCGCAGTTGCCCGCAGCAACCGTGGCCGAGCTGGATCGACTGGCTGAACGGGCGGCCGGGCTGCCCGCGCGCACGGATACGGAGCACGCAGAACAGCGCGCACAAAGCGCACGTTTGCTGCACAATGGTTTGGCTGATGCACTGAGCAACGGGCCATGCAGGCACACACTTCCGCTCGAGCGCGAGCAGCTCATGGAATTGCTGGACCGCCAGCCTTACACCCTCTTCCATTGGCTGCCGGGTGACCGTCAGATCAACTACCGCCGGTTCTTCGACATTTCCGAGCTGGCCGGTTTGCGCAGTGAAGACCCGGCCGTATTTGCGGCCACTCATGAGCGCATCCTGCCCTGGCTGCGTACCGGCACGATCACAGGTGTCCGCATCGATCACATTGACGGATTGCGCGATCCCGCCGGTTACTTGCGTACCTTGCACCAGGCCATTGCGCAGAACACGGACACCCGGCGCTACGTCGTGGTCGAGAAGATTCTGATTGGCGACGAGCAGGTACCCACGGATTGGTGTGCCAACGGCACTACCGGTTACGATTTCCTGGGCGTGCTCAATGGCCTCTTCGTCCAGCCGGACGGCTGGCAACTATTGACGGAAGCGTACAGCCGGCTCACCGGCATCGCTGACTTCACCGAGCTGCTGCACGTCAAGAAACACCAGGTCATTGCCACCCTCTTTCGGGGTGAGCTGCACGGGCTGGTGTTGCGCTTGAGTCGACTGTTACCCCATGCCGCGCACGAGGCACTCGAGTTTGCCCTCACCGAAATTACCGCCTGCCTGCCCGTATATCGCACGTACATCACTTGTGCTCCCCACGAGGTTGATTATGCTGTCATTGATGAAGCGCTGAACGGTGCGCGCCAGCGCGGGGCCGATGCAGCAGTCATCGATTGGCTGCGCGACCTGTTGCTCGAACCGCAGTCCGACGACCGCCTCGAGTTCACACTGCGCTGGCAGCAACTCAGTGGCCCGGTAATGGCCAAGGGCCTGGAAGACACCACCTTTTATAATTACCACCCGCTGGTATCAACCTGTGATGTGGGGTGTGATCCGCGCCGGGCCATCTGCTCCATCGCTCGGTTCCACGAGAGGATGCAGAGTCGACTCAGCGACTGGCCCCATTCGCTGAATGCCACCTCCACGCATGACAACAAACGGAGCGAAGATGTGCGCGCCCGCATCAACGTGCTGTCTGAGTTGGCCGGTGAATGGCTCTCATGTGTGCAGCAATGGCGCACCTTGCACGCACCACTGCGCCGGCAAGTGCAGGACTTGGAAGCGCCTGATGCCAACACGGAGTTACTGCTTTACCAGACGTTGATTGGCGTTTGGCCACTACAACCGCTAACCGCCGACTTCGAGCAGCGCATCCGGACCTACATGCTGAAGGCCGTGCGCGAAGCCAAACAGCGCACCAGCTGGCGTGCTCCCAATGAAGAATACGAGGCAGTCGTCCTGGGTTTTGTTTCTTCAATCCTGAACGGCTCTGAATTCCGAGTGCCTTTTCTGCAGCTGGAGCAGCGTACGTCGTTTTACGGCGCCCTCAACTCACTTGCCCAGGTCGTGCTCAAACTGGGCGCGCCAGGTGTACCCGACTTCTATCAGGGCACGGAATCGTGGTCACTCTCCCTGGTGGATCCCGACAACCGCCGACCGGTTGACTATGCGGAGCGCCGAATTGCCCTCCAGCCGGTCGATCTCGAGACCGCAAAGCGGAATTGGCGGGATGGTCGCATCAAGGCGCTGGTTACGGCGCGCGGGCTACACGAGCGCGCGCGCTGCGCCGCCTTGTTTGCCAGCGGCCAGTATGTCCCGATCAAAGCCGTGGGCGAGCGTGAGCACCATATCATTGCCTTCGAACGGCGGTTGGGTAACCAGCGGGTTCTGTTTGTTGCCGCACGCTTTCTAGCGCAGCTGCGCAGCGCACCACGTTGGCCGGATGCGCGCACCTGGGGTGACACGGAGTTGTTGACCGAAGCAGCAGAATGGCAGGATGTTATCACAGGCCGCTCGCTGGTGAGCAGGGGACCCGCGCGACTGGCCACCCTGCTCAGCGATCTGCCGGTCGCCATTCTGACCGCAACCGCATGACTCGTTGCGTCAGGAGCTCCGCAACGCGCTGAGCGGATCACTCCTCACCGCTCGATACGCCGGCACCCAGGACGCAACGATTGCAGTGGTCAGAACCACGGCCAATAGCAACCAGGGTGAGCGGATCACTGGGTGATACTTGGAAGAGAAGCGAACCGAGTACGCGGGTAGCCAGCACGGAGCCTGCCAGTCCGAGCACCAGTCCCAACGCGGCCAAACCCAGCGAACCCCGCAGCACGGCGCACTGGCTCGGTCCCGGGCCGTCAAACATCCGCCCGCGCAGGCGCACGCCCAACGTCCGGAAATACTCGGTTGTGACTACATGCAATTCTTCCGGATCTTGCCGGCCGCTTGGGTTCGTAGCCTGGCGGCCTTCAATACCAAAACTGAACGTTTGACGTCCTGACGCAGCTCGCCCAGCCCTTCGCGCCGGCGATCCGAACGCACGGTCCGAGCGCCCAGCTCTGCGCACGCCTCCCGCACCGCGGCCACATCGCCTGGCCGCCGGCTCGCCGCTGCGCGCGCCGATGCCTCATCCATCCCCCGTCTCACATAGTCACGCACGCGCATTTCGTAGTGAAACGACAACTCATCCTCCGCATCCGCTCCCGGGTCTTTCCCCCACAGCCGCGCATACCGCCGCCACAACGGTTCCCGTTTCATGCGCCCTCCGCCCATGCCATCCTCCACCACAAAAACCCGGTACCACTAATCTTGCCTAGGATAAACTCGACCCACAGACTTGTAAGGGGTCGTGACGAGAGAGGAAAAGGAGCGGAGGTCCTTTTCGGGACTTCGACTCTTTCAAAAAGCGGAAATTCAACTTCGGAACTCTGACACCGACTTCCCGCCGCCTTTGCAGTTCCGCCTTGAAAACGTTCTGCGATTCTTCAGCTAGAGGCGTGTGGCGGTATGAAGTGTGACTATTCCACCGGTCATTGCCTCCCACCGAACATCGCGGAAGCCGGCAGCTTGCATTCGCTCGGCCAATCCACGCGGCCCGGGAAACTCCAGGACTGAGGCCGGCAGATAGGCGTATGCCGACTGATGACCGGAGAGCAACCGGCCAATGAGGGGCAACAATCGGCGGAAGTAAAAGAGGTACAGGGATCGCAGCGGCTGCCGGCTCGGGGTGGTGAATTCGAGGACGACTAAACGAGCGCCCGGGCGGATCACGCGAGCCAGCTCCCGTAATCCGGCGTCGAGCGAAGACAGGTTGCGCACCCCGAAGGCAACCATGGCTGCGTGGAAGGTGGCATCTGGAACGGGCAAGTTGAGCGCATCGCCGCAGACCATGCGGATCGGCCGGTTGCGTAGTTTGCCTGCGCCAGCGCGCAGCATGTTGAAGCTGAAATCGGAGGCCACGACCAGTCCGTTGAAGTGCGGCCGGACTGCCAGTTCCAGAGACAGATCGAGTGTCCCAGCGCAGGCGTCCAGGAAGAGACGGGCGGTCGGATCGCCTTTTTCCAGGCGATCGACGGCGCGGCGCCGCCAGTAACGATCTCGATTGAGACTCAGCAGATGGTTCAGCAGGTCGTATCGAGGCGCGATAGCGCCGAACATTCGCTGAACCGCGGCTGCTTTGTGCTCGGGTGGAGGCAAGGGGCTGGTCGAGCTGTGGGCCGCGGTTCGAGACGGCTCCGCGGTTCCAGGGTCTTGCTCTGGTGCGGTCACGTTCACGTTGGCAGACGGTCCAGCGGCAGGTTTGCTGCGCGCATGTTGCGTTCTAAATTCAGGCCGCCGAAGGAGAAACGCCCGAACCTACGCATCACACGGCAGGGCTACAAGGCCGGTGCATGTCGAAACCCGGCGGGAAAATGCTGCGTAGTCTTGTCCGTTGCCGAAGCGCACGCGGCTCGGCTGGTACGCGTCGGCACCGGAATCCGTGGACTATACCAAACTAACCGACCAGGAGGTCGTTGCCCGCGCTCGGGAAGGGCGTGAGGCGGCGTTCCGCGAGTTGATCGGCCGCTACGAGCGGCCGGTGTTTTCGCTCATTTACCGTTTGGTTCGCGATCGTGAGCGCGCAGAAGATCTCTCGCAGGACACGTTCATCAAAGTACTGAACGCGCTCGACCGCTACGATCCGAGTTACAAATTCAGCTCCTGGATATTCAAGATCGCGCACAATACAGCGCTGGACCTACTTCGGAAGAAGGAGCCGGAGACCCTGTCGCTGGAGGGCTCGCCTCATGCAGCCACGGCGTCGGAGGCGGAAGCCAGCACGGTTTCGGTGGCGGCTGATGAGCCCAGTCCGGAGGAATATGCCGCCCAGCGTGAGCTGAGCGGGGAGTTGGAGGGGGCCATAGCCAGGCTTCGGCCGGAGTATCGGACGGCTATCGTGCTCTGCCATCTCGAGGGCCGGGCATACGAAGAAATCGCGGAAATCATGAGTGTGCCGCTAGGCACAGTGAAAACGTATATCCATCGAGCCCGTCTTGAGTTGAGGGGCTACTTGGGCCACCTGCGGGC
>JBOHRF010000038.1:0-27196 GCA_050732575.1 Longimicrobiales bacterium
TGGCGAGGACCGCTGCGTACCCTGGCCAGATTTCAATATGTGAAACGGGAACCCTTTTCGCCAACCAGCCCATCATGCCGGCCATGAAGTCCAATTGCACGATCGGGCACTCGACACGCAAGCGCTTGATCTCTTGCGCGCTTCGACGGTGAACCTGGTAACGGTGAACCTGGTAGTGGATGTGTGCCGCTTTCCGGCTCGAAGCGACATCCTCACTTCCATCATGACGGTTCAATGGCTGGACAAGCTTGGCTGTTCGATGACCGGCACAGAGCGTGACCCGGCTTGTCGCGCACTCGTGTCTCACTTTACCTTGCCGCCATGCTCCACGGTGTTGAAATGATGTCGGCAGCCGCCGAGATCGGTTCGCCGGCTGACAAACTGGTGCAGCTGCAATCGATTCTGCGGGACTGCGGCTCGGTTTGCATCGGCTATTCGGGTGGCGTGGACTCGGTTTACCTGGCCCGCGTTGCGGTTGGTGTGCTGGGCGCCAGGCATGTCCTTGCGGTTACCGGCCGGAGTGCATCCGTCCCCCAGGCCCAGGCCCAATATGCACGGGAGCTGGCCATGAATCTGGGGATTCCCCACCTGGAGGCGGAAACCGCCGAGTTGGCGGATCCGGAATACGTGGCCAACGGAACTCGTCGCTGTTACTTCTGCAAGAGTGAATTGTGGCGGGTCCTTTTCGCCATTGCCAACGAACGAGGACTGGTCACCGTCATCGATGGTTCAAACGCCGACGATGCGCAGGATTATCGACCCGGCCTGATGGCTACGCGCGAGTGGCAGGTGCGATCGCCGCTACTGGAAGCCGGGTTGAGCAAAAAGGAAATTCGACACGCCTCGTGGGAGCTTGGTCTGCCCACCTGGGACCAGCCATCATCACCGTGTTTGTCGAGCCGACTGCCCTACGGCCTGGCCGTCACACCGGAAAGGCTGCGTCAGGTGGAGCGGGCCGAGCTGGAGCTGCGGGCATTGGGTTTCCGTGAGTTCCGCGTTCGCCATCACGGCGATGCGGCCAGACTCGAATTTGCGTGGCCGGAACTGCAGCGAGCCGTGGAGTTGCGCCATGGCATCACGGCCGCCGTTCGCGGCGCGGGCTTCGCTCGCGTGTTGTTAGATGTGGAAGGCTACCGGCGTGGCGCGCTCAACGAAGGAATCAGCCTGGTGTATCTGAGGAAGACCTGATGGCGGATCCGCGCCTGGTCAATGCGAGCCGCTGGCTTGACCAGCGAGGCATTGGGGCCGTGCCCAGCGCGGCGGGTTACGCTCAGGATGTGCTTGCCTTGCGCGCGCCCATCCGCGAACTGGATCGGTTGCGGCAACTGGCTCCCGAACTGAAGGCGTTGGGTTTTTCGTACGTGGCACTGGAACTCGATGCGGAGGAAAGCGCTTGACTCGTGATGAGGTGATCTACCTGGACTTCGCTGCCACGTCGGCGCTCCGTCCGCCCGAAATTACGACCGCGGTTTCCGACTTTCTTACCGGTTGCGGCGCCACACCCGGCCGCGGTGGTCACCGACTTGCCATCGACGCAGGGCGAATGGCGTTGCGCTGCCGTATGGCGCTGGCCAAGCTCCTGTCATTGCCCGGCGATCCAGGCCGCATTGCGTTCATGATGAATGCCACCCATGCGCTCAATACGGCCATGTGGGGCACGCTCAAGCGCCGGGACAAGCTGGTCATCAGCGCGTATGACCACAACGCCGTGCTGCGCACGGCGCACCGTTTGCGCCACGAGCGTGAAGTCGAGGTTCGCATGCTGTCAGGGTCGCCGGACGGCGCCATCGACTTTCAGGAATTGGAGCGAGCGCTGGACGGTGCGCGCCTGCTCGTTCTGAACTCGGTTTCCAACGTGTTGGGTACCGGGCTTCCCGTTCGAGCGCTCACCAAGCTGGCACATGAGGCGGGCGCGCTGGTGCTGGTGGATGCGGCGCAATCGGCCGGTCACATGCGCACAAACGTGCAGGATGATGGCGTTGACCTGGTTGCGTTCACGGGACACAAGGGTCTGCTGGGCATCCAGGGCGTGGGCGGCCTGTGGGTGCGGGAGGGTGTTGACGTCGAGCCACTAATCACAGGCGGCACGGGCGGTGATTCGGCCCTGCGCGAAATGCCGGCCGCTTACCCGGACCACCTGGAAGCTGGCACCTGCTGTGCCCCGGCTATTGCTGCACTGCTGGCCGGCCTTGAGTGGATCCAGAGTCAGACGGTTGATACGCTGCACGCGCATGGAGCCGCGCTCAAACGCCGGCTGTGGGACGGACTGAATTCCATTCCCAATGTGAACGTGCTTTCGCCACGCGCCCCGTCGGGCGCCGCCATCGTAACCGTAGTGCCTACCAACATCGATGTGCCTTCCATGGCCAGCCGGCTGGACCGCGAGCACGGCGTACTCACGCGCGCCGGATTGCACTGCGCGCCGGAAGCCCACCGGCTGCTGGGAAGTGAAGCTACGGGCGCGGTGCGCTTCTCCATCGGGTGGTGTAGCTCAGAACAACAAATCGACCGAGCGATTGAAGCCGTAGCCAAGGTAACTGGGTCCGTTAGCGTGGCCGGCGCGGAAGTCGCCGAATCCCATTCCTGCTGAGCGTGCGCCTTTTCATTGCCATCAACCTGCCCAGCCCGGTTCGAGACGCACTCTACCAGGCGGCTGCGCCACTGCGGCGCGCTGCACCGTCGGTGCGCTGGACGCACCCCGACGCGTTACACATTACGATCAAATTCCTGGGCGAGATCGCCACGAACCGCCAGGCAACGATCGAGATTGCGCTGCAAAGCGCGGCCCGCCACGTCCCTCCGTTTCAGCTTCGGCTGCGAGGTGTGGGCGGGTTTCCCAACCTGCGGCGACCCCGCGTCCTGTGGCTGGGTGCCAAAGCGGACCCATCCTTGCTTCAGCTTCAAGCCGACATCGAGCAATCCATGGAACCGCTCGGCTTTGCCCGTGAGGCACGAGCCTTCCATCCTCACGTCACGGTGGCACGCGTGGGTCCGGATGTTTCAGGCGCACAGCTCGAGCAAGCGGAACGCGCGGTGATCGATGTGAAGTATGAGATGGAGGCGGCCGTACGCTCAGTCGAACTAATGCAGAGCCAGCTGCTCCGCGGCGGCGCACGCTACCACATCCTGGCCAGCGTTCCATTGGGAGCAGGAGTCGAGCCGAAATGAAGAAGCTTTTGATCACCGTCGTTTTGCTCGTCGCGGGCTACCTGATCTGGACCCAATGGCGCAGCGGGCAGGTCAGGTCAGAGGAACTGACCGCGTCGGCTGACGCGCCGGTTTCCGCTGAAATAGCCCGCCAGGCGGATCGCAAGCTGCAGGACCTGAAAAACCAGCAGGCGGAGTTGGTGGCGTTGCGCGCCAACGAATTGCAGAGTCTTTTGCAGTTCCGATTCCTGCAGCTGCTACCTGCCTTCGTCTACGCGCCGCAGATCGAGCTGCAGGACGGTCAGATCGAATTGCGCGCTCGCATTCCCGTGGAGCGTTTGCCTACTCTCAACGAACTCGGAGAGGCGGCCGCTTTCCTGCCCGACACTACAGACGTCGACCTGGTCGGCACGTTACTGCCCCTGGACAGCGGGCGCGTTGCATTTGCCATTCAGCAGGTGCGGGCCGCGCGTATTCCTCTGCCGCAACGTTTGGTGCCGGGAGCGCTCCAACGGCTCGGCCGCAAGGATGAACCCGGCTTGCCCCGCGATGCGCTGGCGCTGCCTCTGCCACCAGGCGCTTCGGCAGCGTACGTGCACGGCGATTCACTGGTGTTGCTGGCCCGGCCCAATCGACGTTCCAACCCCTGAGCACACATGGCCCGTATTCTCGTCGTCGATGATGAAGAAGGAATTCGCAAGATCCTGAAACAGGTGCTCGAATACGAGGGCCATGACGTCAGTGCCGCGGGTGGTGGCGGCGAGGGCCTGGCATCGTTCCAGGAATTCCGGCCCGACCTGACTCTGCTCGACGTGAAGATGGCGCGCATGGACGGGTTGGAGGTGCTGGACCGCATTCGCGAGACCGATCCCGCGGCCGTAGTCGTCATGATCAGCGGCCACGGCACCATTGAAACTGCCGTGGAGGCCACCCGGCGCGGCGCCTATGATTTCCTGGAGAAGCCTCTAGATACGGACCGGCTGCTCGTAACCATCCGCAACGGGCTGCAGCATCGCGGACTCGAGCAGGAAAACGCGCGCTTGCGTGAGGAGGTCGAGAGCCACTACGAAATCGTGGGCCGTAGTTTTGCCATTCGTTCACTGGTGGATCGCATTGAAAAAGTCGCGCCTACGGACGCGCGCGTGTTGATCACGGGCGAAAACGGCACCGGTAAGGAATTGGTGGCGCGCGCCATCCACCAGCTGTCAAGCCGAAATGATGAGCCATTCATCGAAGTGAATTGCGCTGCCATACCCTCCGAGCTCATCGAGAGCGAGTTGTTCGGACACATGAAAGGGTCATTCACGGGCGCCACCGCCGACCGGGCCGGCAAGTTCGAGCAGGCCGATCACGGCACGTTGTTCCTGGATGAAGTGGGGGATATGAGCCTGGCTGCGCAGGCCAAGGTCTTGCGTGCGCTGCAGGAAGGTGTGATCACGCGCGTGGGCGGCGAACGCGCCATCCGTGTCGATGTGCGCGTCATTGCCGCAACCAACAAGAGTGTCGAGAAGGAAATCGACGAAAACCGGTTTCGTGAAGACCTCTACTTCCGGCTCAATGTGGTACCCATTCAGGTGCCGCCACTGCGCGAACGGCGCGAAGACATTGGCATGCTGGTTCGTCACTTTGCCGAAAAAGCGGTTGCCGAGCAGCGCCTGCCGATGCGCGCGTTCTCGCCCGAGGCGCTCGAGCGACTGAGCCGCATGGAGTGGCCGGGCAACGTGCGTGAGTTGAGGAATACCATCGAGCGTCTGCTGATCCTGGCCCGAAGCGCGGAAGTCACGAGCGCGGATGTGGAACGCCTGGTGGGCGGCGCCGCAGTCGCGGCCGCTGCCTCCGGGGATTGGCTCCAGGCCACCACGTTCGCCGACTTCAAGGAAAAGGCGGAACGAGCCTATATCCTGGCCAAGCTGCGCGAGCACGACTGGAACGTGAGCGAGACCGCGCGCGCCGTGGACATGCCCCGTTCCAACCTGTACAAGAAGATCGAGCGCTACCATTTGCTGAGAGAAGACGCTTGAGCCGGCATTGCTGAAGAGGCTGCCGTGACTGGTCTTAGCGTAGCGTACTTCATGCTGGGTTTGCTCTGGGTTGCGCTTTCGTTGGGCGGCGGCGCTCTGCTCGCTGTGCTGGGCCGTCGGGTTCACCCGGCGCTCTCTTTTGGCAAACTCTGGGTATTCTACTCGGGGTTGCTCGGTCTCGGCGCCGCGGCTCTTTTCGCCATTGGTATTTTGTAACCACTATCGTCCGGATCTGCTGCCGTGGGCAGGGTCCTGTGCCCATGAGCGCGTACGACTATGACCACGAAATTCCTCAACTACATTGCCGGTGAGTGGGTGCCACCCGCCCGCGGTGAATATTTCGAGAACCGTAACCCGGCCGACACCACGGACCTGATTGGTTTGTGGCCACGCTCATCAGCGGAGGATGTTGATCGGGCCGTCGCGGCCGCCCGCCGCGGCTACGACCGTTGGCGTCGTACACCGGCGCCGCTGCGCGGCGACGTCATTCGACGGGCCGGCGACTTGCTCACCGAGCGCAAAGAAGAAATCGCGCGCGCCATGACCCGCGAGATGGGAAAAGTCCTCAAGGAAACGCGCGGCGACGTGCAGGAAGGCATCGACACGGCGTATTACGCCGCCACGGAAGGCCGCCGCCTATTTGGTCACACGGTACCCAGCGAGCTGCCGGACAAATGGGCCATGAGCTATCGCCGGCCGATCGGCGTGGCCGGGCTCATCACGCCCTTCAATTTTCCGCTCGCCATTCCAACCTGGAAAATGTTTCCCGCGCTGGTATGCGGGAACGCAGTCATTCTCAAGCCCGCCGAAGATGTGCCCCACTCGGCTTCACTGCTGGTCCAGATTCTGGTTGAAGCCGGCCTGCCACCCGATGTAATTCAACTCGTGCATGGCCGCGGCGAGGAAGTCGGCGCTGCCCTGGTCGAGCACGAACACGTCCCCGTGATTTCCTTCACTGGATCGACCACGGTTGGTGCCCACATTGGACAAACATGCGGGCGCATGCACAAACGGCTCTCCCTCGAGATGGGCGGGAAAAACGCGCAAATCGTGTTGGCTGATGCGGACCTCGATCTCGCGCTGGATGGCGTACTCTGGGGCGCGTTCGGCACGACCGGTCAACGCTGCACTGCCACCAGCCGGCTCGTGCTGCAAGAAAGTATTCATGACGAGTTACTCAATCGGCTGGTCAAGAAAACGAGTGCACTCCGGTTGGGGCCGGGTGTTCAGGAGCAGAACGAGATCGGTCCACTCATCAACCAGGCCGCGCTGGACAAGGTCACTGAGTACGTGAGCATTGCGCGCGCCGAGGGCTGCGATGTTCTCACCGGCGGCGCGCGCGCGCAGGGTCCGGACCTGGACCGCGGTCATTTCTTCCAGCCCACCATTCTGCGCGGCGTCAAGCCCGGCAGTCGCCTGGCCTGTGAGGAGGTTTTCGGACCCGTCCTGAGCGTGTTGCGCGTGCGCGATCTGGACGAAGCGATCCATGTGAACAATGAGGTCGAGTACGGTCTCTCGAGCGCGATCTACACGCGTGACGCACGCGCCGCATTCCGGGCCGCGGTCGAGCTGGACAACGGCATTACCTATGTGAATGCGCCCACGATTGGCGCGGAAGCACACTTGCCGTTCGGCGGCGTGAAGAAAACCGGTAACGGACACCGCGAGGGTGGCTGGGAAGTCTACGAGTTCTACTCGGAGACCAAGGTCGTGTACGTCGATTATTCGGGTCGCCTTCAGCGCGCCCAGATTGACACCTACGACGCGGCTCCGTATTAACAGGACCAGAGCGTCTTGTGGCACGAGCGGGTCAGGCCGCCTGTTGGAGCCGCCCTCTGCCAAGCAGCGCGTTAACCGCACCGATTGACGAGCTTTTCCACTCAGGCTAGGATTTGTTCGGTGGCTGCTGAGCACCTAATCTACCCGCTGGAAAAGATTCGGGTGATCGACAACGCGACGTTGCAAGTCGAAACTGCACGCCCACCCAGCCCACTTCGGTGGGTCTGGGAATGGGCCAAGTCTCTACTCATTGCATTCGTACTCTTTCTGTTTATCCGCACGTTCCTCGTGGAAGCGTTCCGCATCCCCACGGGCAGTATGGAGAACACGCTTCTGGTGGGTGATTTCCTTCTGGTGAACAAAGCGGTGTTTGGTGCGCAGATTCCGATCGTGCACCTGAATCTGCCTGCCCTGGCGCAGCCTCGTCGTGGCGAGGTCGTTGTGTTCATGCCGCCGCACGATCAGGGCAAGTACTATGTCAAGCGCGTGCTCGGCATGCCCGGTGACACCATCGAGATGCGCGAGAAGCGACTGTACGTGAATCGGCGCCGTCAACGCGAGCCCTATGTGCGACTGGGCTCTCAACCGGGCGACGCCTACGCTCCGAGTATGATCTGGCAGTGCGATTTCCGTCCTAGCAATACTCGGCGCCGATGCCGGCCAACACGTGACAACTGGGGGCCCGTGGTCGTGCCGCCAGGAAATTTCCTCATGCTCGGTGACAATCGCGATGACTCCGAGGATTCTCGCTACTGGGGATTCGTCGAGCGGAGCGCCATCAAAGGGCGGCCGCTTTTTATCTATTACTCTTTCGACGCGAGCAGGCTGCGCGTACTACCGTGGTTGACGGAAATACGTTGGAACCGGATCGGGGGCGTCATCAGTTAGGTCCTGAGGCGCCGGGCCCGCGCGTCGACGATCGAGTTGGTGATGCCGACCTCGATCGATTCAATGATTATCACGCGGCTGAGGAGTCCGAACAGCTCAGCCGCCGACCCAATCGCATTCGCAGAACAGTGCAGAAACCCGAGTCCGCATCGGAGCGCCGCATGAGCTTTTCGCCCGGCCGCCGGGGCACGTACGATGAGAGCTCGCTCGATCAGTACCTCAAGGAGATCAGTGCCTATCCACTGCTCAAACGAGAGGACGAAATCGAGCTGGCCAAGAAGATCCGAGATGGCTCCGAAGAATCGCTCAACAAACTGGTCCGTTCCAATCTGCGCTTCGTGGTCTCCGTGGCGAAGAAGTATCAGAACCAGGGCGTCGCTCTCGGTGACCTCATCAATGAGGGCAACCTCGGCCTGATCCGCGCCGCGCACAAATTCGACGAGACCAAAGGCATCAAATTCATTTCCTACGCGGTCTGGTGGATCCGTCAAGCGATCCTCCAGGCACTGGCAGAGCAAAGCCGAATTGTGCGCGTGCCGCTGAACCGTGCGGGCGCGCTCCACCGCATCGGCAAACGCACGTCCGCCTTGCTTCAGGAGTTGGGGCGCGAACCCACGGTGGAAGAGATCGCCGGCGAGCTGGATCTTTCCGAGGAAGAGGTCGAGCGCACGCTCGCCATCTCGCAGACCCACCTTTCGCTGGATGCACCGCTCACGCCCGGGGAGGACAATCGGCTGCTCGACTATCTGCCCGATCAGCTGTCATCCGGACCCGACGATGAGACCTATGAGCGCGCCCTGGCCAACACCATCGAAGAGGCACTCGGCACCCTCAAAGAACGCGAAGCCAAGGTGCTGCGCCTCTACTTCGGTCTGGAGAGCGCCGAACCCATGACCCTCGAAGAGATTGGTTCGCTCCTCGGTATCACCCGTGAGAGAGTCCGGCAGATCAAGGAAAAGGCGCTGGTCAGGCTCCGCCACGCCTCGCGCTCCCGTTTCCTCGAGACCTTCATGCAGCAATAACCGACCGACCGTATCCCTTCGGTCGGTGCCAACAGTTGGATGGAGCGGCTACGCTTCAACCCTGCCCGCGTCCACTCATGCCCCTGATCCCCTCGCCTTGCTCGAACCTGAGCGGCCCGTTATCGTTCAAAGCTGTTTCGCTTTAGAGCGTTTTGGGGTTCCATGAAGACGTATACGCCGAGACCGGCCGAGATCCAGCGACGCTGGTGGGTCGTGGATGCGGACGGAAAAGTTTTGGGCCGGCTGGCCAGCGAGATTGCTCAGGTCCTGCGCGGCAAACACAAGCCGATGTTCACGCCTCACCTGGACACCGGCGATTTTGTCATTGTCATTAACGCCGACCGCATCCGGCTGACCGGGAATAAGGCCGAGGACAAAGCGTACTTCCGTCACACTGGATATATCGGCGGCGAGAAATTCATCCCGTTCAAGGACATGTTGGCGCGGCATCCCGAGCGCGTCATCAACTTGGCCGTGAAGGGTATGCTGCCCAAGAACAACCTGGGGCGGCTCATGCGTCGAAAGCTCAAGGTGTACGCCGGCTCGAATCACCCTCACGAAGCGCAACGCCCGGAGGCTCTGGAGTTCTGATATGTCGACCGTGCTTCAATATCACGGCGTTGGACGCCGCAAGACGGGCGTGGCTCGGGTGTGGCTGCGACCGGGGTCAGGTGAGTGGAACGTCAACGGGCGCTCGCTGGATGAATATTTCCCACGGCTGGCTCACCAGCAGCATGCTCAGGAGCCGCTGGCAGCAGTGAACATGTTGGGTCGGTTCGACGTGAAGGCCACGGTTGAGGGTGGCGGCGACACGGGTCAGTCCGGAGCCGTGCGGCTGGCCCTTGCCCGGGCCCTGCTGAAATACGATGCGGACCTGCGCCCAACGCTCCGGTCCAAGGGCATGTTGACGCGGGACGCCCGTGAGGTCGAGCGTAAGAAGCCCGGTCGGCCGGGCGCACGTAAGCGGTTCCAATTCTCCAAGCGCTGATCGTTGCGACGTGGCGCTGCTGTGCGCCGCTGATTACTGGCAGGCGGCCATGGCCGCCTGCATGTGGCAAAAATTCACGAGGTGCTGGACGCGAACCTGGGGTCTCCGAGAGGAGTCAGGCGCGCGAGTGAAGGCACCCCAGGCCGGGTGATTGACCCGGACCAACCCAAGGCAAGGTAAGATGGTCGAGCAGCAGCTCAAGGAGCTCCTCGAGGCCGGTGTCCATTTCGGCCATCAGAGCAGCCGTTGGAATCCGAAGATGCGGCGATTCATCTTCGCAGAGCGCAACGGCATTCATATCATCGATCTCCAAAAAACAATTCGAGCATTAGAGGAAGCGCAACGCGCGGTTCGAGAAGTCACACTCAACGGCGATCGCGTGTTTTTTGTGTGCACCAAGCGGCAGCTTCGCTTGATCATCGAGCAGGAGGCCACGCGTTGTGCTGGCTTCTACGTAACGGAGCGCTGGTTGGGTGGCATGTTGACCAATTTCTCGACCATTCGTAAGCAGATTCGGCGGCTGAAAGAGCTCGAGCGCGGATTGGAAGAAGGCGCGTACGAGTTCTACACGAAAAAGGAGCAGCTCCTGCTGTCCCGTGAGAAGGAAAAGCTGGAGAAGTATTTGGGCGGTGTGAAGGAGATGGGTCGTTTGCCGGGTGCCATTTTCGTTGTCGATGCCAAGAAGGAAACCATCGCGGTTCGGGAAGCCAACAAACTGAACATCCCGGTGATTGCCATTGCGGATACCAACGCGGATCCGGACGTGATCGATTACCCGATTCCGGGAAACGACGATGCCATTCGCTCGGTTTCCGTGATCACGCGTGCCATAGCGGATACCATCGAGCAAACGCGACGCGAACTGCCGGCCGATGCACGCCGCCGGGCGGACGAATTGGAGGCGGTCACTTACTCGAGCGAGGGTGGCCTGGCGCAGGACGCGGCGACGCCGGAAGAGAAAGTGAAGCGTCGGCGCCCGCGCCGGAAGCGCCGGCCGCGACCCGAGATGATCGCGAATTTGCGCACGCCGGGCGAAGAGGAAGAAGCCGCCAGCACCGCCGAGCCTGAAACCGAGGAAGCCTGATCGCGGGTTCCTCCGGTCGCTCAGCGCTGGAAGCGCTGCAGCGCTGCCCGTGCAGCCCTGCGGCGCTTCTTAACATCCGGGCAGTCGGGCCAGGGTTGAACATACACGTGGAAGAAAGCGAACATGTCAGAGATTTCAGCGGCTCAGGTGAAGGAGCTACGCGAGCGTACAGGCGCCGGGATGATGGAATGCAAGAAAGCGTTGCAGGAGTCGAATGGTGAGATGGAGCGGGCCATCGACATACTGCGTGCGCGCGGTGCCGCCAAAGCTGCCAAGCGTGCTGAACGGGCCGCCCGGGAGGGCACGGTAGCGAGCTATGTGCACCTGGGCGGCAAGGTTGGCGTACTGATCGAGTTGAGCTGTGAAACCGACTTTGTAGCGCGCAACGAAGAGTTTCAGCGGCTGGCGCGCGACCTGGCCATGCACATCGCCGCCAGCAGTCCGATTGCGCTGAGCGCGGGGGACGTACCGGCCCAGGTAGTCGAGCGCGAGCGCGCCGTCTATCTGGAGCAGGTCAAGGCCGAGGGCAAACCGGAAAAGATGTGGGATAAGATCGTCGAGGGTAAGTTGAGCCGGTTTTACAAGGACAACACGCTGCTCGAACAGATCTTCGTCAAGGATCCGGACGCCAAGAAGACGGTGGGCGATATTGTGACCGAAGCCGCAGCCAAGACCGGTGAGAACATCGCGGTGCGCCGTTTCGCCTACTTCAAACTCGGCGAATAAATGCCTGCGTCTGAGCTGAAGTATCGGCGCGCCTTGTTGAAGTTGAGTGGGGAAGCGCTGGCGGGCGAACAGGGGTTTGGCATCTCGGCCGCGGTGGTCAATCGGCTGACCAACGAGGTCACGACCCTCTATCAGGCCGGCGTTACGCTGGGCCTGGTGATCGGTGGCGGCAACATCGTGCGTGGCACCAAGGCCAGTGAAGACGGCATGGATCGGGTCAGTGCCGACTACATGGGCATGCTGGCTACCGTGATCAACGCACTGGCCATGCAGGACGCGTTGGAGCGAAAGGGCGTGAACACGCGGGTCATGACGGCCATTCGCATGGAGGCTCTGGCCGAACCCTACATTCGGCGCCGCGCACTTCGGCACCTGGACAAAGGTCGGGTCGTGATTTTCGCGGGCGGCACGGGGAACCCGTATTTCTCCACAGATACAGCGGCCGTATTACGCGCCATTGAGATGAACGCGGATGTACTGATCAAAGCCACCAAGGTCGAAGGCGTGTATAGCGCGGATCCGCGGTTGTACGCGGAGGCAGAATTCATCCCATCGCTGTCGTTTCACGATGTCTTGACGCGCGAGCTGGGTGTGATGGACGCGGCCGCGGTCTCGCTCTGCAAGGACAACGATCTGCCTATCATCGTACTCAACATCCATCATCCGGGTGCCGTGCTGGGTGCGTTGCGCGGCCAGGAGATGGGTACGCTCATCTCGTAGGGATCGTACATCGGTCCATCCATTCTCCAGAGGCGGAGGCCCATGCAATCGATCAACGACGCACGGATTCACATGGAGAAGGCAGTGGAGGCGATGCGGCGCGAGTTTTCCGGGGTACGCACGGGTAAGGCATCGCCCGCGCTGCTCGATGTGGTGCGGGTCGATGCTTACGGTTCGAAGATGCCCGTGAATCAAGTGGCCACGGTGAGCGCGCCCGAGCCCCGCATGTTGATTGTGCAGCCCTGGGACAAGTCGTTGTTGCACGCCATCGAGAAGGCCATCCAGATAGCGGAGTTGGGGTTGAATCCCGCCAGCGATGGCAATGTGATTCGCGTGCCCATCCCGACCTTGACCGAGGAACGGCGCAAGGAAATGGTGCGCATACTGCACAAACTGGCTGAGGAGGGGCGCGTGGCCGTGCGGCACGCGCGGCAAGAGGCCAACAAAGAGTTGAAGCACAAACAATCGGCCCATGAGATTTCTGAGGACGACGCGCATCGTCAAATGGAAGAAGTGCAGAAGATGACCGACAACTTCATTCACAGGATCGATGAGCTGCTGAAGGCCAAGGAGCACGAGGTGTTGGAGGTTTAGTGGCCACGGCCGCCACCCCAGGCGCGCTGCTCGAGCAGATCCGCGGCGACGGCCCGCTGCCGGCGCACATTGCCATCATCATGGATGGCAATGGTCGATGGGCGGCGCAGCGCGGGCTGCCTCGATTCCGCGGCCACACCGCTGGCATGGACGCGGTGCGAGATGTCGTGGAAGGCTGCATCGAGGCAGGTGTGGGTGTGCTCACCCTGTATGCGTTCTCTCAGGAAAACTGGAACCGGCCGATATCGGAGGTATCGGCGCTCATGCGTCTGTTGCAGCGTTACGTGGTGAAGGAGCGCGCTGAGCTGGTGCGCCAGGGTGTCGAGGTCAAGGTATTCGGCGACCTCGAGCGGGTGCCGCGTCTGCCCCGCCGAGCGATTGAGTCGGTGATGAACGCTACCCGCGGCCTGAAACATTTGCGGCTGAATTTGATGATCAGCTACGGCGGCCGGGCCGAGATCGTGCGGGCGGCCCAGCAACTGGCCGAGCGCGTGCGCACGGGTGCGCTGCAGCCCGGTGAGATCAACGAAAAAATCTTTGCCGGCGCCCTCTATACTGCAGATTTGCCGGATCCCGATCTTCTCATCCGGACATCGGGAGAGCTGCGCATCAGCAATTTTCTGCTCTGGCAGCTGGCCTATACGGAGTTGTTCATCACGCCTGTACTCTGGCCGGAATTCCGGCGCCAACATCTCTACGAGGCCATCTACGACTACCAGAGACGCGAGCGGCGTTTCGGCCGGGTCACGGCGGTCTAGAGCATGGCCGGTGAGTTGGCGAAGCGCGTTGCCGTCGCGATGGTCGGGATCCCACTCCTGCTGGTGGTGATCTACCTGGGTGGCTGGTTCCTTGCCTCTCTGCTCGCTGCGGTCGCGGCTCTCGGCACACTCGAGTTCTATCGCCTGGTGCGCAGCAGTGATGTGCAGCCGTTCGATTTGCCCGGTGCCGCCGGTTCGGCATTGCTGGTGTTGACGGCGACCACCGGGACGCCAGTCGTGGGCGGGAGTCGGATGTGGAACACGGCGGTGCTACTCATGATCGTCTTTCTTGTCCTCGCCGTTTGGAAACGCGCACCCAACCGGCGGCCCCTGGCAGCGACCGCCACCACGATGGCGGGCGCCCTGTTCGTGGGCGGCTCGCTCGCTTATGCCGTATGGCTGAGGGAGATTCCCGGCATCACCCAGGGCCCCTTATCGCCGAAAGATTTCTCGACGGCCTGGCGCGGCACTGCGCTCGTTGCTTTTCCCCTGGTCATTATCTGGCTCAGTGACAGCTTTGCGTATTTTACCGGGCGCGCGTTCGGTCGACGGAAGCTTCTTCCCCGGGTGAGCCCGGGCAAAACTGTGGAGGGAGCAGTGGCGGGTTTGCTGGCCGGCACTGCAGTCGCGATTCTGTTGGGCAGGAGCATACTGGGTCCGCAAGTTGGGGTAGCTGCATCGCCTCTTCTTTGGGCCTGCGGCGGCGTCACGATTGCTGCTTTCGGTCAGCTGGGCGATTTGGCGGAGTCACTGCTCAAGCGGGAAGCGGGAGTCAAAGACTCAGGCACCTTGCTGCCGGGACATGGCGGCGTTCTGGACCGCTTCGACGCACTTTTCTTCGCCTTTCCCGTGTCGTACTGGTTCCTGCGTTGGGTAGGCCTGCAATGAGGCGGCGAGGAGTAGCGCTCCTGGGTTCGACGGGCTCCATCGGCCGAAGTGCACTGGCCGTTTTGAGCCGGCACGCCGATCGGTTTGATGTGGTTGCCCTGGCGGCGCATCAAAATGCCAGCGAACTGGCAGCGCAGGTAGCGCGATTCAAACCTCAGCTTGCAGTGCTCGTCAACGGAAACGGCGATCATGGATGGCGTCGCGGCCGGGAGGCGTTGCTCGAAGCGGCAACACACCCGGCCGCCGACGTAGTCATCAACGGAGTGGTCGGTGCGGCTGGACTGGAGGCCACCTTGGCCGCGCTTCAGGCGGGAAAACGTCTGGCGCTGGCCAACAAGGAATCCCTGGTTGCAGGCGGACCGCTCGTTCTTGCCGCGCTTCAGGCTGGTGGTGGGGAGCTGATTCCGATTGACAGTGAACACAGCGCGATTTTGCAGTGCCTTGGTGCAACAGCGCCGCGAGAGTTGAAACGATTGATTCTTACCGCGTCGGGCGGGCCGTTCCGCACTCTGGAAATGAATCAACTTGCCCGGGTGACTCCGCAACAGGCGCTACGCCACCCAACTTGGGACATGGGCGCCAAGATCACCATTGATTCTGCCACGCTGGCCAACAAAGCGCTGGAAGTCATTGAGGCGCATTTCTTGTTTGGCCTGCCCTATGATCGAATCGATGCGGTCGTACACCCGCAGTCGATCATTCATTCCATGGTCGAATTCCTGGATGGTTCCGTTTTGGCCCAACTGGGTTTTCCCACCATGGAGATGCCCATACTGTATGCGCTGACACACCCTGAACGTTGGGCCGATGATGGCGCGCGCAGCTTCGATCCAGTGGCCGCCCAAAGTCTTACCTTCGAGGCCGTGGACCGAGCGCGGTTCCCGGCGTTTGTACTGGGGGTCGCGGCAGGCCGGACCGGGGGCACGATGCCCGCGGTTTTCAATGCAGCGAACGAAGTCGCCGTGGCCAGTTTTCTGGCGGGTGATTTGCCGTTTACCGGGATTGCGGCCGTGATCGAAACGGCCCTTGCTACTCACCGACCAGCCGCGGTCGATTGTCTGGAAACGGTACTTGCGGCTGATCGCGAGGCGCGTGACATCGCGCATGAGGCTCTGAAACAGAAATGCTGATCACGATTCTCGCCACGATCGTTGTCCTGGGTGTGCTCATCTTCGTCCACGAGCTCGGGCATTTCGTCACCGCCAAAATGGTCGACATTGCCGTGCCGCGCTTCTCCATCGGGCTGGGTCCAAAGCTGATCGGATTTCGCCGGGGCGAGACCGAGTACGTGATCTCATGGATCCCGTTGGGCGGATACGTGAAGATGGCCGGTATGGAAGAGCTGGAAAAACTCGAAGGCGGGCCGGCCGAGCCGGTAGTCTCCGGCACGCTCACCGCGGATGACACAGGCGTAGAAGTTACATCGCCGCGGCAGGCCGGACCGCGTGACTTCGAGTCAAAGAGCCTGCCCGCCCGCGCGCTCGTGATTTCGGCGGGCGTGATCATGAACCTATTGTTTGCCGTGGTCGTTTTTGCCGCCAGTGCCCTGGTTTGGGGAATCCGGACCATTGCCGAAGCACGCATCGGCAGCGTGTTTGAGGAACGGCTGCCCGAAGGTACTGAGGCGCTGGCACGGCTTCCGGTGGGCACTCGCATCACATCGGTGAACGGTGAGCCGGTCCAGGACTTTCGCGACATGGCGGGCGCAATTCTGAAAAGCCGCGGCGGGCCCATCGTCTACGAGTTCGAGGGTCTGCCCTCCCTGACCATCAATCTTCCGGCCAGTGATTCCGCCAAAACGAACCTGGTCAGCGCATTCGAACCAGCCGTGGCCACGGTCCCAGTGATTGGCAGTGTCCTGCCGGGTACTCCGGCTGCGCGCACCGGGCTGAAGTCCGGTGACCGGATTCTCAGCGCGAACGGCAAACCCATTGAAACGTGGCAGCACTTCGTAGCTGAGGTGGAGACCCATCCGGGTCAAGCTATTGAACTGCAAATTCAGCGGGGCCAGGAAACCGTTAGCGCGAGCGTGATCCCGGAATCAAGAGACCTGCGCGGCAAACTGAGTTACGGGAGACTGGGTGTTTATCCCAGGGAAACAGCGGAATCGCGACTGCCCAGGCAAAAGCCCGGTTTGCTGGGCGCCGTGGCTTTTGGATTCGAAGAGACCTGGAATGTCACTGCTCTCACGGTCGATTTTCTGCGCGACCTGTTTACCGGTGGGGCATCACCGCGCAGCGTGGGCGGCCCCATCCAGATCGGTCAGCTGAGCGGTCAGGTGGTCCGTATGGGTCTCGAGGCTTTCCTCGGCTTCATGGCCCTTTTTTCGGTGAATCTAGCCGTGCTCAACTTGCTGCCCATCCCCGTGCTGGACGGCGGCCATCTGATGTTTCTCGCGGTGGAAGGCGTGCGCGGCCGGGCGCTTTCACTCGAACAACGGATGCGTTTGAGTCAGGTTGGCTTTGTGATCGTTCTGGCGATCATGGTGTGGGCCGTCGCCAACGACGTGTTGCGCCTGTTCGGACTGTGATGCCGACGCTCATAGAAAGCTGAGCTGTTCGCCTCCTCCGTGCTTGCGCCGCAGCGCCATCACATCGAGCGGTTCGAGCGGACCATCCTGTCGCGCTACAAGCAAGACTCCGCGGTAACGAATTCGCTGTAACGCTTCCTCCGCAGTGGTCCGCGCCAGCTGGCGATCGTTGACTTGCTCACTGATGTGTGCCAACACGATGGCGCACAGACCGGGATGGTGCAGCTCGCGCACTAGCTCGGCGGACGCGCGATTTGAAAGGTGACCGTGACTGCCCGCTATGCGTTGCTTCACGGACCAGGGATACGGTCCGTTCCAGAGCATGGCTTCATCATGATTGGCTTCCAGGATCAACACGTGACAACCAGCCAGACGCGCTCGCACGGCAGCCGTCGGGCGACCGAGATCGGTCGCTATACCCATGCGACTGCCCGTGTCAACATGCCGAATCGCAATAGCAACCGGGTCCGCGGCGTCGTGCACAGTGAGGAATGGTTCTACTTCGAAAGGCCCGACCCGAAACGGTTGGGAAGATCGATATGGCCGCACTTCCTCCTGGCCATTTAGCAGATCCTGGCAGGCCAGCCGAGTGCGCTCGGTGAGATAGATGGGAACGTTGAAGCGACGGGCCAGGATGCCCATGCCGCGTGTGTGATCGCCGTGATCGTGCGTTATGACTATGGCGGCCAGTGAGGCGGGCGTGACCCCCGCTTCATCCAACCTCCGTTCCAAATCACGGCCGCTGAAGCCAGCATCGATCAGAACACTGCAGCCATCGGCCTGAACGACGGTGGAATT
This sequence comes from Longimicrobiales bacterium, assembly GCA_050732575.1. Classification (GTDB taxonomy): domain Bacteria; phylum Gemmatimonadota; class Gemmatimonadetes; order Longimicrobiales; family RSA9; genus JBBDWZ01. Next base: position 17,944 of record JBOHRF010000038.1, read on the forward strand.
CCCCTCGCTGCCACTGCCCAGGACAATGACGTTCAAGAACCGGCCGTTGCGCTCAGGCTGCGACCGCGTTCCCAGGCCCGCCGCAGCATCGTTCGCTGTCCCGACGAAAGCACCACATCACGCCGGCTCAACACGGTGGTCGCCGTGACCAGGAATTTTTCGAAGTCGTACTCACCGAGTTCGACACCCCAGCTGAACGCGGGCACATACTTGGGTGCCGTTCCGCCAAACAGGTTGCTGCCGGGTCCCACGACCGTGCCGGTGTTGATCATGGAGCCAATCGCGGTCTTCACATGATCGCCCAGCAAGCAGCCCAGTTTCATTTCTCCTGTGTCGATTTCTCCCTGCGGCGTCCAGATCCGAACCGGTCCATAGTTGTTCTTCAGATCACTATTCGTGGTGAGCGCACCCAGGTTCACCCAGCGACCCAGATACGCGTGGCCCAGAAATCCATCGTGCGCTTTGTTCGAGTAACCGAGCATGGTCACGGACTCCATCTCGCCATGCACCTTGCAACGCGGACCGAGGGACACCGCAGTCAAGGACCCGCCCAACACAGTGCTGCCTTGGCCCACGTGTGCGGGCCCGGCCAGACGCGTGAACGCGCGCACTTCCGCGTCATCGTCCAGGTGGATGGGCCCGGCTCGAAAGTCCAGCACAACGCCCGGCTCGATCGACACATTTTTGCCCATTTTCAGCCGGGGCGTGCCCAGAACCTGTACGCCATCCGGCACGCGCGACCACTGCGCGGCGCCGAGCCACTCCAAATCCGCTTTGAGTTGTTGTGCGTTGCGGCCAATCAGCTCCCACACGTTGCGCAGCAACGTGCCGCCCGCCAGTTCAAACGCTGCCCACGCTGAAGGGCTGGCCAGTTCCGCATCCTCGGGCGATGGCGAGTTGGGCGGGCAGAAGAAGCCGATCACGTCCGCGCCCATGCGCAGCGCAGTGCGACCGCGTGGTATTCCTGATTCCCACGCCGGCACCGCCCGAGACGAAAGAAATAGGCGAGCGGATTGCGTATCGACTTCACGTGCGGTCAGAATGGGCGCTGCGTCAGGTTCCTCGAACCCGCTCAAAGCCAACTCAGTGAGGTGGCCTATGCAGCGGGCACCAAAAACGCGCTCGGCTCGCTGACGCTGCGTAAAGGCACCGAACAGCAGCTCACCTGCCGGACGGGTGAGGGTAAAGGGAAACCAGTTCCTTGCTTGGGCGTCGTCGTACAGGATGAGCTGCAGTTCACTCATTCGCCGAGAGATCCCGCAGGCTGCGCGGAAGCTGCTTGAGCAGGCTCTTCAATTCGGGTGTGCGATCTCGTGCCGCTACCAATGTCACACCACCAGTCCGAACCACGACCAGATCCTGAACGCCAAACAATACGATCGCGCCATCTTCGGACCAGGCGATGCAATTGCTCGCATCGACCAGGGCGGTCTGGCCAACCGTAACGTTGCCCTGGGCATCTGCCGGGCGGGTCCGGCCCACCGCGTCCCACGCGCCCACATCATCCCACTCGAAATGGGTAGGCAACACGGCAACACGCTTGCTCTTTTCCAGGACCGCCTCGTCTACCGACACGATGGGCGCCCGCGCAAAAAAATCTGTAACCCGGCCCTCGTCCAGCAGAGGAAGCAGTTCGCCCAGGCGGGGCGATGTGACCTTTAGCTCGTCCAGGAATAGCTGTGCGGGCCACACGAAAATGCCGCTGTTCCAGAGATAGCCGCGTCGCACAAAGTCGCCTGCTGTCTCACGGGTTGGCTTCTCTACGAACTGCGCAACTTCGTACACCTCAGGTTCACCATCACCCAGGCGCTTACCGGCACGAATGTAGCCAAACCCGGTTTCCGGCCGGGTGGGCGCTACTCCAAACGTGATCAGCCGTGCCTCCCCTCGGGCCAGATTGGCGGCCAGCTGTAGCTGGTTGCGAAATTCAGCTGCCGGCCGGATCACATGGTCCGAATGTAGTGAAGCCATCACCGCATCTGGATCGCGTTGCACAATGGTGTGTGCCGCCCACGCCAACACGGGTGCCGTGCCCTTGGCTTCTGGTTCGACCATCAATTGTTCTTCCGTGAGCCCGGTCTGTTGCAAAAGCGGCCTGGCCAGGTGGTCACCCGTGAGGATGCGCACGCGCTCGGCACTGACCAGCGGCAGCAACCGCTCGACCGTGTCACCAATGAGTGAGGTGCCCCGCCCGAGTGGCAATAGTTGTTTGGGTCGCTGTGGCGTGGAAACGGGCCAGAAACGTGAGCCGGCACCGCCCGCCAGGATCACGGCCCAAAGGGTGGCATCAGAGAGCGAAGATTTCGTCGATTCGGGCAAGCAGCTTCTTCGGGCTGAAGGGCTTGGTCAGAAAATCCGTCGCACCGAGCTGGGCGGCCTGCTCGCGGTCGGTTTCGTGTCCCTTGGCCGTGAGCATGATCACCGGTGTACTCTTGCGATGCGGAATCTGGCGAAGCTCTGCCAGAACGTCGAGGCCACTGATTTGCGGCATCATGATGTCGAGCAGGATGAGATGTATCGGATCCTCGGTCTGGAGCCGGTCCAGTGCGGTCCTTCCGTCCAGCACGAGCTCGACGCGATACGGACCGCTCTCCAGCTTGAGCTGGATGATCCGGCCGATATACGGCTCGTCATCAACGACCAGGACCGTGCGCGTCGATTCCAGGTAAACGTTCGGCATAAGTGCGTGGGTCACACCCCGGTCAGTGGGAGCGAGATTCGTGCCCGTTTCATGGGGACAATGTGGCTGCCACGGACCCGCAGGCAAAGATGCTGGGTACATGGGAGACCAGGCCGACCGCGGGATGCGCCGTCAGGCCTGATTCGTTTCCGGTGCCGAATGTCCCAAATTGCCGGATTGCCAGTTTGCTCCGATGTCGTTATTTCGCCTTGACATGCATTTCTAACGCCGACTACTCTTGCAGCCTGATATGATTGGAAAACTTGTCCGCTCGCTCGGTGTGCGCTGCACGCTGCTCGTTTTGCTCTTTCTGCTGCCTCTCCTGACCACCGCGTGCGATGATGAGTTCACGCAGGAATGGGTGGACCTTCCCGACACGGTTTTGCTTTACTCGTTGTCCAGGCCCGACCTGATTGGCCGGCCTTCGGCCTACGATTTCGTCAATGGCGTTCCCAGGACGGTTGAAACGCCCGGTGCGAGTGGTACCTGGGATGTTGCCGTGACGGAGGGTACGGCCGGGTTTTCGTTGGTGCCTGCTGGTGCGTTCACAGGCCTTGCCTCGCGTGCCGCCATTGCCACGGTCACAGGTACCACCCTGGAGAATTTGCGGGAAGCGCCGGCCGACACGGCCCGCTACAGCAGCGCGGCGGTGCTGGTAGAGCAGGGCAAGATCTATGTGGTACGCAGCCGGCGGGAAAACTGTGGTTTTTCGAGCGGCAGCCGGTTCGCCAAAGTGGAAGCCGTAGAAACCAACCGCACGAACGGCACACTTCGGTTTCGTGCGATCACAAATCCGTATTGCAACGATCGCAGATTGATCCCACCCAATTGATGGCATGCTCGACCTGAAGCGGATCCGGGAGGAGCCGGATCTGGTGCGCACGCGGCTGGCCAAGCGCGGCAAGCCAGAACTCGTGACGCAAGTGGACGCCGTGCTGGCCCTCGATGAGGAGCGGCGCGCAGTCATTGGACGCGTGGATCAGGCGCGCGCTCGCCGGAACGAAGTTTCGCCCCACGTCGGAAAGCTGAAGCAAGCCGGTAGACACGCGGAAGCGGAACCGCTTGTTCTGGAAATGCGTGCGTTGGGCGAGGAAATGGAGGGCTTGGAAGCGCGGCGTACCCAACTCGAAGACGCCGTTCGATCGGCCCTGCTTCTGCTGCCGAACCTGCCGGAAGATGAGGTACCGGCAGGCGGCGAAACACAGAACCTGATCGTGCGCACGTGCGGAGATCCCATTCGGCACGGTTTTGCCGCGCGCACACATTGGGAGCTGGCCGAGCGACTGGAACTGCTCGACTTGCCACGCGGCGCCAAAGTGGCGGGCAGCGGCTTTCCCCTGTTTCGCGGCCGGGGCGCACGATTGCAGCGTTCGCTCATCCAGATGATGCTGGATCTGCACACGGACCAGCACGGCTACATCGAAGTGTTGCCTCCGTTCATGGTGAATGAAGAAGCCGCGCTCGGAACCGGCCATCTGCCCAAGTTCGGTGAGGACATGTATCACGTTCCGTTGGACGGGCTGTACCTGGTGCCTACCGCGGAGGTGCCGGTGACCAACCTGCACGCAGGCGAACTTCTGCAGGGGCAGGACCTGCCCATCAAGTACGTAGCTTACACTCCATGCTTTCGCCGGGAAGCAGGTGCGCACGGCAAGGACACGCGCGGATTGCTGCGCGTGCACCAATTCGACAAAGTCGAGTTGGTTCGCTTCGAGCGGCAGGAAGACGGACCTGCCGCGTTAGAGGAGTTGACGGCTCACGCGGAGCGCGTGCTGCAGTGGCTTGGGCTCGCCTACCGGGTGGTTCGACTGGCCGGCGGTGACCTGGGTTTTGCCAGCGCGCACACGTATGACCTGGAGGTCTGGTCACCAGGCGTCGAGAAGTGGCTCGAGGTTTCGAGCTGTTCGCTTTACAACGATTATCAAGCGCGGCGCGCCAACATCAGGTATAGACCGGAACCCAATGCAAAACCCGAGTTCGTGGCCACGCTGAATGGGTCTGCCCTGGCCCTGGCGCGCGTATTCGCGGCATTGCTCGAGACACATCAGGAGGCCGATGGCAGCATCCGATTGCCCGAACGGCTCGCATCGTATTTCGGCGCTGATCGCATCGCTTCCTGAGCGCGTCTGGCCATGAGTCGGCGGTACTGGCCCGCAGCGCTCGCGATCCTCGCCCTCTTCCTGTTCGGCTCCTACCTCGCCTACACACAGCATCTGGTCCGCCAGATCCGCGAGCAATCGCTCGGTTTATCGGAAATGTATGCGGCCGTGCAGCGTGGCCTGGTGTCTCTGCAAGATGGCGCGGAACTCGAGGCGTTGTGGGAGCTGCAAGGCAGTCTTCTGGCCCTGGGTGTACCGTTCGTGCTCACCGATGCCGACGGCCGCATCGTTGATGCCCAAAACCTGCCGTTCAACGTAGGGCTTGAAACCATCGATGGGAGGCGTCGCGTTCAAGCCTATGCCACGGAATTGCGAGCGCGCCGTCGTTACATCACTACACCGGGCATCTCCACCGTTTACTACGGCAATCCGCCCATTGTGAGTTGGCTGCAGTGGGTGCCGTGGCTGCAAGCCAGCGGCGGCATTCTGCTGGTTCTGATTGCGGTGGCGATCATCCGTTCCAATGTGCGCGCCGAACGGGAGCGAATGTGGGCTGCCATGGCGCGCGAGCTCGCCCACCAGATGGGCACGCCGCTCAGTTCGCTTTCCGGCTGGATCGAGGTGCTGCATTTGCCTCCCGATCAGCGCGCCGCCCTGGCCTCGGAGGCCCATATCGGTTCCGTGCTGAGCGCCGATGTGGAACGGCTTGAACGCGTTTCCCGCCGCTTCGAGTTGATTGGCAAACGACCGGCCTTGCAGCCCATCGAAGTGGAGGGCTTGCTCCGGGAACTGGAGAACTACTACCGACCGCGTTTGCCGCGGCTCGGGGGCGCCATAGAGTTGCGGGTTCGCGTGCGTCACGGGCTGCCCCAAGTGCAAGCTAACGCCGTGCTGCTGGTTTGGGCGCTCGAGAATATTATCAAGAATGCCGTGGACGCGTTGGCCGGGCGTAAGGGCAAGATTCTGTTGAGCGTTCTGGGAGACCCGCAGAACGTTCAGGTCCGAGTATCAGACAACGGGCCGGGCATTGCACCGGAAGTACGGGGCCGAATCTTTGAACCCGGTGTCAGTACCAAATCTGGCGGTTGGGGCGTGGGCCTTTCGCTCACGCAGCGCATCATTGAAGATCTGCATGGCGGCCGAATCACGGTGCGTGAGCGCAAACGCGGCGGCACAACCTTCGAAATCGAATTGCCAGCGACGGGACACAAGCTGCGTCGCGGCTTTCTGGCTCGTAGATGAACGAAACACAGTTGCCAACGCAGTACCTGGCGACGCTCAATCCGGAACAGCGCCAGGCGGTAGAACACTTCGAGGGGCCTATCCTGGCATTAGCGGGTGCGGGCTCGGGCAAGACGCGCGTGCTCACCACGCGCATTGCCCACCTCATCAACCAATTTGGTGTGGATCCCGCCAAGGTGCTGGCCGTAACCTTCACAAACAAGGCAGCAGGTGAAATGCGCGAGCGGGTTCGGCGCCTGCTGGGTCGCGAGCCAGGAGGCATGTGGCTGGGCACGTTCCACTCCATCGGGGCACGTCTGCTGCGGCGACATGGTGCGCGTCTGGGCTGGGCGCCGAACTTCAGCATCTACGATGCCGATCAAGCGCTGCGTGAAGTCAAGCGCACCATGGAACGTCTGAACGTTCCGCACAAGAAGTGGCACCCCCAGGCCGTGGCGTCCACCATCTCGGGCGCTAAGAACCAGCTGGTTGGACCGACAGAATACCAGAGTGCCGCTCAGGATGCCTTCGCGCAGGTGGTCGGCTCGGTGTACCCGGCCTACGACGCGGCCCTGAAGGACCAGAATGCGTTCGATTTCGATGACCTTTTAGTCAAGCCCGTCGAGCTGTTCCAGCAGTTCCCGGAAATTCTGCGCGCCTACCGGGAGCGGTTTCAGTTTGTGCTGGTCGATGAGTATCAGGACACGAATCACGCGCAATATCAATTGCTGGAGTTGTTGGCGCGCGAGCACACCAATCTCATGGTGGTGGGAGATGACGACCAGTCGATCTATGGCTGGCGGGGCGCGGACATCCGCAACATCCTCGATTTCGAAAAAGATTTTCCAGCCGCGCGCATCGTGCGGCTGGAGCAGAACTATCGATCCACGGCCAACGTGTTGACGGCTGCCAATCACGTCATTGCGCAGAACAAACGCCGCAAAGGCAAGACGCTACGCACGGACGCAGGTCCGGGTGAGCGGCTCACTCGGGTTGAGGCGCTGGACGAGCGCGATGAGGCCGATTGGATTACGACCGAGATGGAGAGACGGCTGGCGGGCACGGAGGGCAGCTCACCGCGCGACTTTGTGGTGCTTTACCGAACCAATGCGCAGTCACGCGCGCTGGAAGAGGCGCTGCGTCGCCGGGATATCCCGTATCAGATCGTGGGCGGCACTCGCTTCTATGAGCGCCGCGAGATCATGGACGTACTGGCTTACTTGCGGTTGATTTCCAATCCGAAAGACGCAGGCGCCTGGGATCGCATTGTCAATTATCCACGGCGCGGGATTGGTGACACGACTAAGGCGCAGGTCCTGGTTTGGGCTGCAGAGCATGGCATATCGCCGCTCGAGGCAGCGGGCCGCGCCGCCGAAACGCCAAGCCTGCGCGGCGCTGCCATTGGCTCGTTACAGCGTTTTGCCGAGTTGATTCAGCGCTACACGGCGCTGGCCGCGCACATTGGCGTAGGCGAGCTGCTGGCCAAACTGATTGAAGAAACCGCCATCATCGAGGCATTGCAGGAGGAAGGGCCAGAAGGCGAAGAGCGCATGGAGAATGTGGGTGAGCTGGTGGCCGGGGCCCATGAGTTCGACGCACGTGGTGACCCGGACATCGAGGAAGATGCGGATCAGGACACCACGGCTTTGGATCGGTTTCTACAGAAGGTAGCTCTCATCACCGATGTGGATCGGCACGACCCGGAAGCAAATGCCACTACGCTGATGACATTGCACAACGCCAAGGGTCTGGAGTTTCCATTCGTTTTTATCAGCGGTCTCGAGGACGGGCTGTTTCCGCTGGCGCGCGCCTATGACGATCCTGAGGCACTGGAGGAAGAAAGGCGCCTGTTCTACGTGGGCATAACGCGGGCGCGCCAGAAGGTGTACCTGTCCCATGCGCGTACGCGCCGGCGCGCGGGCGAAGTGCTGAGCTGCATACCGTCCAGCTTTATGGACCCGATTCCCGCCACTCTGGTTGAGAGTCGCGTAACGCCCACGTTGGCTCGCACGCGACACCAGTACGACGATCGCTGGCGCAACCTGCCGGCCCGGCCGCGCGACACGCATGTTCCGCATTTTGACACGGACCACGGCGGACCCGTGATCGACTACAGTGAGGCACAGGAAGCGCCGCGCTTTGTCAAAGGTGAGCGGGTCCGCCATCCACAGTTCGGTCGTGGCATCATTCGCGAGTTGAGCGGGTTTGGCCGCGATCTCAAGGCCATGATCGAGTTCGAGAGTGTTGGTCGCAAGAAGGTGGTGCTTCGTTACGCCAGTTTACAGAAGGAGCTCTAACGCATGTCCGTCAGCCCGAGCGATGTTCTGCGCATGGCCAGGTTGGCGCATTTGCATTTGAATCCCGAAGAGGTCGAACCGCTCACCGACCAACTCAATCGTATTCTCTCCCACGTAGCCGAGCTTGCCCAGGCGGGCCAGCCGGTGGCCGAGGCCGCGCCTGGTGTCTCCGAGATGCCTGCGCCACTGCGCGCAGATATGCCCGGAGCCGATCCGCTCTGGTCGCCACCGTCCGCACTTTCCACGTTTTTCGAGGCGGGCTTATTTAGTGTGCCGCGGTTGGCCGCACTGGACGGCGAAGCTGAATGAGTGATGCGCCGGCCAATGGAATTGCTGATCTGGCCGCGGCCGTGTGCAAAAGTGAGCGTTCGGCAGTCGAAATCGCGGACCACACGCTTGCCCAGATAGCGGCCGATGAAGCGCATGCGGAACGCCTTCATGCCTTTCTGGCTTGGGATCCGGAAATCGCTCGACTGGCCGCCCAGCGAATCGACAAGCAACCGCTTGGACGACTTGCCGGCGTTCCGGTCGCCATCAAGGACAACATCTGCACTTTGGAATATCCCACCAGTTGTGGCTCGCGCATGCTGGAGGGCTACCGTTCCCCGTATGAGGCCACCGCGCTCCGACGCCTCAAAGCCGCCGGGGGGATCATCATCGGCAAGACGAACCTGGATGAGTTCGCCATGGGCTCCTCGACCGAACACTCGGCATTTGGTCCAACCCGCAACCCGCACGATCGAACCCGCGTACCGGGCGGCAGCTCGGGCGGATCCGCGGCCGCGGTGGCGGCCGGCATTGTCCCTGCCGCGTTGGGTTCGGAGACGGGTGGTTCAGTCCGCCAGCCCGCCGCATTCTGCGGCGTGGTCGGCATCAAGCCGAGTTATGGTCGCGTCAGCCGCTACGGACTGGTTGCCTTCGCGTCCTCATTGGATCAAATCGGAACCTTCGGTCGA
>JBOHRF010000039.1:0-565 GCA_050732575.1 Longimicrobiales bacterium
GATGGCAAGTTCATCTCCGGACGCGCCACCCGTGGCATGGATCGGCACGCCATCCGCAAGCAGGGCGGCAAACTGCTCGTGGATCCCACGGTGTTGTATCGCGATGACAAGAATGCAGTGGGCTGGACGGCCGCCTGGGTAGCGCTGCCCTGATCAGCCGCCGTCCTTCCACCCCAACTTGCCGTCACGTCCGATCGCTCCAAAATCAAACCGGAATTCCCCGGCGCGCCAGATCTTCCATGGCCTGCGCAAAAACATCGACCTCGTCCAAAGTGGTGTACACGTTGGGCGTGATGCGCAAGCCTTTGTACTCGTCGTGCATGATGGGCGTCACGATGATGCGGCGCTTTTTCCACAGGTGGTCGACCATGGCGGCCGGCTCGAGACCTTCAATGCCGACCGTGCCAATGGCGCAGGCCATGGCCGGATCGCGCGACGTAAACAGCTTCACGCGCGGTTGATTCTGGAGCCGCGCCATCCAGCGCTCGCGCAGAAAACGCAGACGGGCCGCCTTGCGCTCCGCACCAATTCCCTCGTGGAAGGAGAGCGCTTCCGCAATCGCATT
>JBOHRF010000039.1:575-7690 GCA_050732575.1 Longimicrobiales bacterium
GTGATTGGCGGCCGGGTGTGTGCCGATCTCTTCGAACTTGCGGATGTTGGCGTTCATTTGAGCGGGCGCGGCCATGAGCGGCCAGATCTTCTCGATCTTCTCCCTGCGCACGTACAGGAATCCGGTGCCATGCGGGGCCAGCAGCCACTTGTGCAGACTGGTGCCGTAGTAATCGCATTCCAGATCATCGCGCTGGAAGGGGAACTGGGCGTACGCATGCGCGCCATCCACAATGGCTTCCAGTCCGCGCGCTTTCGCCAAACGCACGATCTCGCGCACGGGAAAGATTTGGCCGGTCAGGTTCGTAATGTGACAGAGGTGCAGCACGCGGGTCTTCGGACCGATCGCGCGCGCAAACATGTCCACCAGGTGCTGTGTGCTGGGCGGCGGCACGGGAAATGAAATCTTCCTGATCACAATGCCATCACGTCGAGCACGCTGGTCCCAGGTTGTGAGCATGCGCCCGTAATCCTGGTTGGTAGTCAGCACTTCATCGCCGGCCTTGAGATCCATGCCCAGCTGACAGATCTCCAGCGCTTCCGATGCGTTGCGCGTGATGGCCATTTCTTCCGGATCGCAGCCGAACGAGCGCGCCAGCTGGCGGCGCACACTCTCGATCTGCGGCTCCAGAACCTGCCACATGGTGTACACAGGCGCTTCATTGGAGAACGAGAGGTAGCGCGCCATGGCCTCCTGCACCACGCGCGGTGAGGGACTGACCCCGCCATTGTTGAGATTGATGAGCGTGCGATCGATGGTGAACGCGTGCCGGATCTCGCGCCAGAAGTCTTCATCCTGGGCGACCTGTTCGGGCGTGCGGCCATCGACAAAGCGGGCCGCATCTTCTACCGCGCCCTGCCAACCATCACGCAACGCGGCGGATCGGGTGGGCGCCAGTGTGGGCAGGGTAGCCGCGCCCAGAACGGCGTGTCCGATGAAGCTGCGGCGAGATACCATGGTCGTCTCCTGACGGTGATAGGCCCGATACGGAGAGAATATGGCTTCTCGCACGGGCCCGCTACGCGGGCGGCATCCTGAGCAGCGCAATCAAGCCCTGCAGCTCGCGCAGCTCCGTGTTGCCCGCACGCAGCTGACAACCGGCCCCCAGACCAGGCCTTATGCGATCAACCATGCGACGAGCAGGACGAACGGAGGCCCAAGCAGCGCTGCGCCTACACGCACCAGGTTGATCTGGTGCTTGAAGGTCATGGTTGCGGTTGCCGAGCTCGAATCTTCGATGATGGACACGAGATTGCGCGCGCGCGTCTGGCGTTGGGTCACAGGCCGGGTCGTGTAGACGTACCAACCGCCCACCAGCACTACCCAATAAGCGCACACCAGCAACAGGAGTTGGTACCAGGTCAGGCGATCCATATGGAGAATCCTCCTCGCTAGCGGCGGGTCAATTCACACCTGCGAAAGGGATGGAGAGTCGTCGCAAAATCCACTGTACGAGGAACTTCAAACGTCGAGATTCACGTCCCGATCGGTGCGTGCAGAGCGGTCACGTGGCCGATGCATCGACGCGCAGCATGACCTTGATATTGGTGCGCGCGCGCACCGCGCTCCAGGCCCGCTCGAATTCGTCCAAACGGAACGTGGCCTGCAAGAACGGCCCGGTTTCGATGGATGCCAGTGTGGCCACGGCGTCCTGGAAGTCCTTGGCGGTGCTGCCCACTGAGCCGACTACGGTTCGGTCAAACCCGACGATCGACTCGAAGCTGAAATTCTGATTGGCATAAGGCAGTCCGAGCAATAGAAGTGTCGCGCCCGTGGCGGACTCCTGCAGGATTTCCGTGAGCGCGGCCTGATCGCCGGTTGCTTCTACCAGCCAATCGAATTGATCCAGCCTGGTCATCGATGTCGAAGTGCGGATGGATCCGTTCAGCAAGGCCAAACGGTTTGGGTCCTTGTCGAAGACCGTGACCTCGTGTCCGCGCACGGCCAACACGCGGGCCGTTAGATGACCGATGGTGCCCGCGCCAATGACGGCACAACGGCGCGGTGAAGCCGAGTCCGCGGGTCCCAGCCTGCGCACCGCCTTCAGAACCACGGCCAGCGGCTCTGCCAATGCCGCTTGCGCGAGCGTGACCGAGTCCGGTATACAATGCGCGTAACGCGCGCGCGTTACGACATACGTTGCGTACGCGCCATCGTGACCGATCACGCCCACTTCCCGCCGTTCCGTGCAGCGGATCGCGCTGTCGCGCTGGCAGGCCTGACATTCGCCGCAGCCCTGGATGCACTCCACGACCACGCGGTCACCTTCGGCCAGGCCATTCACCCGAGGTCCTACCGTTACCACAGTACCAGAGAACTCGTGACCGGGTACGATCGGATACTTGGCCATACCGGATTTGTAGTAGCCAAGCGAGCCCTCCAGGATCTCGAGATCAGTTGCGCAAATGCCGACGTACGCCACGCGCACCAGGATTTCACCCGGCTTCAGACTGGGCACGGCCCGCACATCGAGCACGGCCTGGTTGGGGCCGCGAATGGAAACGGCCTGGAATCCGGTGTTGAAGAAGAGTTCGGCCCGGCGTGCAGGGTTGGTGAAGCCGCGGCTGTCCACGATGCCACGCACGGTGCCCAACGTCTTCTCGTAGCGGAACCGGATGATTTCACCGGCCAGTGATGTGAGTCGTCTTGCCTGGGCGGCCAGCCACAAATCGTGCGTGAACCAGCGCAGCTCGCGCGCGACTTCACCCGGAATATCGAGCAGGCGCTTGAGGCCAACCCAGCGCCCGGCCATGGCCTCGCGATGATATCGCCGGCGGACCTGTGGCCAGGTTTCGGTGTGCACGTGGATGATGCACGCAGCGGGCACGTACTGGACGATCAGGTCCTTTTCCATCCAGTGTTTGGCCCACTCAATGTCCTCCAGGCCGGGCAATCCTTCATCAAACGCGTGTTGCGTCCACAAGTCGCGGCGCACAGCCGAATTAGCATTGTTGGCAAAATAGTCGGGTGCCTGCATGCGCCTGGCCGTACGACCGAAGATGCGCTCGAAATCGCGCGCCTCGGAAAACTTCGAGATGGGGTGGCCGCGCTGACCTCCGAATACCATGGCGGTATCGGCACTGCGTAGCGGCGCAACCAGTTGCTCGAGCCAGTGCTCATCAGCCGGAATGGCATGCGCAGATAGAATGGCGATGAGACGGCCGCGCGCCGCGGCGATACCCACATTCAACGAATGTCCAAAGGTGAAGTCCTCGGAGCGCAAGCGCTGGACCCGCGCACCGTTGGCCGCGGCAATTTCGCGCGTACGATCCATGGACCCCGAGTCGACCAGGATGACCTCGAAATCGCGGTAATGTTGCCGGTCCAGCGCGGCCAAGACCTCGGGCAGCCAGCGCTCTTCATTGAAAGCGCGGATGATGATGCTCGTTTCCGGAGATCGCACTTCAGTCATAGGGACGATGTACCCAGCACCTGGAGTATGTTGTGTATCGTGTTCGCATGTACGCGCTCGGCTGCCGCGGGACTGCTGTTTGCGCTGTGTGGCGCCAGCTGGACGTTGGCAAAATCGCGCAGCGGACTGTCAGCCGGCAGCGGCTCCTCCTCAAACACATCGAGCGCAGCCCCGGCCGGCCGGCCGTTGCGCAAGGCTTCGACCAACGCCGCTTCATCGATCAGTGCTCCGCGTGACGTATTCACCAGGAAGGCCGTGCGCTTCAGCAGCTGCAGACGCGGCCCATCCAGCAAGTGGTGGCTGCCCGGATTGAGATCGGCATGGAGCGTGACGAAGTCGGCCTCGGCCAGCAGTGTGTCGAGCGGCACCTGCGTGACCTGCCCACGCTCGCCAGGAGCATCGCTCAGCGGACGGACATCGTAGGCAAGAATGCGCATCCCAAACGCAGCGGCCCGCCGCGCGACCGCGCGTCCACAACTGCCAAAGCCAATGATGCCCAGGGTACGCTCTCCCAGGCTCGTGAGCTGGCGCCGCTGCCACAGGCCGGCCCGCATGTCCGTGGTCATCAGGTCGAGCTGACGTGCGAACATCAGGATGTAACCCAGAACGGTGTCGGCCACCGGCTCGCTGAAGGCGTTGGGTGTGTTGCGCACCACGACTCCGCGTCGCGCCGCTTCCGCCACATCGATCGAATCGATGCCGGTCCCCCATTTGGCTATTACGCGCAGTCGGGGCGCCGCAGCCAACACGCGCGCCGTGATGCGATCATCACCGCAAATGATGCCGTCCACATCACCCACCAGAGGCAGTAGCTCTGCTTCTTCCAGGCGTTCCACTACGGGCTGCACCTTGAGTGCGCAACCGCGTGGCTCCAGCTCACTCTGGTAGCGATCGATCACCGGGAGCGCGCGCGGTGCCGACACCAGGACGTTCCAGCGCCGTTCAACGGAGCGCAAGGTAGTTCTCCGTGAATGGATCGAGTGCCATCATGGACGCGACTGTTTCCAGGTCGTGAGGAGTATCCACCGCGTGCGTTTCCACGTCGGTCGGCACCATCCGGACGGCAATCCCGTGTTCCAGCAGGCGCAGCATGTCGATCGATTCCGCCATCTCCAGCGGCGCGGGCGGCAAGGCGGCAAACTGCTCGAGCGTTTCTCGGCGGAACGGAATGACGCACACTTGCTTGTGCCACAAACCCGGCACGAACGACTGTCCACGCAGGCTGGGAATCGGCTGGCGCGAAAAGAACAGTGCATCACCGTTTCGGTCCATGACGACTTTGATGGTGTTCGGGTCCCGTATTTCATCGAGCGTGTGAAGCATGGATACCAGGTTCACGCAGACCACCTGCGGCTCGTCCAGCAGCGGCTGTACTGCCGCGCTGATCATCTCGGGCCGGATCATGGGTTCATCACCCTGGACCATGACTACAATGTCGGCACCGGACCGGGCTGCGACCGCTTCCGCAACCCGGTCGCTGGCGCGTTCATGCAAGGCCGATGTCATTGTGGCCTGGCCGCCAAACGCCTCGACCACGTCCACGATTTCCTGGTCGCAAGTGGCCACGATGACTTCGCTCAACAGCGAACACGCGGCCGTGCGTCGGACCACGTGCTCGAGCATGGAACGACCGAGCAGTGGTGCCAATGGTTTGCCCGGGAAGCGCGACGAATTCATGCGCGCCGGGATCACAGCTACGATTTCTGCCATGGCCGCGACGGTTCGAGTTCCCCCCGCACAGGCAATCCCAACCGCAGGTATTCTTCCCTTGCTGCTGATTCGTTGCGTTGAATGCAAAACTGCCTTGGTGCAGGGCCAGACCCGGTGCAAGCTCCCGGCCAAAGGGCGGCTGTCGCACGGGTTCGACAGTGCTTTGGTGGGGACCGGGGCAAGGGGGGCGGCATCGGGAACGGATCCGGGGGCGGCAGAGGGAGCGGGAACCGGGATTTCGCCCTCATCCACGAGGCCGAACCGATTCTCCGGGCTCGGCCCTCGAACCCCGCTTCCAATCCCCCTTCCCAGGCCAGATTCCCGCCGTCCGCCCCGACACGTGTGGCGCGGCTTCCGCAACAAATCTTGCCGCGGGCCCCAACGCGGGCCTGGAAGCCGACGTGCGCCGGGCGACGATTCTGGTCGCCGGTGCTGGGCGACGATTCTGGTCACCGGTGCTGGGCGACGATTCTGGTCACCGGTGCTGGGACACGCTTGAATGGGGATGGGGGGATAAAAAAAACGGAGATGATGGGGATGAATGAATTGAAAATTTATCCCCTCCATCTTCGTTCAAATCTCCCCATCCCCTTTGCTATAGTTTCGGTGGACCGGTAGCGAGATTTCGTGGGCCCGGTGATGAGGTTTCGGTGGACCGGAAGTGAGATTTCGTGGGCCCGGTGATGAGATTTGGTGGACCGGTGATGAGATTTCGCGGGCCCGGTGATGAGGTTTCGGTGGACCGGTGATGCCGTAGGGCCGGCAGCGGCCCGGAAGTCAGGCGGGTCGGCGGCGAGCGCGCACCCAGTCGAGGACACCGCGAGCGGCGGCGCGCGCCATGATCAAGACCGTTTTGAACGAATAACGCCAGTCGCGCAAATCGAAATCGAAGAAGGCCAGCGGCGGCTTGTATGACTGGATCACCTCGCCCCAGGTGATCAGGCCAGCCCGGCGGTACTCCGCGATGGTGCTGACGTCACCGCGCAGCACGATGTGCCGAAAGTCTCTCGCCTGGGGCGCCACGGGGGTCACGGTCTTGCCGATCAGGTCCAGATAGTGGAGCCAACAAAGGTCCACGCCCGCGTATGGTGCGGCATCGCCACCACCACTGAGACGCGGATTTGCTTCAATCAGTTTTACGCGGCCATCGCGGGTGTCGCGCTTCATCTCGATTTCGCAGATACCCGAATAATTGATGGCACGCAGAAAGCGATCGCAGATATCATCGGTTTCCGCATCGACCACCGGCTGGGTCACCGTGGCGGGTCCGAAGCCCAACGGGGAACAGCGCAGTTCTTGAAACATGGCGTTGGCTACGCGCCGACCATCACGATCATAGCAGGACAGATAGACGCGCTTGGCTCGATCCGGACCCTCGATGATCTCCTGCAAGATGACGTTGGGATTGACTACGCTGGCCAGACGCCAGCTGTCCAGCAATTCCTCCAGATTATTGGCAATCGCCACCTTGGTGAAGGCCAGTCGATTGTGGCTCGGCAGCAGCTGCCATTCGCGAAAATGAATGGGCTTCAGCACACAGGGAAAATGAGCGTGCGCGGCAAACGATTGAATCTCTTCCGATGATTGCACAAACTCGGTGCGCGGCATGGGCATCCCATGCTGCGCGGCCAGTGCATATTGCGTTTCCTTGCTGGCCAGCTGGCCCTGCCGCTTCGCACCCGGTGAAAGCAAGTAGTGCTCATCCAGCCGATCGGCATGAGCGGCTATGGCAGAAACAAATAAGTCGGCACTGGCAATGAGCACCGGCTTGCGCTCCAGCTCACTGGCCAGCTGGAGGGCAAACGTGACCCACGCGTCAGGGTCGAGGTCGGGATTCGGACAGAGGTAGGCCCGGCCCCAGCTCGAACGGAACGCCGACTGCTTCGCATCGCAGTCAAAGCACACCGCTTTCACACCGCGCCGGATCAACGTGCGCATGCCAAGCACACCGGTCTGAAAGGCGCCCGCTATGACCGCCGGAGGCCAATCGGCT
>JBOHRF010000039.1:7700-26955 GCA_050732575.1 Longimicrobiales bacterium
CACGCACTGGATTCATGGGGGATTGAAGCTTATGCCGCACGCGCACATACACAAGGAAAAACTACAGGACATGGCGCGCGAGCACGGGCTTTGGCAGGGTGCCAATCGCCAGTTGGTCAGGCAGGTTGTTGCCAACCAGCAATGCTGCGGTGCGCATCATCGCACTCACCACATCCGGACCCGAGTGCGTGTAGGAATAGCAACGGATCTTGCCGCAGCCGGGGCAACGCAACGTCCACAATGTGACGTGCGCGGGCGAGCCGAGCGTGCGCATGGCCCACCAAACCCTCGGACTGAAGTCCGCGTTCCCGCAGCCAGTGATCGGCCAGCGCGAAACGCTCACAACAGTGGTCATTCTCGGCGTAGGTAATCAGGATGGGCCGACCCGCTCTCGACACCGTGATGTTCTTGGGCACGCCGTAGGGCACACCCGCGAACACCTCAGCCAGGTGCAGCGTGGTATTCGCACGGTGATCAACCCCAAGTAACAGCACTTTACCATCCAGCTCGTGGACGCGGCCCACCGGACTTTCCGGAATGTGCGGTGGTATGGGCAGCGCATCGCTCGTGATATGACCTGCCTGCGGTCCGCGCGCGGCAAAGGCAAAGCTGTGCGCGCTGCGTAGCACACCGGGCATGCGCCAGAACAGATCGGCAACTACACCCAGATCTTTGGCCGCTGCCGACGCTGCGGGATCGAACGGCGTGTTATCCTGGTCCGACCAGGATGGCATGACCAGCGTCCCTGGCAGACCCAGCGCGTGTAGCAGGGCATCGATCAGGCCGCGCGCACCATTCTCCACCGGGCGTAGGGCGCGAAACGATGCGTGCACGAGCACTACATCGCCCGGCACGATGCCCAGTGCGCGCAGCTGAGACGTCACCTGGTCGGTACTCAGCTCGAGGTTCTTCTGCTCCACGATTACCGCTTCAGGAGGCAACCAATCAGTCAAAGACGCTTTTCCAACTCATGCTCAAAATCGCGGTACCCGCCCCGGTTGTAAAACTCGAGCGCATGCCGGTTCCCGCTTTTCACGCGCAGCCGAATGGAGGAGCGCCCGCATGCAATGGCATAGGCTTCAGCGTGCTGCAACAGCGCACGCCCGAACCCGCGACTGCGGTATTCGTCCAGTACCACGAGATCATCCACATAGGCATGCGTTGTGGGATCATTGGTGATGTCGTCCGAGCGATAGGCGCCCAACACGCTGACAAAGCCGGTCACGCGACCATCAAGCTCGGCCACGAACAACGCTCCGGCAAAGCGAGCGCAGCGATCGAGGAGCAGCGCGAGGTAGGCATCCACTATATCCTCGCCCGATGGCAGCCGAGGATCGAGGCTGCGCTCGAAGTCCTGCAATGCCATTTGGCAACGGCGCACGGCAGCAAAGTCGTGGGGGGCGCGATACGCGCGAATCTGCATGTTCAATACACCTGTTTGTTGGCCAGGTGCGGCATGGCCGCATCCACCGCGCGGCCTGAGAATTTGCCTCCGCGGGAGAACGGCGTGGTGGTCCGCCCCAGGCTAACCCATGCCCACCTCGAGCAACAAGAGAATTGGGACCAGGGCAAGGCGGTTCCAGCAACTCGACGCGGCTGGCTATGAGTGGCCGCTAACTCCGATTGGGCGAGCTCACGGCTGCTTGAGGAAGATCGTGGCGTAGCGGTGCACGTGGTCGCGCCGGTTGGGCTGGTATTCCTCGAGACCCCAGTAATACCAGGGCCAGAAGCGGCCGCGCAGGACACGGGCGTCTTCGTGGATCTCGCGCACGCGATGCTCGAGCGGTAGCAAGCCGTGTTTGCGGGTCAGGCGCACGCGCAGGTCGAGATCCATTCCAGCGATGAATAACGCGCCCGGGCCACGTAGCAGCGCACAGAGTTGTTGGAACGCGAACCTGGCCTGGCGCCTCGGGAAGTGGAACAGGACGTTTTGCGCAAACACGACATCGGCGCGGCCAAATCGCTGGACCAGTCCGGGATCCAGCAGATCGGCCACTTCAAACGACACATGACGCGCGATCTCGGGCTTCACTACGAAAGCGTCGGCCTCGCGCTGGAAGGTATGCATGACGAAGTCGTCATCGACGGCCCAACAATCGAGCACCTCGTGCGATTGATAACGTGCCCGGCGAGCGCGCGCGATAAGCGCGGCATCGATATCGGCCGCACGCACATGGAAACGGAGATCAGGCCGGTAGCGTGTGAGAACGGAGGCGATCGAGTAGGGCTCGGCTCCGGTCGAGCAGCCGAGCACCACGATCTCGAGATCGCGCGTCAGGCCGGCTGGGGCCAGATGCGTCAGCACTGCGTCGACCAACACCTCGAACTGGGTGCGTACGCGCAGGAAGTTCGTGCAGTCGGTAGATGCGCGGCGAGCCGTGGCCACTACCAGCCGATAACGGAATGCGCGCCACCATCTGGTTGCCAGCATGGTCTGCACGCCTGGGAGCCGCTTGACCCACGCACGAACCGGGGTCAGTACTTCCGTGTTCACAGGTAGTGTTGACACGCGCTTGCAGACGCTGAAGACATGCGCACGACCTCCGTTGACTCCGATAATCTCATCCCAGCGCCTCGCGTACAACTCGTATTTCTACCACGTCCGTAACCAGTTAAACACTGCGGGCCAGTGGCAGCATTTGCGGGTCGTGGCTGGGCAGGAGGAGATAGTAAACCATGGTACGAATAAACAAACGTACAGGCCCACAATGATGAGACAGTCGGAACGGAAGGGTGGCAGCAAACAAACGTATCGGGACGGACGAAATAAGGTCGACGCTGATCATTCTCATGCGCAGCCTCGTGCTCGTGTGATAGGCCTGCTCTGGAATTGTGGTAATGGATCCGTTGTGATCCACTACCGTATGTGTCGTTCTGCTTGGGGCGCCGCTACAACACTGTTGGGCAATTGCGACCGGCCGGGCAGTTCGGTGGTTCTACGGGAGATAAACCCAACCGACGCAATTCTGCATTGAAGGCAGCCAGGTCTCTGGCAATGACCTGCTGCATGCGCGCCTGCTGGACCTCCAGCTGCCGGGTGTATTCGGCAAACAGCACGGGCAAGCTGGCAATGGGCGGGCCGTCAGCAGTGTTGATGATGCGCAGCAGATTGGCCAGGCGATTGTTGATCTTGATGGGGAAGTTGAGCGGATCCTGGCCGCTCTGATTCTTCACCTGGTAGATGTCATCTTCAACGTCACTCAGGTTGGTGTTGAGCGTGGTGCCCACCTGCTTGAGCCGGGCGTCGGAGTTGCGGGCGATTCGTTCGTCGGCTTCCTTCTTGATCCGGCGGGCTTCGATGACGGCCGTGTTGGCGTCGCTCACCTTGTCGCGAATCTGGATGGCCAGCGCAAACTGTGCGCGCAGGTCGTCATCCGTGATGTCGGTGAAGCGCGGATTGCGCTGCACGACCGCCGGCTGCGAGAGATCACGGCCGTCCACTTTCAGACGTACCGTATAATTGCCGGGCGCAGCTGCAGGCCCGGCCGTGGTTGCCCCCCAGAGAATCATGCCGGGGAACGTTACGGCGCCGTTGTACCGCAGGTCCCAGGCGAGACGATTGATGCCTGCGGTGAGGGACGGACGCGGCGAACCAGCGGCGCTCACGGTGGTGTCCGATGTGAAGGAGCGGATCACAGCGCCCGTGTTGTCGAGCACATCCAGGTCGATGCGCGTGGCCGGTCGCTTGAGCCAATATGTGAGAGAAACCGGGCTGGCGCTGCGGGTTCCGGTGTGGGGCGCGAACAGCCAGGCATCGGTTGCGGCGACTACCTGCGGCGAGTACTGGCGCAGCGGCCCAATGTTGTCCAGTACATAGAACCCGCGGCCGTGCGTGCCGATGACCAGGTCATTGGCTTCGACGATGAGATCGGAGACCGGCACATCCGGCAGGTTGAGCGAGAGGGATTCCCAGGAATCGCCATCGTCGTACGACAGGTAGACCCCGTGTTGTGTGGCGGCGTAGAGCAAGCCGCGGCGGGTGTGATCTTCGCGCACGGCGTGCACCCAGTCATCGGCGCGCAGTCCATTCACGATCTTGGTCCAGGTGCGGCCGAAGTCGTGCGTGCGAAAGATGTAGGGCGTCTTGTCGTCCAGCAGCGGTCGGCGCACGGATACGTAGGCTGTGCCCAGGTCGAAGGCCGAGGCATCGATCTGACTCACTCGCCCGAATTGCGGCAGATCAGGCGGCGTCACATTGGTCCAGCTCTGGCCGCCATCGCGAGTGACGTGCACCAATCCGTCGTCCGAACCCGTCCAGATGACGTTGACATCGCGCTTGGAAGGACCGATCGAGAAAATGACCGCGTAAATCTCGGGGCCATTCATGTCGCCCGTGATAGGACCGCCCGATGGGCCGAGTGTGCTCGGGTCGTGGCGCGTGAGATCACCCGAGATGGCCGTCCAGCTCTGCCCGGCGTTGGTGGTCTTCCAGAGCCGCTGCGACGACGTGTACAACACATTCGGATCGACGGGCGAGAAAATGATGGGATAGGTCCATTGCCAGCGTTCGGGAATCTGGCTGGCCGGCTCACCCGAGTAGTGCCAGGGATACGGATTCACCTCGCGCCGATGCCCCGTGCGCCGATCGAAGCGATCCATGAAGCCGCCGTTGTTGGTGCCCGAAAAGAACACGTCCGGATTCTTGGGATCGGGCGCGATGTATCCGGGCTCACCGCCCCCTGCTTGATACGAGACCAGCATGGCGCCGCGGGTGGGCTCGGCGACCACACCCGCGGGCAGCGGTGGTGGACCACCGCGACCACCGCGACCGCCGCGACCACCGCCACCTTCACCCTCGCCGCCGCCACCACCGCCGCGGCCGCCGGGCGCGGGCATGTTGAAGTCGCTGGGCACGCACAACGTGGAATTGTCCTGCTGCGCGCCGCACACGTGATACGGGATGTGTTTGGTGGTAACTACGTGATACCACTGCGCGGTGGGAAAATCCTGCGCGCTCCAGGACTGGCCGGTGTTGGTGGAGACCGCACCGCCGCCATCATTGCCATCGACGATGTGCGCGGGATCATCCGGATCGATCCACAGGTCATGATGATCGCCGTGCGTGCCACCCAGCGTGCTGGTCGTCTTGCCGCCATCGGCCGAGCGGAACAGCGCCACGTTCTGCATGTACACCACGTCCGCGTTCTTGGGATCGGCAAACACGTGTGTGTAGTAGAACGCGCGCTGGCGAATGGCGCGGTTCTGGTTGACCACAGTCCAGGTGGCTCCCGCATCATCGGAGCGGAACAGCCCGCCGTTCTCATGCTCGACCAGTGCGTACACGCGATTGGCATTGGCACCGCTCACGGCTACGCCAATGCGCCCCACCACGCCCGCGGGCAGGCCCGGGTTGCGCGTGAGCTCGCGCCAGGTCTCACCGCCATCGGTCGACTTGAAGAGGCCCGAGCCCGGGCCCCCGCTCGACATGTTGTATTCCATGCGGTACGCCTCCCAGAGCGATGCGTAGATCACGTTCGGGTTCGT
The DNA here is from genome assembly GCA_050732575.1 of Longimicrobiales bacterium. Classification (GTDB taxonomy): domain Bacteria; phylum Gemmatimonadota; class Gemmatimonadetes; order Longimicrobiales; family RSA9; genus JBBDWZ01. The sequence goes on from JBOHRF010000039.1 coordinate 13,185, forward strand.
GACATCGATGGAAAGGTCGACTGCACCCGTGCGGTCGTTGCGGAACAGAACCTTGCGCCACGTGCGCCCGCCGTCCGTGCTCTTGAAGACGCCGCGCTCCGGATTGGGCGCGCCGTGTTTGCCGAATGCGGCAACGTAAACGATCTCGGGATTGGTTGGATGGATGCGGATCTTCGCAATGTTCTCGGCGGCGGCCAACCCACTGTGCGTCCAGGTCTTGCCCGCATCGATCGACTTGTAGATGCCATCGCCGGACATGATGTTGCCGCGGATGCAGGTCTCGCCCATGCCAATGAACACGATGTCCGGGCGCGTTTCGCTCACGGCCACGGCGCCCACTGACGCGCTCCGTATCTGTCCGTCCGTGACCGGCGCCCAGGTGTCGCCGCCATCCATCGTCTTCCACAGGCCGCCACCGGTTGCGCCGAAGTACGCTTCCTTGGGCCGGCCGCGCACACCGGTCGCCGCAATGGAGCGACCGCCACGGTCCGGTCCGATCGAACGCCAGCGATACGACTTGAGCAATGTCGTATCAATGGCCGAATGGGCTGAGCGCAGCGGCGCCGCTCCACCGAACGTGCGATCGACGGTCCAGCCGGTAATCAGCGTGATCAACACAGCCGCACCAAGCGGCAGGCCGATGTGTCCCAGGCGTCGAGACATTTGAACCTTTGTTGCTGTAGGGTCAAACGGGGAGCTTGCGTTGACGTAATTGGCTGTCTTCGCGAGCGGCAGGCAAGGCATCGGGAGCGGGTTTCGGGAGCGGGCATCGGGAGCGGGTTTCGGGAGCGGGCATCGGGAGCGGGCATCGGGAGCGGGCATCGGGAGCGGGCATCGGGAGCGGAACATCGTTTTGCGAAGGCCGGGAATGCTATGGGGATGCCCCGATTGGAGGTGCATGGTGCTGTGTACTCCAACCAGGGGGATAGTTTGTTTGCCTATGAAACATGGGACCTCTACAAGGCGGCACTCGAGTTGAGGAAGTTGGTGGGCAAGATCGGGAAGCAAGCGCCAAGAGGTTCGGGATCGGACGTGGATCACCTGCGCCGCGGCTCGTCATCAATCCTCTTCAATCTGGCGGAAGGGTACGGTCATTTCAGCAAGGGCAAGAAGCTGGAGCACTATCGCATTGCGCTCGGCTCCGCGCATGAATGTCACATGGCGTTGGGCGTGCTTGCCCTCGATATGCCACGCAACCGATGGATCCCCAAGGCGCGCGCGTTGTGTGATCGGATCGTTGCCATGCTCACCAATCTCATCAAGAAAATCGAAGGACGCTGACGCCTTTCTACTCATTGATGCCTTGCCCACGCTCCCCGATGCCCGCTCCCGATGCCCGCTCCCGCTCCCGATGCCCGCTCCCGCTCCCGATGCCCGCTCCCGCTCCCGATGCCCGCTCCCGCTCCCGAACATGGTCTGGTAAGCTCTGAGCACGTCCACTATTATGCCGGGCAAGGCCGCCCGGTGACGTCGCCAACGGTCCGTGCATGCGGTCGCATAGCTGCGACCGTAAAGCGGGAGGGCGCGACGAAGTGGCCGTTTGTTTCGTAATTGCAACCCTCATCGCGCAGTCCTGCCGCTGGTTACGTTTTCATAACACAGTTCCACAGGGGCCGAAGCTCCGCACCGGCCCCGCCTTCTCGAGACTAGCGATTCTCACGCGAGCGAAATATGTCGAACACTTCCACGAAGAAGGGTTCGGACGCGCTGCATCCGTCCGATCCAGCGAATCCGACGGCGGCCGCGGTCTTGAGCGAGCTGGATGTGCGGCAGCTGCTGCGCGCGCTGCAGCAGGTGAAAGCGGGCGACTTTACGGTTCGTCTGCCGGCCGACTGGACGGGCATCGATGGCAAGGTTGCGGACACGTTCAATTCGATCGTGACGGCCAATCAGCAGATGGCGGACGAGTTGAGCCGGGTCGGTCAGGTAGTGGGCAAGGAAGGCAAGACGCGGGAGCGGACCAAGTTTGATCGTTCGACGGGCGCCTGGGGTGCAATGGAATCGTCGGTTAACCATCTGATCGACGACCTGCTGCGGCCGACCACGGAAGTTACGCAGGCGATTTCAGCGGTGGCGCGCGGCAACCTGATGCAGACCGTTCGTCTCGATGTGGATGGCCGCCCATTGGAGGGCGAATTCCTGCGTTCGGCCACGATCGTGAACACCATGATCCAGCAATTGGGCGTGTTCACTTCGGAGGTGACGCGGGTAGCGCGCGAGGTGGGCAGCGAAGGCAAGCTGGGTGGTCAGGCGCAGGTGCCGGGAGTGATTGGTGTGTGGAAGGATCTCACGGACAGCGTCAACTCGATGGCCAGCAATCTGACGGCGCAAGTGCGCAACATTTCGGAAGTCACCATTGCCGTGGCCAGCGGCGATCTCTCGCGCAAGATCACGGTGGACGTGCGCGGCGAGATCCTGCAGTTGAAGGAGGCCATCAATACGATGGTCGACCAGCTGCGCGGTTTTGCGGCGGAAGTGACGCGCGTGGCGCGCGAAGTCGGCACGGAAGGCAAGCTGGGCGGTCAGGCAGTCGTGCCGGGCGTGGCTGGTACCTGGAAGGACCTCACCGACAACGTCAACCTGCTGGCTGCCAACCTCACGACACAGGTGCGCAACATTGCGGAGGTCACCACGGCGGTTGCGCGCGGCGACCTCTCGCGCAAGATCACGGTGGACGTGAAGGGCGAGATTCTCGAGCTGAAGAACACGATCAACACCATGGTCGATCAGCTCAATGCGTTTGCCGGTGAAGTAACGCGTGTGGCCCGTGAGGTAGGCACGGAAGGCAAACTGGGCGGCCAGGCCCAGGTCCCGGGTGTGGGCGGCACATGGAAGGATCTGACCGACAGCGTGAACTTCATGGCCGGCAACCTCACTGCGCAGGTTCGCAACATTGCTGAAGTGGCTACCGCCATTGCGAGCGGCGACCTCTCCAAGAAGATCACGGTCAACGTGAGCGGCGAGATCCTGCAGCTCAAAGAGACCCTGAACACAATGGTCGACCAGCTGAACGGGTTTGCCAGCGAGGTCACGCGCGTGGCGCGCGAGGTCGGAACCGAAGGCCGGCTGGGCGGCCAGGCGCTGGTGCCGGGTGTAGCGGGCACCTGGAAGGATCTCACGGACAACGTCAACCTGCTGGCCGCCAACCTGACCACGCAGGTGCGCAACATCGCCGAAGTCACGACCGCGGTGGCACGCGGCGACCTTTCCCGCAAGATCACGGTGGACGTGAAGGGCGAGGTACTCGAGCTGAAAAACACCATCAACACCATGGTCGATCAGCTCAATGCCTTTGCCGCCGAGGTCACGCGCGTGGTGCGCGAGGTGGGCACGGACGGCACGCTGGGCGGGCAGGCGCAGGTGCACGGCGCGGCCGGTACGTGGAAGGACCTGACGGACAGTGTCAACTCGATGGCCAGCAACCTGACGGCACAGGTCCGCAACATTGCCGAAGTGGCCACGGCTGTGGCGCGCGGCAATCTGTCACGCAAGATCACGGTTGATGTGAAGGGCGAAATTCTCGAGCTGAAAGACACCATCAACACCATGGTCGATCAGCTGAATGCGTTTGCGGGCGAGGTGACGCGTGTGGCGCGTGAGGTGGGCACGGAAGGCAAGCTGGGCGGGCAGGCGCAGGTGCCGGGCGTGGACGGCACGTGGAAGGATCTCACGGGCAATGTGAACCTGCTGGCCGCCAACCTGACCACGCAGGTGCGCGCGATTGCCGAAGTGGCCACGGCGGTGACGCAGGGTGACCTCACACGCTCGATCCAGGTACAGGCGCGCGGTGAAGTGGCGGAGTTGAAAGACAACATCAACACGATGATCGACAACCTGCGCCTCACGACCGACCACAACAACGAGCAGGACTGGCTCAAGACCAACCTGGCGCGCCTCACGGGCATGCTGCAGGGACAGCGTGACATGGGCACGGTCGGTCGCATTCTGCTTTCAGAGCTGGTTCCGCTGGTGAGTGCACATCAGGGCGTCATCTATCAAATGACGACCACGGACCAGCCCACGCTCAAGTTGGTTTCGACCTATGCCGATGACGGGCAGGATGGACACCGGCGGCAGGTGCAGCTGGGCCAGGGACTGGTGGGCCAGTGCGCTCGGGAAAAACGGCGTATGCTGCTCAGTGACCTGGGCCCGGACACGATCCCGGTCGGCTCCGCACTGCTGCGCGCCGTGCCGCGCAACGTGATCGTGCTGCCCGTATTGTTCGAGGGTCATGTGAAAGCGGTCATCGAGCTGGCCACACTGGGCGCCTTCACACCGTCGCACCAGGCATTTCTCGAACAGCTGACGGCCAGCATTGGCATCGTGCTGAACAGCATTGAAGCGACCATGCAGACGGAAGCGTTGCTCACGCAGTCGCAGGAGCTGGCCGCGGAGCTGCAAACGCAGCAGCGCGAGTTGCAACAGACCAACGAGCAGCTGGCGCAGAAAGCGCAGCAGCTGGCCGAGCAGAACGCGGAAGTGGAGCGCAAGAACGCGGAAATCGAGCAGGCGCGCCGGGACCTGGAAGAAAAAGCCGCGGAACTGGCGCTCACCTCGAAATACAAGTCGGAGTTCCTGGCCAACATGTCGCACGAGCTGCGCACGCCGCTCAACAGCATCCTTATATTGGGGCAGCAGCTGAGTGACAATCTGGAGCGCAATCTGACGCCCAAGCAGATCGAGTTTGCCCGCACCATTCACGGCGCCGGCACCGACCTGCTCAATCTCATCACCGACATCCTGGACCTCTCGAAGATCGAATCCGGCACGGTGACCGTGCTGGCCGAAGACGTCATTCCGGGCAGCCTGGTGGAAGCTGTGGCCCGTCCGTTCCGCCACGAGGCGGAAACGCGACATCTCCTGGTCGATGTGCACGTCGATCCCAATCTGGGTCCGCTGGTCACGGACTCGAAGCGGTTGCAGCAGGTGCTGAAGAATCTGCTCTCCAATGCCTTCAAGTTCACCGAGCAGGGTGGCGTGAGGCTGTCGGTCTCACCGGCCTACGCGGGCTGGAGCTCCGGGCATCCGGTGCTGAGCCGTGCTCCGGCCGTGGTGGCCTTTGAAGTAGCCGACACCGGTATTGGCATTCCACTCGAGAAGCAGCGCATCATCTTCGGTGCGTTCCAGCAGGCGGACGCCGGCACGTCACGCAAATACGGCGGTACCGGTCTGGGCCTGGCCATCAGTCGCGAGCTGGCGCAGCTACTGGGCGGCGAAATCCAGTTGCGCAGTGCGCCTGGTCTGGGCAGCACATTCACTCTGTTCCTGCCGCAAACGTACGTGGGACCGTCGGCGCCCATCGCCAATCCGACGGATCGCGCGCCCATGTCCGTCCGTCCGGCATCGCCGTATTCCAGTGTGCGCGTGACCGACCGTGAAGCCGAGCAGATTCCAGACGATCGCGACCAGCTCCAGCCCGCTGACGCTACCCTGTTGATCGTAGAAGACGACGCACACTACGCGCGCGTGCTGGCCAATCTGGCCCACCATCAGGGGTTCAAGGTGTTGCACGCCACACGCGGCGCCGATGCGCTCAGCCTGGCGCGCCTGTATCACCCGACGGCCATCTCACTCGACGTGTTCCTGCCCGACATGCTGGGCTGGACCGTGCTCAATCAGCTCAAACAGGACTCGAGCACGCGCCACATTCCGGTGCAGCTGGTTACACTGGACGAAGACCGCCAGCACGGTCTGGCGCGCGGCGCGTTCGCCTTCCTGGCCAAGCCCACCTCGACCGGAGATGTGGAAGCCGCACTCGCTCGTATCAAGGAATTCGCGGCGCAGGACTGCCGCCGGCTGCTGCTGGTGGAAGACAATGCCGCGGAGCAGCTGAGCATTGCGGCCCTGCTGGGTCATGACGACGTCGAAATCACCACTGCCACCACGGGCAAACAGGCGCTGTTCGCGTTACGCAGCCAATCGTTCGATTGCGCGGTGCTCGATCTGCGCCTGCCCGACCTGTCGGGATTTGATGTGCTCGAGTACATCCGCGACGACGAATCGCTGGCTGATCTGCCGGTGGTTGTCTTTACGGGCAAGGAGCTGACGCCCGAAGAGGATGCTCAGCTGCACGCACTGGCGCGCAGCGTGGTCCTCAAGGACGTCGAGTCGCCCGAGCGTCTGCTCGATGAAACGTCACTCTTCCTGCACCGCGTGGTAGCCGATCTGCCGCCCGACAAGCAGCAGATGCTCGAACGGCTGCACCGCTCTGATGATCACCTGGTGGGCAAAAAGGTTCTGGTGGTAGACGATGACGTGCGTAACATTTTTGCGCTCAGCAGCGTACTCGAGCGGCGCGGCATGATCGTACTCACGGCCGGTACCGGTCATGAAGCCATTGCTACGCTGGAACAGACGCCGGACGTGGCCATCGCACTCATGGATATCATGATGCCACAAATGGACGGGTATCAGACCATGCAGGCCATCCGCCTCTATCCTCTGTTCCGCAGGTTGCCCATCATCGCGCTCACGGCCAAGGCCATGAAAGGCGATCGCGAACGCTGCCTGGAGGCGGGCGCATCCGATTACCTGGCCAAGCCAGTCGACACCGAGCAGTTGTTTTCCGCCATGCGCATGTGGCTCCATCGTTGAGCGGTGTGAATGCCATGAGCCCAAAAAACAAGGTCAACATCCTGCTGGTGGACGATCAGCCAGCCAAGCTCCTGAGCTATGAGGCGATTCTGGGCGAGCTGGGCGAAAACCTGATCAAGGCCAGCTCGGGCAAAGAAGCCCTCGAAAAACTGCTCAAGAACGAAGTCACCGTCGTTCTGATGGATGTCAGCATGCCCGAGCTGGATGGGTTCGAGCTGGCTTCCATCATTCGCGAGCATCCACGGTTCCAGAAAACCGCCATCATCTTCGTTTCGGCCGTGCACCTCACGGACCTGGACCGCGTGCGCGGCTACGCTTCGGGTGCAGTCGACTACGTGTCGGTACCCGTGGTGCCCGAGATCCTGCGCGCCAAGGTTGCGGTTTTCGTGGAACTGTATCGCCGACGGCAGGAGTGGGAGCAGCTGAACCATCAGCTCGAGCAGCGCGTGGCCGAGCGCACGCTCGAGCTTGAACACGCAGCCATGCGGCTGCGCGCCAGCGAAGAACGTTTTCGTTTTGTGGCCGAAACCGTGCCCTCCATTGTCTGGACGGCGGCCCCGGACGGGAAAATCACGTACGCCAACCGGCGCTGGACCGAATACACGGGCCCCCTGAAGCAAGGCAGCCTGGCCGATTGGCCGGACTTTGCCCTTCACCCGGACGACTACCAGCGCGTGATCGCACAACGCACGCACTATCTGCAGCGAGCCGAAGCCTTCGACATCGAAGCACGGATTCGCCGCTTTGACGGCGTCTACCGCTGGTTCGTGACGCGCGCCGTGCCGCGCAAATCGGATACGGGTGAGGCGCTCGACTGGTTTGGCATTACCACCGACGTGCACGACCAGATCGAGCTGGCGGAGAAGCTGCGCGAAGCGGACCGCCGCAAGGATGAATTCCTGGCCCTGTTGGCGCATGAGCTGCGCAATCCGCTGGCGCCACTGCGCAGCGCGGTCGAGCTCATGCAGTTGAAAGGCGCAGCGGAACCGGAAGTGCAGCAGTACCGCGACGTGATCGAGCGGCAGGTGGATCAACTGTCCCGGCTGGTCGACGACTTGCTCGATGTATCGCGTATCTCGCGCGGCAAAATCAAGCTGCAACTCGAGCCGGTGGACCTGGCCCTGGTCGTGGCCGGAGCGGTCGAGATCAGCCGTACGCTCATCGACATGAAACAACACGAGCTCATCATCGTGACACCAGACCAGCCCGTAGTCGTGCTGGGCGATCAGGTGCGGCTTACCCAGGTGGTGGCCAATCTGCTCAACAACGCCGCCAAATATCAGAATGACGGCGGCCGCATTGAAGTCATTGTCACACGCGCTGGCGCCGATGCCATTATCCGGGTCAGCGATTGGGGCGTCGGTATTGCGCCGGAAAAACTGGCCACCGTTTTCGAGTTGTTCTCACAGGTAGAAGCCACGCTGGACCGCGCGCAGGGCGGCCTGGGCATCGGCCTTTCCCTGGTACGCAGCATCGTCGAGTTGCACGGCGGCAAGGTCGATGCGCGCAGTGCAGGCGAGGACCGGGGCAGCGATTTCAGCATCAGGCTCCAGTGCCTGGCCGATGCGCCGGCAAAGGCGGTGTCCAAGACTGTCGATACGATGCCCCGCTCAACGGTTCTGAGGCTGCAGGTACTGGTCGTGGACGACAACCAGGATGGAGCGGACAGCCTGTCCACGCTGCTGCGCGCCAAAGGACATTCGGTCGTGGTGGCGCACAACGGACCCCGGGCCATCGAGCTGGCCACGGCTCAAAAGCCCGATGTGATCCTGCTCGACATCGGGCTACCCGAGATGGATGGCTACGAGGTGTGCCGGCGGCTGCGCGCGGGCGGACTCGCCGCCACGCTCATCATCGCCGTTACCGGCTACGGCCAGGAGCGCGACCGCGTGCGCGCCCAGGAAGCCGGTTTCGATGCGCACGTGGTCAAGCCCGTAAGATCAGCCTTATTGCTCAAGACCATGAGCAATTTGCTGGAGCAGCTACAAAGCAACGGCGGCAACAGCACGCGCGTCCGCATCGACACGATCGGCGCGTGAGCGGTTCAACCTGGCGCGGGCGGCACACGTGGCGCCGCCCAGCGCCTTCAAGTCGCTGCGCGCGCTGGGGCGCGCTTCAGGCCATTTGCCGTTGCGTGGCTGGGACGTCTCCTTTGACCGGGCTCGACGCGCCCCGAAACATCGACAGGCCGAGGCTGCCAACGCCGACAATCATGAAGAGCGTTGAAACCTGACTCATGATTTGCTCCAGTTGACCGGGACTGGAGTCTGGCATGATCAGAATAATGACAGCGGCGCCGGCACCCAGCAAAAACGAGGCTCCTGCAACCTGTTCGAGTCCCTTTCGACCGACCAGCGCAGCGCCCCACGCGGCCTCGAATAGTGCAATCGCCCAGGACATGGCAGAAGCCAGCGTGCCGACCAGCGTCAGGAAAATGCTGAGCGTCGGCTCATCGATGGGATCGACTTTGGCAACCCCCAATGACGCAACCATGGTGGCGTGCCAAACGAACCAGAGCGTCGCGTAGAGAAAGAGAAACGTTGCACCCGTCCTTGCTCGGCCTGGCGCCAGGCCAACCAGACAATCCCGCCCCGCCAGCGCAAAGGGAATGATGAACAGGATCGCCACGAACCGGGCCGTGAGGATGTACCCGTAAGCCGGGCTGCGCAGGAGCTGGGCGGACTCGGCCAGGGTCGGCATCGTAGCCGGAACCCCCACTTGTGTGAGGTAGGCAACAGCGCAAACGAGCCACACTACGGCGAACAGTAAACCTGCCAAGCCACCGAGCCGGATGTACCGTGAAGTGTCCATACGTGCCTCCGCTCTCCCCAGAAGGGTGTTTTTCGGGGGTCGCGGCCGGACGAGCGGCGTGCTCCCCGAAGGTTGGGGTCTAGACTGCAGCGGTCCTCGAGCTTCAACCGCGTGCATCGCAGAAGCAGATACGTTGTTGGTTATTACGCAGACATAGATGAGTCTAAAAAGTCGTCCAGGCAAGACATCGTTGCGTGAGATCATCTGTTTTGCCGGGCTGCGCACCGGCAGCTAGCGCTGCAGCCCGAGCCTCGGACCGGCCCACTCGAATACGTCAGGGAACAACGTTGCCGGGAACGTGCCCGTTTCCAGTTCCACCATGTCGTGCGTCATGCGCGGATACAGCTTGACCGTGAAATTGCTGTTTTGCAGCTGTTGGATGCGCGGGATGTCGAGTTGGCTGGGTGTGAACCGGTCCTGGCCGCCGTAGATCCACAGGACGGGCAGGCGCAGCGCTGCCAGCGTCGAGCGCGGATCGTAGCCGAAGGGACCGGCAAAAGTCGTTACCCGCCGTGTCAGTTCATCAATGGAGAGCGCTGCGTCCTGGCCCAGTCGGCCGTATTCGATGACGGTGCCCACCGGACTGCCGCCGCCGCTCACGCAGATAATGAAGGCAACCCTGGTTGTCTGTGCCGCTACCAGGGGTGCCACCCAGGCGCCCTGACTCGTGCCCCACAGAAAGATCTGATTGGCGCGAATGCGCGGATGTGTCGCCAGGTAGTCCACGATGGCGCGCACATCGCTGGCCCGATCGGCCAGGACGCGCTCGCTGTTCGCGGTCGACACTTCCTCGAATGTGCCCGTGGATTGGCCGAGTCCGCGCTTGTCGTAGCGGAAGACGGCGATGCCCTGGGGCAGCGCGATGTCTACGGCGGGCCGATCCGCCTCGCGTGTGGTACGGCCCGAGCCGGGCACGAACACCATCACGGGATACGGGCCGGGTGTGGTCGGCAGATCGAGCGTGCCCGCCAACCTTACGGCACCATTACGGACGAAGATCAAATTCGGGTCCTGGGGTTCGGCTGAATCGCGACAGCCAGACATGGTACAAGCAGCGCCCGTAATCAGGGCGGCGGCCGCAATGGCGCCGCGTCGATGGGAATGGAACATGTGAACCCTCTTCGGTTGGGTGACAACACTCCTGGCGCGCTGCGCCAGCACGTCACCCCAACAAAGCGACCGGGAAGGGGTTACGTCGTCTCACTCGATAGAATGAGACTTCGCATAGTCGCTGGGTGTCTGGCCGGTCACGCGTTTGAACGCGCGATTGAACGAGGCTTTGCTGTTGAAGCCCGATTCATGGGCAATGGCGAGCAACGTTTTTTGCGACTGCGCGGCCTGGACGATGCGCGCCTGCGCTTCGCGCACGCGATGCTCGTTGACGAATTCGTAAAAATTCATCTCCAGGCGCTCGTTGATGACCTGCGACAGATACTCGGGTCGCATAGCGAGCGCGTGCGCCAGCCTTTCCAGGCTGAGCTGCATGTCCAGGAATGGCTTTTCGCTGGCCATATGACGCACGAGCTGATCGAGGTATTGCTGTTTCTGCACAGCGTTGAGCGGCGAGGTCTGGTATTTCGGCCGCCGCGGTCTGGGCACAACCAACTGCGCCAGCGTTACCGCTTGCCCATCTGCAGTAGTGAAAGGATGCCGGATCAGCAGGAACGAGATCAGGTACACGGAGCCGCCCATGAAGAATATGCCCAGCGCATCCGAGTCGATGGGTACGGGAATTCCCGCGGCCATCAGAAGGCCGACCACCAGTGATACAACGGCCAGGCCCGCCAGTCCCAACATCGAGCGCAGCAGCCATACCACATTCGGATCGCGCGCTTCCGCCGGATTCGCCCGCCGCACGAAACGCCGCAAGTGACGGATGGTGACTGTGAGATACACAGCGCCCATCACAATCTTGCCCGTAATCACGATCCTCAGGCTGACCGGCAGACCGCTGTCAAACGCCATCAGTTTGTCTGCGCCGCTCGATGCATAGAACGGAACGAGCAGCAACACGGCCACCGTGAAGGGAACGAAGTGCAGCAAATCCCGGCGCACGATCGGGCGCTCTCGTTGCGTCAAGCTCCAGGCGTAGAAGAGCAGCAGCGGCGCAATCACATAGTCCAGCGTAGTGGAGCTGGCAATGACGTGAGGAAACCGGTCCACCAGTTGAGAAACCTCGATGAACTCCTCGCCGATCATGGGCAGGAAACAAAGAATGAACAGCGCCAGGATGGTAGTGGCGCGGCGATTGGCGCCTTTCAAATTGGCAACCACCGCGGCCAGAAACGCGGCCTGGGCGAGGCACACCGCGAACACAATGGCCAGAAAGCTTTGTCGCGTTGTCATCATACGAAGGTAACATGGGTAACGATTTACCCGCCTCATCCGTGACTACCACGCAGCCGCCATCAGGGCGATTCCAGCGGTACTCCCTGTTGGCATAGTGGACAGTCGGTTGGTTTGTGGAGCGGAAACTCGTGAAAGGCCAGCATTTCAACAGGCACACCCAGAGCCGTGAAATGTTTCAGGGCCGTGTCACCGAGCACGGCGAGCGCGGCCACCACTACCGTGGACGCGCCGGCCGCGGACAGCGCGCTGCAGGTGGCGCGCACGGACGAGCCGGCCCCAATGATGTCGTCTACCACGGCCACGCGTTGTCCGTGCACGCGTCGATGTAACTCGGGCGCCAACCTGTATTCGGCGCTGAAGAGTGCGCCGCCTGCCGGTGTGGCCACACGTTCCGTGTAATAGAAACCCACGCGCAGCGTAGTGGCGAGCGCTTGAGCCAGGAAGGCGCCGCCCAGCAACGGTCCGCACACGGCCGAAACGGAATAGGGACGCAGCCGCTCGGCCAGGGCGGTTACCAGAGGCGCAATCTGGTCGTGATCGACGAACAGCGCGTCCAGTGTGAACCAGAGGTCGGTGTGATAGCCGGATTCCAACAGGAAGTGACCGCGCCGCGCAGGCACCGAGGTCAGGACGCCGGCCGTCATGGTCCCCGCTTCAGCAGCGGGACCAGCCACACCGATTCCACGCCATCACTGTCGCGTACCACGCCCAGCACGTAGTCGTCACCAATCTCGCCGGCCCATCTGGAAACGAACATGGGCACGATTTCGAGGGCGGGCAGGCGCACGCCGTAGCGCAACGCGCCCGTCGTATCGAATACCAGCCAGCGCGGCCCAACACTCGAGATGCGCGGCGCGTATTCGCGCACCCAGAGATTACCGGAATGATCGACCGTAGAGCTGCTGAACGCGGGCAGGTGTTCGGGCCAGGTGCGCCGGGTATACGCCTCGGCGATGTCCGCGTTGCGCTGTCGCTCCAACTCCGTGGTGGCCGCGCGTAGTTGCGGATCGCGCCAAGATGCGGGCATGGGCACGGGTTCATACGCCAGCCGAATGATGCGCTCCAAATTGCCGTTCCGTCCGAACGCACGAATCTCGAAGCGAGCTGCATCGGCCGCAAAGAACCGCTCGCCGTGCAAGGACCAGAACGCCTGTGCGTGCGGATCGGTGAAGCCGTAATTGCGTCCGCTGGGCAGACGTATCAACTCGTGGCGGTAGTATGCGTGCGCACCGAAATCGGCCAGGCGTTCACCGGCCTGCGTATCGTGCGTATAGCGCATGCTGTCCTGACACACGCCACCCATCATTCGGGCCTCGCCGCAGGCGTTGAGATAGTGGCCAACCAGGAACGTGCCGTCGCCGAACACGCCGCGCACGCTGGGTGCATCGGAAACCGGGGTTTCCCCCGTTTTGGACTGAAAGCGGAACGAGCGAACGTAAGCGCCCTGAGGCGAGAGCACGGTGAGTCGTCCGCCTTCGTGATCGATGATCAGTAGTGAATCGCCGGGCAACTTCAGCATGGCGCTGAAGTACTTGTACTCGCCCGGTCCCGCGCCCTTCCGGCCCGCGCGCGACAAGAACGAGCCATCGGCCGCGAAGAATCGGATCTCGTGCGCAGTGGCATCGGCCACCGCGAGGCGACCGTCAGACAGGCGCGCTACTCCGGCAATACGACCAAAAACATCGGGTCCATTACCTTCGAGCACACCAATACGCAAGATGGCGGAAGTATCCGCCTGCCACGACAGCGTGTCGAGCGCGAACCTATTCGGGTTTTCCACGATCGTGATGCCCGCACTATCACGCACGATCGGGCCCGCGGGCGTTACGGCTTCCGTCCCGCACGCGGCGGCCAGGATGAGTAGAACGGGCAGAGTCCGTTTAACGGGCGCGACGGGAGTATCGGGCGTAACGGGAGTAGCGGGCGTAGCGGGAGTAGCGGGCGTAACGGGAGTAACGGGAGTAACGGGAGTAGCGGGAGTAGCGGGAGTAGCGGGCGTGACGGGCGTAACGGGAGT
>JBOHRF010000040.1:0-26874 GCA_050732575.1 Longimicrobiales bacterium
GGCCGAGCCAGGCTTCTGGCACTGGCAACCATCGGTGCGGCGGCATGCCTGGCGTTTCTGCTGGGCCGCGGGCATCAGCCCGTAGGGCCGTGTCAAGAACAGCCGCAGGAGTCCAACCAGCCATGCTCGACCCAGCAGTTGGGCGATTCGGTAACCGGTGACGGGGACGGCAATGTAAGCCGCCCTTTCACCGGTTATGAATTCGCGGCTACCTGAGCCACCTCGATGGCAAACGGCCGATGCTCGGGCCGCTTGTTTAGACAACGTCCGATCAGTTCCGCCAGATCCTTATCCGTTTCCGGCCGCAAATCCGTCAGGACGCGTTGCTCCGCCTTCATGTGTGCCAGCACCAGATCCACCGCCGTTCTGGCTTCAAACGGCAGCCGACCCGAGACCAACTCGAACCCCACCACTCCCAGACTGTAGATGTCGGATCGTTCGGTAACCGCCTCGCCTTGCAGCTGCTCCGGACTGGCATAGGCTGGCCAGCCCAGCACCGTGCCAGGAAGGGTAAGCGCAACGTCATCCCGTTCGGCCGCTTCGATCAAGGCCGCCGTACCGAAATCCGTGAGCGTGACATTCCCGGTTAGCCGATCGTAAAGCACATTGGCGGGCCTGACATCCCGGTGAACAATGCCCAGCCTGTGGGCCGCCGCGAGTCCGGATGCGATCTGTTTGATGGCCCGTCGCGCATCAGCAATGGGCAGCGGACCCTGCGCGGCCAGGCGGTCTTCCAGCGAGCCGCCGTCCACGTAAGGCGAGACCAGGAACGGCGTTCCATCTTCAAGCACACCCACTCGAAAGATGGGCGCAACATTGGGGTGCTGGATGCGGGCCGCCGCCTTCGCCTCACGCTCGAATCTCCGGATCAACACCGAATCGAGCTTTGACTCGGGCGCCAGGACCTTCACCGCCACCAGACGACCCAGATTTTTCTCGCGCGCCAGGTACACCCGACCCACTGTTCCCTTGCCGATGAGTCGGACCACCTCGAGGTCAGCCGGTAGCCCCTCGTTCGGGTGGTCGGCTTTCTTCGCGCGAGCCAATTCCTGTTTCTCGGCCGCGGCCGGCGCCACGGGCAGCGTACCGGCGCGAAGCGCTGCGCCCAGCTGAAGCAACTCGGGCAGCGGCTCGAGCTCTTCGCGGCGCAGGACTTCTTCGAAGAACGTGAAGTGCCTGAGGGCCTCCGCCCGCTGTCCGGTCTGGGCCAGAAGTTCAATCAACCTTTGATGCGCTTCATCATCGAGCGGTTCGAGCTGGGCCCAGCGCGTGGCCAGCTCCACGGCTCCCCTGATGTCCTGGGCGCGCACGCGTTCGGCCAACGCTTCCCGCCGTGCACGTCTGTGCAGCCGTGCCACGTGCGCGCGGCGGCCATCCACCCAGTTCTCGAATCCGCTGGTGGGCGCCAGATGCACACCATGCAGGAAACCGCCCTGGTAGGATGCCAGCGCTTCGCCAAATCGTTCCGTTTCGATGGCACGTTCGAACTGCGCTATGTCCGTCGTCAGATCGTGCCGAGCTACCAGTGAGTCGCCGCGCGCCTCGAAGCAGTCTTCTCCCAGTTCCTGCTTCAGCTCGTACAGCGTTTGACTCAGTGTGTGGCGACCTTTCTCATCGCGACGTTCCGGCCACAAAAGGCCAAGCAGCGTGTCACGCGTGGCCGAGCGTTCCACGGCCAGGTAAAGCAGGAGCGCGGCGGGTCGGCGGCGGTTGTGCAGTGAGACAATTTCACGGTCATTGGCAAGGAACTGCAGCAGCGGCATGGTTGCAACACGAATCGCCATATCCCGAGCCTCGCTTCATTGAATCCGTTCCAGGGACCGGATGCGCCAGGGTCCCGTGCTGCGATCGAAGATTACGCGGTGCACCTCGGGCGGTGCCGCGGCCTGCCGCGGCGGCATCTCGAAACGTATCAGCAGATCGAATGCGCTGGCACCATCGGGGAGCGCACGGTGCCGCGCCTGACGACCCCAGGTGATGTTCTGATACTCGCGTTTCATGAACCGGATCAGCGCGCTCTTGGCCCCTGGCAGGAAACTGCTCGATGCTGCCGCCAGCGCCACGGTATCGCGCGCGGCCATTACGCGAAATACCGCATCCACGGCAGCAATCATTTGACTATCGGCTTTGGCCGCTTCCGAAACGGGATCGGCACCAGCTGGCCCCAGCGCTGGCTGCCCGGCTCGCCCTGCACCGCCGCCCCGCCTGGGCGCGGGACGTTCGTTCGCCGGCCTGGGCGGACCCGCACTGTCAACGCTCGTCGTATCCGAGCTCTTTGTTAGAGGATTCGGCGGCGGTTCATCCGGACGCAGGTCGATGAGTGCGCTCAACGACCCAACCACCAGCACGGTCGCAAGGGCCGCAACCGCCCGGGCGCGGCTGCGTTTCTGAGGAGCCGCAGCTGCCAGCCTCCCATTGACACCGGTTGCGGTTTTGGAAACGCCGTAGCCAGCCGGTTCTGAAGTTTCCAGAGCCCGCGCAAATTCGGCCGTCGTGGCGAATCGATCGCTCGACTCGCGCGCCAGCGCCGTGGCCACCGCATCGGCAACCGACTCGGGTACATCCAAAGTCACCGCGTCCAGCCGCGGCGCGCTCGAGGTGATGCGCAACGCAATCGTAGCGGGCGCCGTTGCAGCAATAAACGGCGGCTTGCCCGCCAACATCTCGTAAACAACACATCCCAACGAGTACTGATCACTGCGCCCATCAATGGCCGTTTCGCCCACGGCCTGCTCCGGGCTCATATACGCGGGCGTACCAATGACAATCCCGGTTGCCGTCAGGTCAATGTTCAGGTTGCCACTTACCGCCTTGCCAATGCCAAAATCGGCAACCAGCGCGGCGCCTTCGTGCAACAGGATGTTCTCGGGCTTTATGTCACGATGCACGACGCCGCGCCGGTGTGCATAATCGAGTGCGGACGCCACCTCGCCTGCAATGCGCAGCGCTTCCTCTCTCGACATGCGCGGCTCGCGCCGCATCCGCTGACGCAGCGACTCGCCTTCCACGTGCGGCATCACATAGTAGAGAAGTCCGTCGATGCTTCCCGAATCGTGCAGAGGCAGAATGTGAGGATGCGTTAACTGCGCAGCCAGCTCAATCTCACGCAAAAAACGATCGGCACCCGCCGCGCCCGCAATCTCCGGTCGCAACACCTTAAGGGCGACGGAACGACGATGTTTGAGATCCGAGGCAAGAAAAACCACCGCCATGCTGCCAGCACCCAACTCGTGCTCGACTGTGTAACGGTCAGCGAGTGATGATCGCACACGCTCGAACAGGGTCGGCACTCGTGGCTCGCAGGATCTCGGGTGGCAGCATCACACGTTACCTCGAGCCGCTGCAACCTGCCACCGCCCCGAGGCACGTCAGGCATACAATGCAGGCTCCGCATTAGATCGGCCAGACTGCCTTGCTACACGTCCACTCTCGACTACCCGCTGAATACAGGGGCCGAGCACAGTGCGCCGCCCTCCTTGCAGCACTTAGCAACGAGACGGCGCCGACAACGGAGTTGTGGCGCGCGCGCAACAGCAGAGGCTCAGACACCGGCACTGATATGGGCGGAACTGCCCTGGTTCACGGAAGCCACCCGGAGTAAACGTAGGTGTGGAACAGCAAATATGAGCAATGAAATCAATATGAGCGTTGTTTGGGGAAGGAAACGAAGCGGCTTGACGATTTCTTTGTTGTTGGCAGGTGCTGCAGCGCGGCCTGGCGCGGTGAGCGGCCAGGTTTCTTCGCCACCGTGGGTGTTTTTGGAATCGCCCAGCGAATGGGCGGTTTTGATGAGCCCGGGTTCGTCCTCTCCGCCGGCGCTGCAGGTGCAGCTGAACCAGCGCATCAGGATACAAGGCGACGCGTACCATCCGGCGGGGATATTCGAGATCCTGGTCGGCAACGCGCGTGTGGAGCTGCAGCGTTCTGGTGACGGCACGAGTGCGCGGTTTGTGACTTTTCTTCCGCTCACGGTGCCGCAGCGCACGTTTACGATTCAAGTGCGTGGATACGCCGGTCAACCGTTCGAGGCGGTATACCCGCTGGTCTATGAAGACGATGAGGATTTGACCAAATACGCGCAGCCCTGGGCGGCGGCGGATTCGGTTCAGTTATTGGTGGGGACGGATGACACGGTAGCCATTCGACTAGCGGCTCCCCCTCACGAGCGCGTACCGGCCAGGCATTTGACCTGGTCGACCAGCAACGCGGACGTGGTTACGGTGGACTCAGGCGGCGTGGTTCATCCGGTTACGCCCGGATCGGCTGCCATATACGTATCTGGCTTCGCTCAAAACCTCACGTTTTCCGTTCGTGTCTACGACCAGCCTTCGGACGTCACGTTTCTGCCTGCGGATTCGCTGATCGAGCTGGTGTTTGGGCAAGGCCTGCGTCCGCGCGCCACTCTGCATTACGCGAGCGGACAACTGGTGCGCAACCTGGTGCCGGAGCTGATCGGTCCGGACACGATCGTTCTGAAACGAGACGCGCCCGGCACGTTCACGGCCATACGTACGGGCAGTACCATTGTGCGCGCGCAGTTTGGTGGGCGCACGCATCGCTGGATGGTGCGGGTACTGCCGCCCAGCATCCATATCGTCAGTGCCTACGGTGCCTTGCTGATTGGTCAACCGCAGACGCTGGCTGCGGTGAGACGTGACCGGAAGGGCGCTGTGCTTGGTCCGGCCGACGGCGTGACCTGGCAAGTGGCAGACTCAGGCGCGCTTTCCATCCGGGGCAATACTGCGCTCGGTCATCGCGCTGGACGTGCCTCCATCTCCGCAGCCATCACGACGGAAGCGGACACGGCCACGCTCTTTGTGCTCGGTGATCTGCTCATTGCCGCCAAAGACGAACGCGGTAATGACATGCTGGCCACGGTGTCACTGCAGGATCGCCAAACCCACCGCATTGGCCCCGACTCCGTGCGCGGTACCAGCCTTTCCCTTGCGCCGGACGGCCGACAAATCGTGTTCTCGGGCCGGGTCGCATCACGATCACCGCGTATCTACGTGATGGACACCGATGGTGGCAACCTGCGTCGCCTGATGCCGGATGCGTCGGGCATCCGTTCCCATGAAGAGCACTCACCGCGCTGGACCCACGATGGCAGTCGCGTTGTCTTCGTGAGCAATCGAATGGGCAACTACGAGATCATGTCCGTTCGTACCGATGGCACTGACCTCCAGCGCGCCACCAGCAACAGTGCCACGGACTGGCGCGTCAATGCGGCGCCCGACGTTCCCAAAATCGCGTTCGAGCGACTCGTGGGTGCCGGGGACGGCGATATCGTGGTCAGCATGGTCGATGGCACGGGCGAGGCGATTTATACACTGCCCAGGCCCATGCCCGACGTGCGCATCAGCGAAAGCAAGCCAGCCCTTTTGCGCGGAGCCACGGCACTCGTGTTTGCGCGCGGCGCACCCCGGCTGGACGAAGCGGCCGGACAGACCCTCACGCTGCTGGACCTGACCACCGGCCTGGTCACTCGCGATTTGGTGCCCGCCGTGCGCGACACGGAACTGGTGTTCGCCGTTTCACCCGACGGAACGCGCATCGCCTATCACCAGCGCAGCTCGGGCAGCAGAAGAAACAACGTCATTACCATCATCGATTTGTCGGGCAACGTGCTCG
Organism: Longimicrobiales bacterium; assembly: GCA_050732575.1. Taxonomy (GTDB): domain Bacteria; phylum Gemmatimonadota; class Gemmatimonadetes; order Longimicrobiales; family RSA9; genus JBBDWZ01. The sequence continues at coordinate 5,632 of JBOHRF010000040.1, forward strand.
GCAGTATCAGTGTCGGCCGCGTTCGCGAAATCGTGGAGATTTCCTGGGGCGCAACTCCTCCAACTACCAGAGAGAATTGACCATGAAGCTCATTTGCTCTGCCCTGATCGTTGGCGCAGCGCTCGGCACCGAATCCGTGGCAGCGCAGTTCTCATCCGAGTTCCCGGGCGTGCCGCGCGCCGCCGTGCCCTTGGCCGGTGCGCGCCAGAGCCGCAGTGAATTCGACTTGCTCTACTTCAATGTGCCCGCTGGCACCGGCCGTGATAGCCTGGCCGTTGGCATGCGCATCGGCCTCGGTCGCAGTTGGCGCATTCGGTCGCGCTTCGAGGTAGGCTTCGATTTCTCGTTGCTCGAGGGCATGCACGTGCGCGAGCGCCGCGCTAGCTCGTCAGCCGAAGCATTCCCGCATTACACGCGCGGTAACCTGGGCTATGGCTTGAAGGTGGGCGCCAAGTTCACTCCCCTTAACGCGGTGTCACCCGAGGGATACGGCTACCACGCCGGCATCGGCGTCGCGTTCCAACCCTCGCTCGAGGCCGTGTTCGGAGTCGCTTTCGAGAGCGATACCATCGAAACGGGTGGCGTGTTCGTCAAAAACACGGACGGTGCGGACAACGTCCTCAACGCCATCCCGCAGTCCATTCAAGTGGCCGCCATGGGCAGCTACCGGACACGACGAATTGCGCTGGATGGTGCCTTGCTGTGGGAAAAGACCGAGGAAACCTCGCCCATCATATTCCCCATTGAACGGTATTCCGGCGTGTCGCTCCATGTGGGCGCCAAATACCACCTCACACGGTCCATTGCGCCTGCGCTCCTGTTCTGGGGTGGCGGTGCTCCACCCTGGCGCGATCGCATCCTCAGCCGCGCTCCCGGCGAACAGGAATCGCAATGGGGTGTGGCCGTGAGTTTCGGCTCCAAGCCCGAAGCAGGAACGGACTTGATGCTCATGTCGCCTACCGGGTCGCTGAGCAACTCCGTGCGCCTCTACATCCGCGTGCGCTCCACCACCTGAGTCATCCCCGAATCGGGGCGCGCCTATCGCCTTCACGGTAGCCGCGCACCAGTCGAATCCCACGGCGCTCCCACATTCAACTGCTGGTAACCAGGACACGCGCCACACGGCACGTGGGACACGTAGGCCCTTTCCCACTTGACAATCTAGTGGACGGCGCCCATCTTCTTCACTAGGGCGTCTAGTACAGAAGGAGGGACATGCCGGCCGCTCACACACCGCTGCTGCAGGGGACGCTGGACCTGATCGTGCTGCAGTTGCTGCAGGCGGAGCCGACCAATGGCTACGATCTGACGCTGCGCATACAAGCCACGACGCGCGCTGTATTGAACGTGAATGCGGGCTCGCTCTATCCGGCGTTGTACCGGTTGGAGCAGCGCGGGCTGATCCGGGCGGCATGGTCCAAGACGGACAACGGGCGGCGGGCCAAGGTTTATTCGGTAACGGGTACCGGGCGCAAGCATCTGGCCGATCAACGGGAAAGCTGGGAGCGTTTTTCGAGCGCTCTGGCAGCCATCCTTCGTGTGACCTGATGGGGAGCGCGGCCGCGAGGTGATCATGGTAAGGCGTTTTTTTCTGGCGCTGCGCACGGTGTTACTGCGGCGGCGGCTGGAGCGGGAGATGCAGGAAGAGATGGCGCTGCATCTGGCGCAGTCAACGGAGCGGCTGTTGGCGCGCGGGCTGACGGCGGACGCTGCACGCCATGGCGCGCGTCGCGAATTCGGCAACGTGGCGTATTTGCAGGAGCAGGCGCGCGACGCGCGCGGTGGTCGTTGGCTGGAAACAATGGTGGCCGACCTGCGATTTGGTGTGCGTCATTTTGGCCGCACGCCGTTTTCTACGCTGACCATGATCGTGCTGCTGGCGCTGGGGATCGGCTTCAACAGTGCGTTGTTCGCGACCATCTATTCGTTCGTGAACATGACGCCGCCCGGCATAGCGCGCGCCGAGTCTCTGGTTCGCATCCGTGGTGGGGAACGGAATGGTGCGGGTCAGACCCAGGGTCGTGAGTTCTCGTATCCGGAATACCGCGAGTATGAAGCGCAGCGGAGCCTGTTCAGTGCGGTGACGGCCTGGACGTCATCGGACGTAGTCCTGAACGTGAGCAGTGGTGCGGAAGGCCTACACAGCGGCGCGGCCACGTACGTGAGCGGCAGCTACTTCGCGGTGCTGGGCGTACACCTGGTCATGGGCGCCGGCCTGCCCGCCACTTCAGTTGACAACGATGCAGACCCGCAGCTGGTTGCGGTGATCAGTCATGCCGTTTGGGATCGCCACATGGGTGGTGCGCCGGACGTGTTGGGCAAAACGATCAAGGTGAACGATGTCGCGTTCACTATCGTGGGGGTGGCGCCGCGCCGATTTGCCGGGACGCGCCCGGGAGGTTCACAGGTGCGCGTGTGGGTGCCGCTCAGCACGCGCGCCCTGGTACAGCGTACCAATGTCTCGTTGTTGAGCAGTCGAGACTCGGCGCTTTTTGGTTTGGCGGCGCGTTTGCGTCCTGGCATCGAGCCTTTGCAAACCATGCCGGTGGTGCAAGCCATTGCCGCCCGTTCAGCGCAGCAGACCCTGCGCGCGCGCGCACACTCGCCGTCCACCGATGTCGTGACCCTGCTGGCCAACAACTACTTCCCTCCCTCGGGCCGGCAGCCGGACACGATGGGCAGGATGTCGTCTATGCTCATCCCGTTGCTGATTCTCCTCATTTGCTGCACCAACGTGAGCACGTTGCTGGTGGGACTGGCGGTAGCGCGGCGGCGCGAGATTGCAGTCCGTCTTTCGCTGGGCGCCGCGCGGCGCCGCGTTGTTCGGCAGCTCATTACGGAGAGTGTTTTGCTCGCGCTGGCTGCGGCTGTGTTCGGTCTGGTCATCATCCTGATTTTGCTGAGAGTGTTCGGCGCGCGCGTGCCGGATGTGCAGATGGTCCTGCCCTGGCCTGCGGTCCTGTTCACATTCGGACTCGCCATTGTCACCGGTATCGTGTTCGGTGCCTCGCCTGCCCTGCATGCCACGCGACTTGCCGTGTCCGAGGTCTTGAAGGAGTCGGCAGCCGCTGTGGTTGCTACCCGGTCGCGGTTGCAATCGGGACTGGTCGTGGCGCAGATCGCGCTGACCCAGCCGCTGCTGCTGGGTCAGGGCGCGCTGATACTGGAGCAGCTGAAAGATCTGCAGCGCCAGCCAGCTCCGCTCTACAATGACCGCATACTGCAGGTCAGCTTCAACACCAATCCTCGTTACGGCGTCCAGGATCAGATGCGTGAGGACATCCTGCGCCGATTGCAGACGCGCATTGCAGCGCTGCCCGGTGTGGTGGCCGTGGTTGCGCAACACGCTCAGGACAATTACGTCCGCGTGGCCTTGCATCCCTCCGATCGCGTGGGTGGTTTGGAAGACGCTGATGCGTTCTTGGTCAGCGCGCGAGCCGCGCCTCCCGGCTACTTCGAGCTCATGGGGTTTCCGTTGGTGCGCGGACGCGGCTTCACTGAGTCTGACCTGAACGACAGTCAGGCCCTCGTAGTACGCGGCGACCTGGCACGACGACTCTGGGGCTCGACCGATCCGATTGGACGGCGCCTGGTCCATGCCGATGGCGGCGCAACCGCATTTGTCATTGTGGGCGTGGTCGATGAAACCAGGGCCGGCCTGAGCGGCGACGATGAGCAACACGCCTTTGTGCCGCGTGTGAGCAGAACGGGCAGTCTCCTGGTGAGAACGCAGGGACGCGCCGACCCTATTATTCCCCTGATTCGGTCGGTCGCCCATGCCGAAGCCCCTGCTCTGCCGGTTACGCGCGTCACAACGCTGGCCGCGCTTGACGCACAACAACGGACATTGGTGACTCGTATGATCGGGGGCGCCGCCATAGTGGGTATGGTGGCGTTGTTTCTCTGTGCCATTGGGCTCTATGCGGTGGTTTCCTTTGCGGTCGGACAACGCACGCGCGAGATCGGCATCCGCACGGCACTGGGTGCCGATTCACAGCAAGTGGTCAGCATGTTTTTCATGCGCGGACTGCGACTCAGCGGTATTGGACTGCTGATCGGCCTGGGACTCAGCATCCTGGTGCAACGCATTGTCGTGGTGGCGAGCGGCAATGATGCAGAGGCCGGCCTGACGGTGCTGGCCGTTCTGGTCGCGGCCGTTGTGGTCGGCGTGGCAACCGTGGCCACCTGGATCCCGGCACGGCGCGCATCCATTGTCGATCCGCTCACAGCGTTACGTGCGGAGTAATCAGGTTCATTGTGCGGGGAAACATTATCGCCTTTTCCCCCCATCCCATTCTGAGCGAGATGTAGTCGAGGGTGTCTAACCTACTGCAGCAATAGGAACACGATCGCGCCCAGGCACGTGAGTCCCGCCGCCCAGCGTACCCAGCCGCGTTTGCCGACTCCGCTCGCTTCACGGGTCCAGAGCAGGATGGTGCCGCAGTTGTTCCTGGTCTGAAACTCGGCGGGCACACCGGGCCGCGCATCATCACCATGGACGTGTTCATGCCATCCGACTGCCGTTGCGTTTCACGGGCACTACGAACACGCCCGGCATGGAGCGGAAGAAGTCGCTGACCTCGGCCGCGGGTCGCCGGTCGATCTCCTCGCGCGAAACGAATTTCCCGAACGTTTCCGTAGAGCGCCGCTCGCGAAAGCCGGCCAGGCGGGACGCACTGGCGCCCCGCGCAGTCACGACCAGCGGCTCGAGCGGAATTGCTTCGCGACCCAGCCGGACCGCGACCTCCAACGTGCGGCCCGGTTGGAGTTGGAGCGGATCCGACTGGCAGGCAGCAAACGCAACGTGGCGCACGCAGAGCGCATAACGGCCGGCCATCGGACTGCTCAGCCGCAACGAGCCGGTGCGATCGGTCACGGCATACCCTCGCTCCTGACCATCCGCACCCACCAATCGCACATTCAGCGCCCGGTCACCGGAGAGCCGGACCTTTCCTCGATCACACGACCGGCGATCGTAACATTGCCACTCTGGCGCGCATCACCCTGACCGGAAACATGTTTCCCAATCGCCAGCAGAAGGACAGTGGCTACCAGGAAGAGTCTGGACTTCTTCGCGCGGAGTTGGCTCATGACCAGGATCATGTCAACGACGGAAGAAGAGGGTTCGACCGGTCCGGGTGACCGTGTGGCAAACACGCCGGTGAGTGGGTGGTCGGGATCGCTGCGCGGATGCGTTTCCAGTACAGCGCGATCCGCGCGGTGAAGCCAGGTGATGACAATGACGTCATCGCCTGCAGCGACCCCCGACCAATCCGGCTATTCCACCACGATCTGCGCCAGCCGATGATCATCGATGGAGTATAACAAGGGCGCAACGAGAAGCCGGGAATGTTGGCGCCGGAGCCGCTTTGCCTCGTTTACCGTGAACTCAACCGCATCACCGATCTCGTGACGGTGCGCGAAGCGATCGAAGTGCCGCCCGGCAGCTTCGGCATCCCACCCCGCGCGCTCGACCAATCCCTGCACGAAGGAAGCACGTTTGCGCGTGACCTGGACCATGCCACAATCCGTGTGGCCGATGACGGCAATGGTGGAAACGCCGCCCACGGCGACGGCATACGAGACTTCAAATGTGCTGTCCCGCAGGTTGGCGCCCGCCGCGCGCAGCACATACGCAAATTCGTTGGGAATGGTCAGGTCTTTTCGATGATCCATGCACATGGCAATGAGCAATGCCGGACTGCCGTAAGTGTGCGGGAGCGGCTCACCAAGATTGTGGTAGCGCAGAAGTTTCTCGATGGGCGTGCCTGCGTACACCGGGAGGATCTCTTCCGGCAAAGTCGCGGGTACAAGCGCATGCACCGGTGTACGGGTCCTGCCCATTTGTTCCTCCCGCGCCTCTACGCACTCAGAACTCGAATTCGGCGGCGGGCGGCCAGTACTGCACGAAGCGCGCGCGGAACACCGCCTGCGCGATGAGTACGAGCGAGCGCACATCCGAGTTGTTGAGGTGAGCGCCACTTTCGTCACGTTCGACGATGTCCTCGCCCAAAATATCCGACCATTGCTGATAGGAAACCTCGAGTGCCTGGCGCTCCGCATCCGTGTGCGCATGAATGCGCTGGTGCTGGAACAGGTCGGCAATGAAGGCCAGCGCATCATTCCACTGCGCAGCGCTCAAGGCCGGACTCGCATCATCGATCAGCCACTCACCACCGGCCAGCTTGCCGGACAGGCGGAGCCGTCCGTCCTGGGGTTGGTTCTCGTCGATTTCGGCAAAGTCAGTCATCAAGTCGATGGCTGCGCCGTCTGGGACACCGGCCAGCGCATAGCTCAACGCGGACATGTTGTACCACGCGCCCCAGCCCGAGAAGTTCTCGGGCGATGCGATCACGACATCGCTGGCGGACCGCTCCATGAACAACCACTCGTTCTCGGCCGGCTGCCAATTCCCTGCATTCGTCACGCGCGCTTCCACCGCCGGTACGCCCTCGGATCCCAGGGCGGCCACGGCCCACGCGTGCCACGCATGCTCCAGTGCAAGGCGGACCGGACCATCACGCAACGGATCGGGCTGCATGGGCCAGGTTACAGCCAGGTCGACGCGAGAACCTTTGATGAAGGGGTCTTCGCGCCGCGCCGGCACGGTGCCCGTGATGCGCTGCGCAAAGGAAACCAGATCCGGATCTTCGACGTCGGCAACAATGCCGAGCGGACAGCGCCTCAGGGTGCGCGCGCCGGCATCAGGATCGAACCAGCCACCGTCCGGCTCGGGATCGGGCGGTTCGTGTGCGGCGCGCTTGTGCAGATGAACGAGCAATCCAATGAACCCGCGCGTCTCGGTCTCGATGCTCAGATTTCCCGCCGCGAAGGCTTCTTTGGTGCGCCGCCAGTCATCCTCGTGGCCGGGGTCTTCCTGGCCCGAATAGTCGAGCGCGTGCGCCAACCAGAGCGGAAACGGCGTGCCGGCGTGATCGCGCCGGAACCACGCGCCCCGCCGTTCGTCGATCTGCCGCAGCAGCGCGTTGCCGTTCAGCGAGCCGACGTACGTATAGACGTCGAGATCCCAGCGACCCGGTGACACGCGAGCGACCGCTACGCCCCTTCCATCATCATCCGGGCCGTGGTCGTCACGCCACCATTGCAAAATGTCCGGATCGAAGCCGCCCATGATCAGCATGCGACCGTCGGGCACATCGAGCTGCCAGCGGATGCGCGCCAGCCACTCGCGCTCTTCGTCTTCATGCAGCGGCTCATCCACCACGACGCGCACGGGCAACGAATCATCGCCGATCAGTGAGAGCAGCAACACCTGCGACTGCGCACGAACTGCTCATCGTCGCTGCGGCTGTCTTCTACAATGGCGTCGACTGCGGTACCACTGACGACGCTGAATCCGCCCGAGTCATTCTGGATGTACGCATCGCGCCGCACGTCGTCCCCTCCTCAGGATGTAGTGCCAAGGTAACCATCGCGTTGAGGACTGGCCACGACCTGCATCCGGCCGCCTACGTTTAGTTGCCCTCGCTCCAGGGCGGCACAACCCGGTTCATTCTTGCATAGGCAATGAGTTGACCTGTGTGCTCAGCGGTATGGCGCGCCATGAAGTACGGAACACCGCCATACGTGGTCTCGCCGTCGCACCAGGCGATCTTCTTTTCCGCATCGGCCGCCGTCAGTTCGGCTATGCGGCCCTGCAGAAACGCGAACGACTCCTTCAGCGCAGCTACCATGGCTGCTTTCTCGGTGGTCGATTTGTTGTATTCGCGACCGACCATCCCTTCACGCGGCGCGATGCCAGGCGCGCGTGGGAGATTGAAATTCGAGCCGGCGACGTGAAGCAGGACCTCACTCACCGAACGACGCCGTCGGCGGGGCGCCAGGAGTACAGCGCGACCGGAATCGCTTCCGCCAGGCGAACTTCGAGCGTAGACCGAGTTGAATGCTCATGACTGGCGGTGGTCGGCTCTGCCCCGACTGCGGCGGCGACATGCGCATCGCCTTCCTCACCGCCGCCGAGCCCGTCGACGCATCCTCACCTACCTCGCTCTGCCCACCACCCCGCCGTCTCTATCCCCCGCGCGCGGCCCGCCCCACACCACCTCGGCTTCGACGCCGACCATCTCCCTATCCTCTCGAGCCGAACCGCCAGGGCAGACCTCATTCACGCCGCTCCTGTTCGCACCCGCCAACGGGTCCACCTTCCGCCAACGGACCGAACAAGGCGTTTGGATTTCCTATCCCTTTGGATTTCCTATCCCTTCCTTGCCCGTGGCCCCGTCCTGACTAACGAGACCCCGCAGGCCAGTGTCTTTTTGCTCACGTCGACCGGATACGGTCATAATCTCGGGGCTGCATGGGGGTTCGCCTGGTCGGCTTACCGCCGGGCGGCGCACCGAGGCAACCCAGCCCAATCGTTCTGCGAGAATCGGAATCTTTTTGAAAAAAGCGCAACCAAGACTCGCCGCGCGCGCTGCAGGCGTCCTGATCTGTACGCTGGCCGGTGCTGGCCTGCCGGCTGGCCTCAGCGCGCAATCCATCCAGTCGAATCCCACGGATTCGTTATCACGCGACGCGCACAGTACGCTTCCCAACGTGACAGCGTCGCGCTTGAACAGTGCCATCAAACTCGACGGGCGTCTGGATGAGGCGGCCTGGAATGATGCCACGCCGGCCAGTGAATTCACCCAGACAGAGCCGCAGGAGGGGCAACCCGCCAGCGAGCGGACGGAAGCTCGCTTCCTCTATGATGACGAGGCACTCTACATCGGAGTGCGCATGTGGGATTCGAAGGGCGACGTGCGCAGGCGGCTGGGCCGGCGCGATTCCTTTGTCGACGGGTCTGACTGGCTGTACATCATGATCGACAGCCATCACGATCATCTGACCGCGTACCAGTTCAGCATCAACCCCGCCGGTGTGAAGCGGGATGAACTGGCCAACAACACGGGCCGGCCGGATGACAGTTGGGACGCGGTGTGGGATGCTGCCACGGAGACGGACGGCGAAGGGTGGGTGGTTGAGCTGCGCATACCCTTCAGTCAGCTGCGTTTCCCCGATGCGGCCGAGCAGACCTGGGGCGTTCAAGTTTCCCGACGGACTGTGCGCAACCAGGAAGTTTCGGTTTTCTCATTCACACCCAAAAGCGAGCGCGGCGGAGTTGCGCGGTACGGTCACCTGCGCGGTTTGCAGAACCTGCGAACCGGCAAACGCATGGAAGCGCTGCCCTACACCGTAGCACGCGCGGACTTTGCCAACGTCGATCCAGCGAATCCGTTCGGCCGCGAGGCGGAGCGCGCCATCGGTGCAGGCCTGGATCTCAAGTATCGTTTGACCTCCAGCCTCACACTGGATGGCACGATCAACCCCGACTTCGGTCAGGTCGAGCAGGATCCTGCCGTGGTCAACCTGTCCGCGTTCGAGACCTCGTTCATGGAGAGGCGGCCCTTCTTCGTCGAGGGTTCCGACATTTTCCGATTCGGCGACACGGGCGGCGGCGGGGGAAATCAGGCGCGTTTGTTCTACTCGCGTCGTATCGGTCGAACTCCTCAGGGCACGATGCCGAGCGGTACGCAATACTCGGATCGTCCGGACGTCAGCACGATTCTGGCCGCGGCCAAGCTGTCGGGCCGCACGGCGAGTGGGTGGAACCTGGGCTTCCTGCAAGCCGTGAGCGACCGCGAGCACGCGGCCTTCGTGCGCAGCGATGGCACGGGTGGCCGTGCATTGGTCGAACCTCTGACCAATTTCCTGGTCGGCCGTGCCCAGCGGAATCTGCGCAGCGGCCAGAGCAACGTGGGCCTGATCGCCACGGCCGTGCACCGTAAGTTGGAAACGAGCGCGCTGGAAGACCTGCTGCGCTCTTCAGCTTATGTAGGTGGCCTCGATTTCTCCCATGAGTTCTTCAACCGCTCGTGGTCCGCTACCGGACAACTCGCGGTCAGTCACGTGCAAGGCAGCGAGGCAGCGCTGCTGCGCACGCAACTCGCATCGTCGCGCTATTTTCAGCGGCCCGATGCTCACTATGTGGATGTTGATTCGTCGCTCACGTCGTTGAACGGATATGCCGCGCGGTTCGAGGTGGGCAAGCGCGCGGGATTGCACTGGCGCGGCGAGATCAACATGAGTGCGACCAGCCCGTTGTATGAAGTCAATGACGCCGGCTTCCAGACTTCGGTGGACCGGGTCAACGTGGGTGGCAACCTGACCTACGTCCAGAACCGGCCAGGCAAGACGTTCCGCGATTTCAGGATCAGCGCGAATCCGAATGGCGAGTGGAACTACGGCCGCGAATTCCAGGGCGGCCGCGTGAACGTAGATCTGAATGGCCAGTTGCTGAGTTATTGGGGTGGCAACATCAACTTTACTCGAAGCGTACCGGGCTACGACGACCGACTCACCCGAGGCGGCCCATCCGCGCGCGATCCGGGCGGCTACAACGTGGGCTGGGAGTTCCACTCCGACAATCGCAGGCGCGTGACGCTGCGCTCGCGTGGCAATTACTCGTGGAATGAGTCCGGCGGCTGGCACCGGCAAGTGGGCGGCAATGTCACGTTGCGTCCAGCTGAGAGCTGGAGCATCAGCCTGGGCCCGAGCCTCAACTCGAGTCGGTCCTCGGCACAATACCTCGGCTCTGTCACGGACACGTTTGCCCTTGCGACCTTCGGCCATCGATACCTGTTTTCGTCCATACGTCAGAAAACGCTATCGATGGAAACGCGACTCAGCGTCAATTTCGCGCCCGAGATCTCGCTCGACCTGTTTGCCCAGCCGTTCGTTTCCAGTGGCGATTACGGTGCACCCATGCAGCTGCGGCGGCCGCGCGCATACGAGTTCGACCGTTACGGCCAGGATGTTGGGACCATCGTAGCCAACGAGGACGGGTACACGGTGGACGCCGATGGGGCTGGACCGGCCAGCTCGTTCTTTGTGAGAGACCGCGATTTCAACACACGCTCGCTGCGCGGCAATGCGGTGTTGCGTTGGGAATGGCGACCGGGTTCCACGCTCTTTCTGGTCTGGCAGCAGCGGCGTTCCGACCAGGCGGAAATCGGTACGTTCAGGTTCAACCGGGAATTGTCCGGAATGTTCGCGGCCAAGCCGGAGAACGTGTTCCTCATGAAGTTGAGCTACTGGTTCAATCCGTGAGAGGAGCTTGCGCTATGCGGGCGGTTCACCGCGGAGACGCGGAGAAAGACCCTCGCCGGTAGAGTAGGGACCAGCATCGCTGCTGGTCCCCCTCAACAAACCGGACGTGCAGATTTCCCGCATCCAGCTTTCCCGCAGGGTTCACCGCGAAAGCTATCGGAGAGTTGTGCGCGATCTACAGCAGCTTGAGACCCAGACGACGGGTAACAAACTGATTAGGTCATGCCGGCCGGTGGTCGGCAGGCACGATGACTCCGACGTTGCAAGTGAATCGATACGCGCGTGATTGCGTAGGCGTTCAGTTCACGGTATGCCCAGCGCGTGAAAACATAGCTGAAGTAGCTCGCCCACCCCCTGCAGCTGCTGATTCAGCGTTCGGATCAGCTCGGAGATGGGCACAAAGCACTGCTTCCCGCTCCGGTTGATCGTCAATCCCAGCCATTGCTCGTAGTAGTCGTGGGGGTCGCCCTCCGTCTCGCGGCCCTGGTAGCGCACGCGCTCGTCTTCGATCAGCGTCGGACCGATCCCGGGTTGGACAGAGTGATGTCAACGCCATTCTGGTTCGAGTTGACCGTGATCATGAGGTAAGGCCAATGCCTACCGCCATGGCGCTGAGACTCACGATCCGGTCAGTGTGCTTCATTCATCCACTGTGCCCGCCGAGCAGCAGGCAAGTCACCCCCGAGTGCGGCGCCGATCGCTGCGTACGTTGTGATGTCGGGCACCTTGCTGAATGCCGGGCCTGTATATATCATGTGGTGAGCTATCAACACGTGAGTGGTGGCCATGGCAACGGCTTCCGAACGGCTGCAGGGCACGGTGGACATGCTCATCCTCAAGACGCTGGCCTGGAAGCCGATGCACGGCTATGCGATTGCGCAGTTTCTGGCCGAGTGCAGCGGCGGCGAGCTGGTCGTAGAAGGCGCCGCATTGTACCAGGGGCTGCATCGTCTCGAGCGCAAGCGATTGATTCGATCGAAGTGGGGCACATCGGATACGAAGCGGCGCGTTCGGATCTACGATCTCACGGCGGAAGGGCGGGCCCAGCTGGCCACGGAAGCCGAAGGGTGGAAGCGCTATGCTGCGGCGGTCACGCGCGTGCTGGCAGTAAGGGATACCCATGCGTGAGCCAATTTTCCCCACCAGGACCCGGCAGGAAATCGCGGCCGACAATCGCGCGGAGATCGAAGGCTGGATCGACGAGCGCGCAGCAGAGCTGGTCACACGAGGCATGAATCCCGAGGAAGCGCGCGGGCGCGCGCTCGAGGAGTTTGGTGATGTCGCCGGGGCGGAGCGGTACGGTCGTGGCGAGGATATCGCGGCGGACCGACGCATTCGTTTGCTGATCTGGCTCGAGGAGCTCGGATCCGATCTCCGCATAGCTTTGCGCACGCTTGCGCGCACACCGACCGTGACTGCGGTTGTTCTGCTCACGTTTGCCCTGGGCATCGGCGCGACCACCGCAGTGTTCAGCCTGGTGCATGCGCTGTTGTTGCGCCCACTGCCTTACGGTGATGAACAGACGCTCGTGTACCTGCAGGCGCTGGACAACGGTGTGGTCGGGCCCAATCCGCGGCTCAGTACTCAAACGGTGGCCGCTTTGCGCGAGCGTACCACTTCCTTCACGGGCATCACGTTCGTGGAGACTGGCAACTATGTCATCGCGGAGCATAGTGATCCAGAACAGGTGATGGGCGCCAGTCTGAGCGGCAATGCTTTGGCTGTCCTGATGATGCGCGTTGCGCACGGTCGCGCGTTCGAAAGCGGAGACGAGTCTTCGTCCTCTCCCGTCATGGTGTTGAGCGACGAGTTGTGGCGCCGGCGCTTCGGGGCTGACCCGGCCATCGTGGGTAGCACGATCGCCATCGGCGCTGATGGCTGGCAGGTGATTGGCGTGATGTCGCCGGGTGTGCGCGTGCCTACCTACGAGGACGCGCAGTTCTGGGCGCCGCGCGATATCAGCTCGAGACTGGCCCACCCCGACGCGCGGCACGTGCGCGTCATGCGCGTCTTCGGGCGGCTGAAACCGGGTGTTACGCTGCGCTCAGCGCAGGCCGATGTGGATCGGACGATGCGCGGGCTGCAGCTGGAGTTTCCGCAACACAAAGGCATAGACGCACGCGTGGTGTCGATCCGCACGGCCGTAGCGGGCCCTGTCAAACCGCGCGTGCTGATGCTGATGGGTGCGGCGGGGTTCGTGCTGCTCATCGCCTGTGCCAATGTCGCCGGGATTCTGTTGTCCCGCGCGATTGCGCGACGTGACGAGCTGGCTGTGCGCATTGCGCTGGGGGCGGGGCGCCGTCGGCTCATCAGGCAGTTCCTGGCCGAAGGCGTGGTACTCGCAGTGTTCGGCGCCGCGCTCGGCCTGCTGGCTGCGCAAACGGGCATCGTGGCACTGCGCCACGTCGCGACGAACGCGCTTCCCGCGGGCACGGCGTTCTCGCTCGAGCCGAGTGTGCTCTGGTTTGCCCTGGCCGCTGCCGTGACCGGTGCCTTGCTGTCCAGCCTGGTCCCGGCCATCGGCGGCACACACGTACCGGGCATAACGCTGCGGCGCGGCGCGGGGCGAGCCGCAATGACGCGAGCCAACCGCCGCCTGCGCCTCGCCCTGGTTGCCGGTCAACTCGCGGTTTCGGTGGTGCTTCTGGTCGGGGCCGGACTCTTCCTGCGTACGCTGCAGCGCCTGTCCGCGCTTGACCTTGGTTACTCGACGGAGAACGCGCTGACTTTCCGCCTGCAATTCACGCATCCGAGAACCAACGGCGAGCAGGATGTCTTCTGGACATCTCTGTATGAGCAGTTGCGCGCACTTCCGGGTGTCGTGCAAGTCGGCGGTGGCAACATGCCGTTGAGTGGGCAGAACACCACGTCGGGCCTGGAGATCGAAGGACGTCCGGCCGAGAACGGACGTCTGCCCGACGCACGCTACGCGGTGGCATCCGACGATTACTTCCGCACGCTCGGTATTCCGGTTCTGCGCGGCCGCACGTTCGCGCCAACGGACCGGGACGGTGCACCGTGGGTCGCAGTAATCAGTGAGGGTCTGGCGAATCAGCTGTGGCCAGGTGGCGATCCCATCGGTGCGCGCGTAAAGGCAAGCCCGGACAGACCGTGGGCGACCATTGTCGGCGTCGTGGGCGATGTGCGCAAAGGCTCCGCAGACCCAGCACAGCCGTCCGTTTACACGGCGCAGCGCCAGGACCACTGGCCGGGCGGTGGCACTGTGGTGATCCGAGCCACGGCGGATCCAGTCACGCTCATGGCGAGCGTCCGCCAGATCGTGAAACGACTGGATCCCGCCATGCCCGTGATCGGCCTGCGCACACTCGAGGAATTCCGACGCAGCACACCGGCCATCGCAGACCGCCGGCTGCAGTTGCAGATGATACTGGTGTTCGCTGTCATCGCGCTCGCCGTATCCGCGATCGGCGTCTACGGAGTGAGCGCCTACGCGATCGAAGCGCGGCGTCACGAGTTCGGGATCCGCATGGCGCTGGGCGCTTCGCGGCACGCCGTGTTGTGGCTTTCGCTGCGCGATGGTGCACAGGTTGCCTTGCTCGGTGCGTTGGCCGGCGTCCCGCTCGCCTGGCTGCTGGCCGCGCGCGTGCGCGGCATGCTCTACGCAGTTGCGCCCTTTGATCCGTTGACCGTGAGCACTGTGCTCGGTGCGCTGGTGGCCGTGGTCCTGGCCGCGTCGCTCGTGCCGGCGCGCCGCGCCACGCTCATCGATCCCGCGCGCACCATGCGAGCGGACTGATCGGATTTACTCGCTGCGCCGGGGGTAGCGCTCCATGACGTCACAGCCCCGCCCGAAAGTGGAAGCACTCGATGCCCAGTCCCTCGCGGAAGTAGAACCGATGGGCCTGCCCGGGCTCTTTCTCCAGAGCATGCAGGGCCGTTCCCTCAGGTCAGCGATATCCGAGCTTCCCACGAACACATCTGCAACCGATCGATCGCGTAGTAGCAGGAAAACGTTGATCCGCGAACCAACGGTTCTTACAGGTTGTTGTGCTGAGATTGCGCACCGAACGCCAGTCCGAGTACCGTCGTCCCGTCGGTCAACAGCATCATCATTGGCTCCAGCCCATTGCTGAAGTCGCCTCTGAACAGGCGCCCGTACAGCTCGAACGGTGGCATATCACGCCCGGGCGACGTTATCACCGCGTCAACGCCATCCTCTGAATCGACATTGGCCTGAACATGGTGATACACGTCGTCATCGACCACGAATCGCAGTTCTGCGCTCAGCCCGCCAAACTCATGCTGAACCAGCGCGTAACCTTGTGTCGTGGTCCACCTGCCTTCAAGATCGACCGTCATGAACCAGTTCCAGCGCTGCATTCACACCCTGCCCTCAGGGCGATCATCTATTTCGAGCTGACGGTCACCTCGCTCGAGTGGTTCCCGCCACGATCCTTGCGTTCGCGGCAGGCGGCGAGCTGGCCATGCTTGCCGAGTCCATGATTCCCGAAGCGTTCGCGGAGGCGCAGGCGTTCATCGGACTGATTACGGTCGTCGGCTTTCTTGTCGCGTTCCTAATCATCAAAGTTTCTGCCTGAACTCGAGCTGCGGGGAGTTGCGAGTCAACCGTGCAGCGTCTCCGGCATACGCGCGGCCACGGCCACTCCCGAGGCCGCGGTGAGTGCGGCGACCGCCGTGATGGCCGCGCTCATGCCCAGCTGGTCCGCGAGTACGCCCGCGGCCAGCGCACCCACAACGTAACCGGAATCGCGCCACAGCCGATACACACCGACCGCGCGCGCGCGAATGGCCGCCGGTGCCGCATCGCCCACACTGGCGAGGAGTGTGGGATATACCATCGCGGTGCCCGCGCCCAGCACTGCCAGCGAAAAGGTCCAGGCAACGAGTCCTCGCGTGCTTGCGATCGCCATTAAAGCGACAGCCTGGACCCACATGCCGGATGCAATGAGCCACTTGCGACCCCAGCGGTCCGATAGGGCACCTGTCGCCAGTTGCAGCAGCCCCCAAACGCAGGGATAGACAAACGCGAGCCAACCGATTTCGCGAATCGTGAGACCGGCCGCAGCAAAGAGGAGCGGGAAAAGCCCCCAGGCCACACCATCATTCAGGTTGTTGACCAACCCGGCCTGACACGCGGATGCCAGTGCGGGATCGTGCCAACTCACGCGCGCGAAAACACTGTTAGTTGTCGCGTCTTGCACATTGCGCTGCGCAGACTCGATCGTGGCGTGCGCACGTGTGTCACGCACCAACACGGCGGACAGGAACAATCCGCACGCTGCAAATGCGATCCCCAGGTAGAACGGCTCGGGGCGCAATCCGTAGTCCTGCGCGATCCAACCGGAGAGATACGCCGCAGCAGCAACGGCAAGGTAGCCAGCGAATTCGTTCAAGCCCATGGCCAGGCCACGGCGTGCTGGACCGACCAGGTCGATCTTCATGATGACCGTGGTGGACCAGGCCAGCCCCTGATTGATGCCGAGTAGCACGTTGGCCGCCACGAACCACGACCAGGTCTGAGCGAGGATCAGCATGAACGGAACGGGTATGCCGGCCAGCCAGCCAGCGATCAGGACGCGCCGGCGGCCGTACGCGTCGGACCAGCGGCCAGCAAAGTAGTTGGTCAGCGCTTTAGCGAGGCCGAAAACTGCAATGAACGACAGTACCGCGCTGCGACTGGCAATCCCGAATTCCTGCTCGGCGAGCAGCGGCAGAACCGCGCGCTCCAATCCAATCATGGCGCCGACGAACGCGTTCACGGCGACCAGCAGGCTGAACTGCCGCCAGTTCGAGCGTAGACCGAGTTGAATGTTCAAGACTGGCGGTGGTCGCGCCTGCGCTCGAACAGCACGATGCGCCAGGAAAACGTTTGGTTCACGGAACGCAACTCGAAGCCAGCCGCCTGCAACAGTGATTCGATGGCGTGCGGAGAGTGCACGTAGGTGCGGAAGGGGTTGCCGCGCAATATGCGCAGGAGATTCTCGAACCAGAATGCCAGGTGCACTATCCAGCGGGAGCGCGGATACGTAGCACCATAAAAACGTCGAGTCTTGTTGATCGATTGTCGCACCAGCGCTCGCATATCGGGATAGCAGCAGATGACTTTGTCCAGCGTCACCACATCGGCGGGTACCACGGTATCGGTGAGCTCGGTCAGGTCGCCCGCTCGTAATTCTGCGCGGTCGGCCAATCCCTGCGCAGCCAATCGCTGAGCAGCTGCGTCGAGATATACTCTGGAAATGTCGACCAGCGTTGCGTGCCGGGCGCCCGCCAGCAGCAGCTGCTCTGCAATCACGCCCAGCCCCGCGCCAATGTCGAGCACGCTCATGCCCTGAACACCCGCCCGCGTCAGCGCGCTCAGCAACGCCCGGGTCTCCGGCGCCGGTCCGCTTTGCTCCAACTCCTGCAACTGATTGCTGGCCCTGTTGCTCTCGAAATGCGCTTCGATGGAATGGCAGCAGTCCCGCATGGTTGTCAGGCGGATTGTTTCGGCTTGGTGGCGGTGAGTACGATGGCGACCGCGCCCAGTGATTCCGCAACGCTGCGAGTCGCTCGACTGGCGGCCGAGAAGTAGTCCCGGTGATCGAGCACGCGCACGTCCACCAGGCCCACTTCTTCCAATGCGGTGAGGTAGTCCGACTCAGTGGTCGCGCCCACAATACATTCGGCCCACAGTTGTGGTTGGCTGCGGCAGGCATCCGATGCCGGATGCGCGAGCACGATGTCAGCAATCTGGACCCGGCCACCGGCTCGGAGTACACGAGCAATCTCCGCGAACGCCTGCCGCTTGTCCGGCACCAGGTTCAAGACGCCGTTGCTGGTCACAACATCGACACATGCATCAGGCAGTGGAATATCCTCAGCATCACCTTCCAGCACGATGACATTGGTCGCACCCACGTCATTGATGATGGCCGCCAGCTTGTCGCGCATCGCGGTCGTCAAATCGAGTGCGTAAACCTGACCACCCTGACCGGCGCGCTGGAGTGAACTGAATACATCGGTGCCGGAGCCCGACCCGATGTCGAGTACCGTATCCCCCGGTTTGATGGCATGGGCCAGGAATGGGTAGCCGACACCCGCGAAAGATTCCACGGCGTGCTCAGGCAAGCGATCCAGGAGCTCGCGCGGATACCCCACGAATTCGCAGGCGGCCCGACCGGTGGGAAAATGGAATTCGCGATTCGGGTAGCGTGCTACGTCCGTATACATGGCGCGCACTGCATCCAGAATCACATCCCGCTGCAGCGACGTGATCACGACCATGATGACCTCACGTGTTCGTTTGACCGGCCAGCAACGTTCGAATGCGAGCTTCCAGCCCAGCTCCCACATCGGCGCTGCGCAGCTGTGCCAGACGGGACTTGAGCTTGTGCTCGAACTCTGCGCGTGAATAGCAGCTGTGGCATTGCTCCAGGTGCTGGCGCACGGTGTGCTCATCCAGCGCAGGCAGCTCGCCATCCAGGTACGCTGCCAGTAGCTCGAGCGCACGCTCGCAATCGATTCGCACTGAGTCGGTCATGATTTCGTTGGGTTGGAGTCGGGACGCACGAGACCCGCGTCCTGTGCGTGTTTCCACAATGCCTTCTGCAAGTGCGACCGGCCGCGCGCCAGGCGCGAGCGCACGGTGCCGATCGGCAAGGCGAGCACGTCGGCGATTTCCTGGTAGGCAAAACCCTGTACATCGGCCAGCAGAACCACCAGGCGGTACGCCTCCGGCAAGTCAGCAATCGCCTGCTCGAGGTCGTCCTGCAACAGCCGCGTCAAGAACTCCTGCTCGGGGTTGCCCCACCAGAGCAGGAACGGCTGATGCAATCGCTCGAAAAGAGAAAAGGCATGCTCCTCGTTCTCATCCAGCGACACCAATTCCGGTTGTGCCGCGCGGCCGCGCCGACCCGTGATGTAGGTATTGGTCAGGATCCGAAACAGCCAGCCGCGTAGATGGTCGCGGTCTCGCAGCGTTTCCCGATGGCGCCAGGCCCTGGCAACCGAGTCGGCAACCAGGTCCTCCGCATCAGCGAGGTTGCGGCACATGCCGCGCGCCGTGGCCAGGAGTCGAGGCAGGAGGTCAACGACCTCCTGCTCGAAAGAGTCGCTGGCTTCGCCCACAGGCGGAAGCGATTGAACTGGATTACTTGCGGTTACGAGGGTCATCGGCCGCGTTGACATAGGTCAATCCCCAGGGCCCCGTGCCGTGCAACTGGATGATGGTTTCCCCCTGCGTCCAGGCATAGTGGCGCATCCCCGCCGGCAGCGCGCCGAACGCGCCAACCGGCAAACGAGTGCCCTGCTTCTCGTCGAATCGATCGCCCATGCCCACGAAGAACGTTCCCTGCAAGACAGTTACGTGTTCCGTGGCGGGATGGAAGTGCGGTGGAATCCTGTATCCTGCCGGCATCTTGAGACGCATGGTGAACTCGCCAGGTTGGGACGGATCCCCTTCAATCACCGCCAATTCCGCTCCCGCAGGCAAACTTGTCGGAGCGCTGGTCCAGGTGATTGCACCAGGAAGGGCGACGATTGCCCGGCTGGTCTTTTCTGACGCTGGCGCCTGCGCGGTCGCGGAGCTGACTGCGACCAGCAACCAGGGTATGACGCGAAGGAATCGCATGATCACTCCTCGAGTTGAGCGGGGTTCGTGACCCCGCGGCTTCGAATGGTCTCGTGAATCGCTGGACGCGTCTATTGCGTAACGACGCAAATTCGCGCAAAAAGGTTCCCGACCGAAGGCTCGCGTGAGTCAACTCGCCCAGCGCGAGTTCGCTACGAGTCCGCGCTGGTAGTGACCAGGTGAGGATGCCGCTGCTGGAACGAGCCGCGCAGCGAGAGCCGCTCACCACGGTCTTCGATGTAGCCCGACCCCGAAGTTCGGTTGTAGACCACCACGCTGTCCAGCCATGTCACCAGATCGCGCGCGGACTCGTGCTTGATCTGCGCGAATGCAGTCCGATAGAACGAGCCTCACTGTTAGCGGTGAAGAGCTGGGCGGCAACGATTGCGCTGAAATCGAGCTCGCGCTCGCGCTGAGCAGCAGCGTGATCCAGACAACGATTGGGCGCGGGCGCGGTCGCGGAACGATCAACAATTCCCGCACTTCGGCACCGCCCAGGCGCAACGCCCGTTCGCCTTTTCCGCGGTGTTCGGGAAAGCCGATGCAGATTCGGTTCATTGCAGCAAACTCCCCTGCCGGGATCGCAAGAGCGTACGCGGCCAGTCGTGGCCGTCTCTCAATCGCGACTCGTGTTGTCGATGAAATGCGGTCAATGACCGCAGGGCACACTACGCCCTGCAGAAGCTCAATTGGGGCGGGGGAACGAGCGGTGCGCGGGAAGCTGGGTGTGGATGCCTGAGTCACGACCGGGCGGGTCGACGCTGCAGCATTCAATACGGTCGGCAGTATCGGTGCGGATGTGCCCGACAGGAAAGGCAGCCGCAGGCGCCATCGTTCTCGCTCTGATCATCGTTGGTCTGACCCCGGGGAAGGAGCCGCATGCGTACGAACCTGGAGCGACTGCGGAAAGATCATGTCGCAACATACGCACTCCAGGGCGCACGCGGAGCGGCAGACGCTCAGGCACCGCGTCATTGACGGACGAATCCAGGCGGGCACCTGAGGGTCGCACTGGCTGAAGCACACGCTCTACTCGTCCCTTCCTCGGCGGAATTCTTGCTCAATCCGGCCCCGGGCATGTTCGGGATCGCCCTTTCCTGCGTGGACGCCCCCACCGCAGCAGCGCAGATCGAGCGTCGCACGCAGAAGCTAAAGAGGCGTGTACCCGTCAATTGAAGCGTTGTGGGAACTGGCTGATGATGCCATTGGAAAGCACATCGGCCATGCGCAGAATGTGCCCGTGGATCGCGTCGTAAGCCGCAATGTCCGCGGCCCAGTCGCCATGCAGTCGAGCCTGTGCTTCCTGGAGTGTGAGGTCGAGGTGATGGCGCATCTCGGCGCGCAGCGTAGCGCGGGGCCAGTGGCCGGGATTCGCGCCGCTCAGGAAGTCCGCAATCTCGTCTGCGTTGGCATACCACCGCGCCGAGGCCGCCTGCACGTCCAGGGTCTTGCCGGCTTTCGCAGCTGTAATGATCTCGGCCGCGATCAGGATGTGCGGGCGCAGCAGTGCACTGAGACGCTCGCCGGCCGCTTCGCCGTAA
>JBOHRF010000041.1:0-26702 GCA_050732575.1 Longimicrobiales bacterium
AGCGGGAACTGCGCGTGCAGGTACGCGTCCCGCGCCCGCCCGCTCCCGCTCCCGTTATGCGCTTTCCCTCCCGACCGCGATGCGCATGATCGGCTGATTCCCGCGCCTTCGCGTCTTAGTCGCGTTCATCTCTGCACTTCAGGCCCTTCCGGCCATCTCCCGACTTCCGATCCGCGTGCCCATGACCATGTCGGCTACTCCCGAGCACGTCGAGGAATTCACCATCAACATTCGGAGCCTGGGCGGTGGTCGCGGATCGATCGACTTGGTCTGGGGCCAGCAGATGGCGAGCACCGGGTTTACGGTGAGGTAACGGATTCGGGAGCGTAGATCGGGAGCAAGGAGCGGGAGCGGGCGGGAGCGGGAACTGCGCGTGCAGGTCGCGTCCCGCGCCCGCCCGCTCCCGCTCCCGTTATGCGCTCCCGCTCCCGTTATGCGCTTTCCCTCCCGACCGCGATGCGCATGATCGGCTGATTCCCGCGCCTTCGCGTCTTAGTCGCGTTCATCTCTGCACTTCAGGCCCTTCCGGCCATCTCCCGACTTCCGATCCGCGTGCCCATGACCATGTCGGCTACTCCCGAGCACGTCGAGGAATTCACCATCAACATCGACTTGGTCTGGGGCCAGCAGATGGCGAGCACCGGGTATACGGTGAGATAACGGATTCGGGAGCGTAGATCGGGAGCAAGGAGCGGGAGCGGGCGGGAGCGGGAACTGCGCGTGCAGGTACGCGTCCCGCGCCCGCCCGCTCCCGCTCCCGTTATGCGCTCCCGCTCCCGTTATGCGCTCCCGCTCCCGTTGTTATGCGCTCCCGCTCCCGATGTGTTGCGCTTTCCCTCCCGACCCATGCGCATGATCGGCTGATTCCCGCCTTCGCGTCTTAGTCGCGTTCCTTTCTGCACTTCAGGCCCTTTCGGCCATCTCCCGACTTCCGATCCGTGCGTCGAGGTCCGGTATCTGCATCCTTGGAAGGGCGTCCTCGATAGATGGAGGCGCTCATGAATCGCCGTGTGGTCAACTCAATCACGGCTTGGCTCTCGGTTGGGGCAGGCATTGCTCTTGGCGGAGCGCCGCAAGTGGTCACCCAAGCGAATGCACAATCCCAGGGCGACGCGGGTGGGTTATCCAGCGACTGCGCGCTGGCCGATCGCAGCATTACGGTGCCGGCCGGGTTCTGTCTCACTGTGTTTGCGGACAACCTGGGGCACGCACGGCACATTGCAGTGGCGCCCAATGGGGTCGTGTACATCAACACGTGGAGCAGCAAGTACAACAAACTGCAGAATGCAGCGGGTGGCTTTGTTGTCGCGTTACGCGATGCCGATGGTGACGGCAAAGCGGAAACCGTGGAACGCTTCGGTACCGTGCACCAGAGTGGCCAGCCCGGTGGCGGTACCGGCATCGCCGTGCACGAGAATGCGTTATACGTGGAAGTGGACAACAAGATCGTGCGCTACACGCTCGATGCGCAGTCGCTCGTGCCGAAGGGTGATCCCGAAACTGTTCTGGGTGGACTGCCCATGGAGGGTGATCACCCCATGCATCCGTTTGCCATCGCGAGAAACGGTGCGTTGTACGTGAATTCCGGATCCATGTCCAACTCCTGCCAGATCGAGAATCGCAGACTCGAATCTCCGGGCCAAAAGCCCTGCGCGGAGCTGGCCATGCACGCAGGTGTGTGGCGCTACGATGCCAACAAACGGGATCAGGTATTCTCGGCCCATGAGCGTTTCGCTTCGGGTATGCGTAACAACGTGGCTCTGGCGGTCAACCCGCGCGATGCCGCGCTGTACGCTGCCACGCATGGACGCGACCAACTGGGCGACCACTGGCCCAGGCTGTTTTCGGACGAACAGAACAGTGAACTGCCCGCGGAAGTATTTGCGCGCATCTCGCAGGGCAACGACTTCGGTTGGCCGTACTGTTACTTCGATGGCGTGGAGAGCAGGCACGTAATGGCGCCGGAATACGGAGGCAATGGCAAAACCGTGGGTGAATGTGCAACGCGCCATCACCCGGCCGTGGCGTTCCCCGCCCACTGGGCCCCGGAAGCCATCGCGTTTTACACAGGCACCGCTTTCCCCGTCAACTACCGGGGCGGTGCCTTCGTCTCGTTCCACGGCTCGTGGAACCGCAAACCGACGCAGGCCGGTTTCCTGATTGCGTTCGTGCCTTTTGCCGATGGCAAACCAACCGGGAAATACGAGGAATTCGCCACCGGCTTTGCCGGTCCGGCGCTACCCGCGGAACCCACGCGCGCCAAATACCGGCCCATGGGACTGGCGGTTGGACCGGATGGCGCGTTGTATGTTAGCGATGATACGAAGGGGAGAGTGTGGAGGATCACGGCAACCGAGTGAACGTTATCTCCTAACAGATGACACTGGTCAACGAACTCATTGAAGCGTGGCGCTACACGCGCGCGGGCGTGATCGACGAGGCGGCGAATCTGCCCGAAGCGCACTTTTCCGAACGACCGGCCAGTCTGGGCCGCAGCGCGCTCGACCTGGTGAATCACATCATCGAGTCGGGCTGGCTGATGGCGGGCGAGTTGAGCCGCGCAGACGGCGATTTCCAGCGTAAGCCCTACCCCGAGCTGATTGCCGAACACATGAAGCCGGGCGATGTGGCCAGCTCCAAGGCGCAAGCCATCGAGATTCTTAGGCGCGGCCACAAAGAAGGCGAGGCAATACTGCGCGCCGCGGGTGCGGCATGGCTGATGCAGCCCATTCGGCAGTTCAATGGAGAGTTCGCCTCGCGCCTGTCCTGGATGCATCACGGCATTGCGCACGAGGAGTATCACCGCGGTCAGCTTGCGTTGTACGCCCGACTGTTTGGACTTGTACCGGCGTTGACGCAACAGATCAAAGGATAAACGGACGAGCACGAGAACGACCACGACTATGTGCACGACGACGATGGTTCCCGAATCATCGTCGTGAACATGGTCGTGGTCGTTCTCGTGCTCGTCCGCTTATCGGTTGATCCGTTAGATCCGTCCCTCTGGCCATCTGCACGACCAACACCCATTTTCGGTCTTCCATGCCCTTCCCAAGGAGTGCGGAACCGTGAAACGCTTCCTCCGGTCAACTCGAGTGATGGCGCTTCTCGCGCTGGTCACGGCGGCCGATGGTACCGCTGAGCAGACGCAACAGCGGGCCAACCAGGACACGCCTCCGCCGCGGCAAACGCAGAAGCCGCCCTTGCATGGCCGGCACTGGGTGGCGGTGACCGGCAAGCCGCTGGGTGCGGCGGCCGGCGCCATGATCTTCCAGCAGGGCGGCAACGCCATCGATGCGGCTGCGGCTATGCTGGGCGCCGTAGCTACCATGTGGGACGTACTGAGTTGGGGCGGTGAGACGCAGGCTCTGATTTACAATCCGCACACCAGGAAAGTGATCGGCATCAACGCGCTTGGTGTGGCACCAACGGGCGCGACGCCCGAGTACTACCGCTCGAAGGGTTACAACTACCCGCCCGAGTTCGGCCCGCTGGCGGCAATTACACCGGGCACGCCGGGCGGTCTTCTGACCATGCTGGCCGAATACGGCACCATGTCGCTGGCGCAGGTGCTGGCGCCCGCCATCCAGATGGCCGATGGCTACGCGATCGATGCACAGACCGCCAATTCCATGGAGCGGACCAAGGCCAACATCAAGGAGTGGCCATACTCGCCGGCCGTGTTCCTGCCGCATCTTGGTCAGGCGCGCGAAGCACCCGAAGCCGGTGAAATTTTCCGCCAGGCCGACCTGGCGGCCACGCTGCGCAAGCTGGTGGAAGCGGAGCGCAACGCGCTGCGCGCGGGCAAGTCGCGCAAGGAAGCGATTTATGCGGCCTACGATCGCTTCTATAAAGGAGACATTGCGCAGGAGATCGTGCGGGGAGTGCGCGAGCAGGGTGGTCTGTTCACGCAGGACGACCTGGCCAACTGGAAAGTCAAGATCGAAGAGCCGCTGTCCACGAATTACAAGGGCATCGAAGTCTACAAGCTGCAGCAGTGGCAACAGGGTCCCGTGCTGCTGCAAGCGCTCAACATGCTGGAGAACATCGATGTCAAAGCGCTCGGCTACAACAGCCCGAAGTACATGCACACGATCTACCAGGTAATGAATCTGGCCTTCGCCGATCGCGACTTCTACTACGGTGATCCGGCGTTCCCACCCGAAGAGCCCATGCGCGGCCTGCTGTCCAAGGACTACGCAAAGGCGCGCGCGTCGACTATCAACGCCGAGCGCAATGATTCGACCATCAAGCCGGGCGATCCGTATCCCTACCAGGGCGGAACCAATCCGTTCAAGCAATACCTGGACGCGTGGCCGCCCAGGGCGAAGCCCGTACGTATCACATCGGATACGCAGGAGCGCAGTTGGGACGACGCGTTCTACGCGGGCACCACATCCATACAGGCCGCCGATTCATCGGGTTGGGTGATTTCGATCACACCGAGCGGTGGCTGGATCCCGGCGGTGATCGCGGGACGCACGGGTGTGGGTCTGAGTCAACGCGCGCAATCGTTCGTGACCGATCCGGCCGAGAATCCGTTCAACGTGATTCAGCCGGGCAAACGACCGCGCGTCACACTGACACCCACACTGGCCATGAAAGATGGTCTGCCCTGGATGGCGTTCTCCGTGCAGGGCGGCGACTCGCAGGATCAGAACCTGTTGCAATGTTTCCTGAACGTGGTCGAGTTCGGCATGACACCACAACAGGCCGTGGAAGCGCCCAACATCAACTCGTTCCAGCTGCGCAACTCGTTCGACGATCACACGCCGCAGAACGGACGCCTGCTGGTGGCCTCATCCACACCGCAGACACTGCGCGAGCAGCTGGAGCGCATGGGCTATCGCCTGCAAGTCTCGGAGCGCACATCGGGCCCCATTACCGCCATCTGGTTCGATCGCAAACACGGAACCATGTGGGGCGCGGCGAGCAATCATGGAGAAGACTACGGCATCGCCTGGTGAGGGAACGGAAACGGAATGAGGAAATAGGAATAGGGGGAGGATTAGGGTAGCAGGGATTGTCTGACCAGAAGGGTTCCGCTGGCAACCAGCACGGTTGCACGGTCAGCATCGGTCCCTACCACCCTAATCCTCCCCTTAATCCTATTTCCTCGGTTGTTGAGGAAAGGACAACGATGTCCCGTTGGCGACTGGACAATCAGATAGCCCTGGTGACGGGCGGCACGCGCGGTATTGGCCGCGCCATTGTGGAGGATCTCCTGGAGTTTGGCGCGCGCGTGTTCGTGGTGGCGCGCGATGCGCAGCGGCTGGATGAGCGGCTGGCCGACTGGAAGCGCCAGGGTCGCGCGGTTGATGGCATTGCGGCCGATCTCACAACCGCTGCCGGTCGCAAGCAGGCCATCGAAACATTTACCGCGCAGCACGATCGATTGCACGTTCTGGTAAACAACGCGGGCACCAACATTCGTCGTGGCACAATGGACTATGACGATGCGACCCTGCGCGCGCTGATCGAGCTCAATTTGATTGCCCCGTTCGAGCTGGCGCGTCTTGCCTATCCGCTACTGCGCGCGGCCCAGGGCGCCAGCATCATCAACATCGTGTCCGTGGCCGGCATGACCGCACTGGGCACGGGCACACCGTACGCCATGTCCAAGGCCGGTCTCATCCAGCTCACGAGCAACCTGGCCTGCGAGTGGGCGGCCGATGGTATTCGCGTGAATGCCGTGGCGCCCTGGTTCATCACCACGGACCTCACGACCGGCGTGCTCTCCAATGACGTCTTCATGGGCGAGGTGATGCGGCGAACGCCGGCTGGTCGAGTGGGAACGCCGGAAGAAGTGGCCGGTGTGGCTGCCTTTCTGGCCCTGCCCGCAGCCAGCTACGTGACCGGGCAATGTATTGCCGTAGATGGCGGGTTTACGGAATTTGGATTTGTGCCGCCTCGTTGATCCGAATCGAAGGACTGCGGGACGAGTGTCCATTTGCGTCCTGACGTCGCTACCACCACAATAACTTGGCTTCGTGACTGGACGGCGTCTTGAAATAAGCTCGTTGATCAACTCAACCAATCACTCAACCAAATCTAATTGGGATTGGGCAAGGTCCCTGTTTCTGTTGAAATTCAGTGACGGCATTCAAAGGATTCAGGCTGCCTTTCCCGCACGACCAGTCGCTGCATCAAGCTGAGCATCACGTTTTTGTAGTGCGCTCACCAGCGTTTGCATTTCACGGTAACCTCTGAGCCGGCGAAATCCGCGTTACGTCCGCTCCAATGCGCTACCTCCCAGGCCCAGGCGCTTGAGCGTGAGCATTTCGTCCAGGCCCTCGCGCAACGACGCCGCGGCACCGGGATGTGGCTCACTCAGACTGCGCGCAAGATTCTCCAGCAGCCGCTTCGCTCGCTCCGCATCCGCGCCCTGAAAGGCCGTGTTCAGCGCACGCTTCACCGACGCTCGCTGGCTGGGCGGCAACGCGTCCAGCACGTTGCGCTTCTTGTGCTCCTGGCAGCGTTGGATCAAGGCGCGCTTGCCGAACACCGCGCGCACCGCCCGGGAAAGTGCCTTGCTGCCATCCAGGACGACCAGGATCGAGGCATCCGTGCGTAGCCCTCGCTCGACCAATTCGTTCAGCAACGCCTTGCAGGTCGTGCTGTGTTCGCTCGCGCCTTCCCAAAGGCCGAGTACGTGCTTGTTCCCGCGCACATCCACGCCCACGGCCACCACCACTTGCTCGTCGAAATGCACGCCGTCCAAAATCAGCACCTTCACGTTCAGGTCCGACGGGCTGCCCTCTACAGCCTCATGTGCACCTGCGCGCAACACGAGGTAGCGCCGCTGCCGTATCTCACGGACATACTACGAAAAACTCGCGAAGCGATGGGACGAGAACCGTCTCGAGGAGCTGCTCCCTGACCGTTGGGAACTGCTGCACAACGAAAGCCACGACAACCAACCATTCATCGAAGACACGCTCGCCACGACGACTGCCTGACTAACGGCAACCTTCGACGTGTCTCTCCACCATTCAACACTCAGCCTCCACTCACGTCACCACTACCATGGAATGATCGGACGGATACCAATTATCGCGGGATCGCCGAACCGGGTGGCTCCCCTTTCGAGGCACCGCCAGCGGAACGCAGAGCCTTCTCGAAATCTCGTTCGTTTTTCAAATGAGCGAGCTGCTCTGCGGCAGAGTCAAGTTCGGACTCCGTCAGCTCGAGCCGATTCTCGATCTGCTCAAGCCGCTCCCGAACGCCTGAGTCTGATCTGATGTGCCAACGCCTCACGGAGGGCAGCAGCAATGTCAGGCCGAGACCTGCAGCAACGATTGACAACGTTCCGAGAATTTCATTTCCCGCCGCCGTCCCCCAGGCAAAGAGTGCACCTGACATGAGAAAGCACACGGCTGGAGCTTGGTGCTTCATGGTCACCTCAAACGCTGGTGAATCTTTGTGGTTCGACTGAGCGGCCTTGGGCAAGAATCCAATGCCAAGTCCAAATCTCAGCGAAGTAACTCCAATCCGCCAGCGCGAGATGGTAAGCTGAGGATCCACAGTGCAGTACGCAGGTTCCTAGGCTGTCGTGCAAGATCTACATTCGGGTCAATGAACGGATAAAAGGGTCTCCCGTTCAGGGACACCCTTGAATCGACATACACCTCCGCCAGCGTTGCCTTCCCGTCGCCGAATAATGTTGTCCTCGATTGCCTACGGCGGCTACGGCGGCTACGGCGGCTATCCTAAATGCGTTGGAACAAAGTGTCAAGCTGTGTATTTCGTCCCTATGATCTCGTCCCCATTAGCGAATTATTGAGCGTTAATGAATAACAGACATGTCAACCCGCCGCCGCCTTTTCCTCGGCGTGGTGCTTGATGGTACGGCCTTCCACGAAGAACACCACCTCTTCGGCCACGTTGGTGGCCAGGTCGGCGATGCGCTCGAGGTTGCCGGAAACCAGCAGCAGGTCCATGCCCGCGGTGATCTTGCGCGGGTCTTCCATCATGTGAGTGAGCAGGATGCGGAAGTTGTTGTTGTGCATTTCATACACGCGGTCGTCCAGCTTGACCACGGAGCGGGCCAGCGCGCTGTCACCGTGGATGAAGGCATTGAGCGCCTCACTCAACATGTCAGTGGCTATGCGGTCCATTTCCTCGAACTCGGACAGGACCGGGAAGGGCGATGCCTGGAGCAGCCAGCGCAGGGTCTCGGCAATGTTGACGGCGTGGTCGCTCACGCGCTCGAGGTCGTTGGCGATCTTGGTGGCGGATGCAATGAAGCGCAGATCGCGCGCCATGGGCTGCTGCAACGCGAGTAGCTGGATGGCCGCGTCATCGATTTCCAGCTCGAGCGCACCGATGGCGTTGTCTTTCTCGATGACCAGGCTGGCCTTGAGCTCATCCCGCTCGAGCAGCCTGGACCGCCAGCTTGACCATGTCTTCAGCCAGGCCCGACATACTGACCAGCCGGGCCTTGAGCTGCTCCATCTCCTCGACGAAATGGCGGAGTGTCATCCGAACCGGCCTGTGATGTACGCTTCGGTCTGCTCCTCGCGCGGATCGTGAAGAGCTGCTGCGTCGGACCATACTCGATCAGATCGCCCATGTAGAAACGCGGTAAAATCCGAAACGCGCGCCGCCTGCTGCATGTTGTGAGTAACGATGACCACCGTGTAGTTCTGCTTCAGCTCGTAGATCAGGTCTTCGATCTTCTACGTGGCGATGGGATCGAGTGCGGAGGCGGGCTCATCCATGAGCAGCACTTCCGGCTCGACCGCCAGCGCGCGCCGTTCAGCTACGTGACCGGGCAATGCATTGCCGTAGATGGCGGTTTACGGAATTGGATTTGCGCCGCCTAACCGATGAACGTCCGTTCCATCCGTTCAATCCTTTTCTCCCCTACCGGCATCCGACTCGTATGAATTTGATGCCTGTACTCCGCTCGCTGGTTCGGGCCCGCGCTCTGGCGCTGGCCGTAGTAGGCACGCTCGCGATTGGCACGGGCGCCATGGTCACGACCTTCCTGTTGGTCGATGCCGCGCTTTGGCGCCCACCGCCGTTTCCCGACGCAGACCGCATCGGGCTGATCTATTTCACGCGCGCCGGTCCGCGCAATCCGTATCATCGGGAGCGTTGGTCGTTCCCGGCCATCACCATGCTGAGGGGTCTTACAACGGATATCGCCAGCATCGCCAACTACTCGGGCTCGTCACTCGCGCTGACCGGCATGGATGAGCCCGAATGGTTGTCGGGCGAGATTGTATCACCGGCGTATTTCTCGATTCTGCGGGCACAACCGCAACTGGGCCGCACGTTCCTCGAGTCCGAAGATGTGATCGGTGCGGATCCGGTGGTGGTGCTGGGACACGGTTTGTGGCAACGTCGATTCGCGGGTGATCCGGCAGTCGTGGGCAGGACCGTGCATTTACGCGGCGAGGCGCTGACCGTGATCGGCGTGATGCGGGCCGGGTTCCGCGGACTCACGGACAAGGCGGAGTACTGGATCCCCACGGTGATGGCCGCGCGTCTCAGTTATGCGGAATATCTCACGACCGACCAGAACTTCATCAACGTGGTGGCGCGGCTGCATCCCGGCATCACCTTCGATGGTGCGCGCTCGACGTTGCAACCGCTGGGTGCACGCATCCACGCGGCCGTACCCATGGAGGATCCGGATACGACCGAGACCGTAGGTGCCACGGCCCGCTCGCTGGCTGAAGCGCGCGTGGAGCCCAACACGCGCCGTTCGTTGTTGATTCTCTTTTCTGCGGTTGCGCTGCTCTACCTGTTGGCCTGCGCGAATGCCATCAACCTGCTGCTGGGTCGGGCAGCTACGCGCCGACGCGAAGCGGCCATCCTGTCCGCGTTGGGTTGTGGGCCCGCGCGACTGGTGCGCCACTTCCTGCCCGAAGGCCTACTGCTGGTTAGCGCCGGGAGTTTACTCGGTCTGGTGTTGGCGTGGGTCGCCAGTTTTTTCATCACCACGCCCACGGAGGTCTGGGGACCGCGCAATTTCTACGGCAGCCTGGGCGCGTTCGCATTGCCCGGTGTCGACCTGCGCGTGGTTGGATTTGCCGTTGCCCTGACTTTCTTCACGATGTTGCTGGTGGCCTGGGCACCGGCCGCGAGTGCGGCGCGCGTCGACATATTGGCCGGACTGAAGGAAGGCGGCCGATACGCGGCCAGCCGTGCCGGCACGCTCCGGCGCCCCACGTTGCGCGGCGCCATAGTCGCGCTGGAGAGCGGACTCGCACTGCTGTTGCTGGTGGGTGGTGGCCTCATGATCGACAGCTTCATGCGCATGCGGCGCACGGAGCTGGGCGTCGATGCCGAGCGCGTGCTTACGTTCTGGCTGCGGCCCAACGAAGTGCAAATACCAGCGGAAGCGGCGCCCGCGTTCATCGCGCGCATGCTGGAGGCCATTGCCCGCGCTCCCGGCGTGGTTGCCGCCACCGTGGATGGCGGTGCGCCCGTGAGCGGCAGCGCGCGCAGCTCACTGTTCATCGCAGGAAGACCGACGGCACCGGAGGACGCGCCGGGCGTACTGCGCCACTACATCGGTCCGGATCATTTTCGTGTGCTCGGTGTGAACCTGCTGCGCGGGCGAGTCTTCAACGCGGCGGACGTTGCTGGCCGCCCGCGCGTGGCCATCATCAGCGAAACGGCGGCGCGCAGGTTCTGGCCGAACCAGGACCCGATGGGCCAGCGCGTGTGGTTTGGCAGCAGCAGCCCCGAGTCGAGTGCCGAGATCGTAGGCATCGTGGGTGATGTTGTGCACGAGCCGCTGGATCTCACGCCCAATCGCAACGATTTCTACACGCCCTATGCACAGTTCACCTATGCATCGCGCATGGTCATGGTGCGCACGACCGGCGCACCCATGGCCGTTCTGCAGGACATTCGGCGCGCCGTGCGCAGCATCGACCCGGACCTGCCCCTGGTGGAAGTGAAGCCGCTCACCGCGCTGATCGGCAACTCATGGGCGCGCCAGCGCTTCGATGCTGCACTGTTCGGCGGCTTTGCCACCATCGCCATGGTCCTCGCCGCTTTTGGGATCTACGCCGTCGTGTCGTATGCAGTAAGCCAGCGCGCGCGTGAAATGGGAATTCGCATGGCACTGGGCGCGCAACCCGCCGCCATTCTGCGCCTGGTCATCGGTGAGGGGATGGGATTGCCAGCCGTTGGTTTGCTGGCCGGCATCATCGGTTCGCTTGCGCTGACGCGGTTTTTACAGGGCGTCCTCTACGAGGTGAGACCCACGGATCCGGTGGTTCTGCTGGGTAGTGTGGCGATGTTGGCGGCGGTATCGCTGCTGGCCTGCGTAGCGCCCGCCCGGCGGGCGACACGGCAGGACCCATTGGTTGCGTTGAGAGCCGAATAAACGTCACGACATTTCACTAATCCTAATCCTCACCTTAATCCTAATCCTCAGCGCTTTCCTACTCCTGCCGTTCGAAGGAGGAGGAGAGTGCTGAGGATTAGGATTAAGGTGAGGATTAGGATTAGTAACATCCATTGCGACGCGTTATTGGGGTCGCACACGCATGTGCGCGCGCACGCGCACGCGCACGCGCACGCGATGCTGAGCCGCGCATGAGTGCGCTCTGTTGTGCTGACCTGAACGCGCGCGTATCGTGCGGAAGTGAATGTGGCGCTGGCAGGCTGGTCGTTGTGTATGCACACGCATCGCACCAGCACATCGGCATGGAAAGCGATTGCATGTACTACTGCGCGCGGGACAAACGATGGTTGGTTTTGCCGCTGCTCACTGGGATCGTGAGCTGCTCGAAGATTCTGCCCGGCCCCGCGCAATCTGACCGGGCACCACCTCCAGCGAGCGGGCGGGAGCGCACCCAGTTCGCCATGCGCTACATCGACGTAGCCCCCGGCTCAGGCGCGGAGGCAGCAGCGGGTAAATGTTACTACGTGCACTATACCGGGTGGCTGACCGACGGGACCAAGTTCGATTCCTCGCGTGATACCACGCGCGAAGGACGGCCACGCACGCCCCTTGGTTTTCAGCAAGGTCGCAGAGCGGTCATCGCGGGTTGGGACGTGGGCTTCGAGGGCATGCGGGTCATGGGCAAACGGCGCCTCATCATTCCGTATCAGCTGGCTTACGGCGTCAACGGAAATCCGCCCGTCATTCCGCCCAGGGCCACCCTCATTTTCGATGTGGAGTTGATGGACGTGCGCGATGCGCCGGCCGCAACGCGGCCACCCGATCCGCCGGCCCGCTGCCCGCCCTGGGAACCGACCGGCTGAGTCCGGGCCGTAAAAATACTTAACGGCAGATCGGGTTGCGGAGAACACGCAACCCACGGGCGATCCCGAGCCTGTTGCCGAGCGTCGGGCCGGTCATACTTTGTATACAGATGCTGCTGCCGCGCGCGGCCCCACTACCGCGAGCGTAACCTCGCGAGCCGATCACGGCTCCGCCCAAATACACAGGACAGACCGACAATCCATAGAGCCCCATCGGCTCAAAACCGGTCCTCGACAGCGCGCTGATGCGAGACGGGGCCTTTTCAGTTGTCCAACATCGGTAACACTTACCTTCTCCCGGGGGAGGTCGCTCATGCGTTGGTCGGCATCGTTGCTGGGCTTGATCCTGGTCGTGGCGGCGCCAGCCGCAGGCTCGGTCAATTCGGAAAGAGACAACCGTGCGCCCGTGGGCTCGGTGACGGGCCGGGTGACCGAGAGTGGGACGGGCCAGCCGGTCACAGGCGCCGTGGTCATGGTGGTCGGTACGCAGCTTACGGCTCTGACCGATGTGCAGGGTCGCTATCTGCTGAACCAGGTGCCGGCGGGTCAGCGCACCATCAGCGTACGGCGTCTCGGGTATGCGGATGGATCGCAAACCGTGAACGTCACGGACAACGCATCGACAACGCTCGACTTTACGGTGAACACGCTGGCCGTGCAGCTGAGCGAAGTCGTGGTCACAGCAACGGGCGAGCAGCGCAAGCTCGAAATCGGCAACGTGGTGGCCAGTGTGAGCGTGGCATCGGTCGTGGCCGCGGCACCCATCACGAACGTCACCGATGTGTTGCAGGGGCGGGTAGCCGGGGTCATGACCTTTGCCAATAGCGGCATTACGGGTTCGGCGCCGCGCATCCGCATCCGTGGCTTCAACAGTCTCTCGCAATCCAACGCGCCGCTCATGATCATCGATGGTGTGCGGGTGGAGAACACGACCGGCGCGGCCGGCAACCTGGGTGCGGGCACTTCCTATGGTTGGTCCAGCGGCGCGGTGACGCAGCTGAATCCGGAAGAGATCGCTTCACTCGACATCGTGAAGGGTCCATCCGCAGCCACGCTGTATGGAACGGACGGCGCTAATGGAGTGATCCTGATCACCACCAAGCGGGGTCAGGAAGGGCGGGCGCGCTTCACGATGTATACGGAAGGTGGCATCATCCAGCAGCAATCGCGCTGGAACGATACGTACTACGCGTTTGGCCGCACGCCGGCCGGCGCCCAAACGCGCTGCAACAATCTCTTGCGCATTGGCGGTGGCTGCACGCTGGACAGCCTGTCCGTATGGAGCCCCATGCGCGATGCACCCAGCTCGCCCATTGGCACGGGCAACCGGAAGCAATTGGGCCTGCAGATATCCGGCGGTGTGCAGCAATTCCGTTACTTCATCTCGAGCGAGCTCGAAGATGAGACGGGTTATTTGCAATTGTCGAATTCCGAGATCACTCGCCTCAAGAACCAGCGGGGCGGTGCCGCCATTCCTGATGAGCAGATTCGACCGAACTACCTGAAACGCGCAGCGCTGCGTGGCAACATCTCGACCCGGTTGGGCGAGAATGCCGACATCAGGATTTCCACTGCCATCGGGCTTCAGAAAGTGCAGCTGCCTGGTTCGGGCATTTTCTCCAACGCGGCCTGGGGCCCGGGCTTCAACGATGCCAATGAGGGTTGGCAGAATGGCGTGCGTCCGGGTGAATCGTTCGCCGTTCGATCGGCGGAGAATCTGACGCGTGTGACGACTGGATTGACCGGCAACTGGAGTCCACGTTCGTGGCTCACCACGCGCGCCACGGTGGGCCTCGATTTTTCGAGTATGTTCTCGGACAACTTGCAGCGGCGCGGCGAGGGCGGCACGCCGGCCAATCCCAGTCTGGGGCGGCGCGCGGAAATCCGCAGCGCGACCACGCTCTATACCGTGGACCTGGGCAGCTCGGCATCGTTCAACCTGACACCGAGCATCACATCACGCTCCTCCATTGGCGCGCAATACAACCGACGCAACGCGGGCTCGGTCCTGGCGCAGGGAACCAACCTGCCGCCCGGCTCGAGCACGCTGGCCGGCGCAGCCACCCTGTCCAACGCAGAGCAGACCGTTGAATCCGTCATCGCGGGTGCATATGGCGAGCAGATGTTCGGCCTGTCCGAGCGCATCTTCGTCACGGGCGCGTTACGCGCGGATGGTGCCAGCAGCTTCGGCAAGAACTTCAGGACCGCCTTCTATCCGAAAGCCAGCATGTCCTGGCTGCTCTCGGACGAAAGTTTCTTTCCGGACATTTCCTTCCTGAACAGTCTGCGTTACCGCCTGGCTTATGGAGCTTCGGGCGTCCAACCCGATGCCATTGCCGCATTGCCGCGCCTGCAGTTCGTCACGGTATTCGTGAATGGTGCGACGGCCACGGGCGCGCAGCTGCAGGCCCTGGGCAATCCCAACCTCAAGCCGGAACGAGTCAGTGAAGTCGAGACCGGACTCGATGCGGATCTGTTCGCTGGGCGCCTGCACGCGGAAGCGACGTTCTACTACCGCAGGAGTGTCGATGCCCTGGTGCAGCGTTCCATGCCGCGTTCGATCGGCATCACCGGGACCGGTCAGCTGGACAACGTGGGCTCCGTGCGCAACCGCGGGGTCGAGCTGGATGTGAGAGCGCAAGTGTTGAAATGGAGGGGCGTGGAATTCGATCTGAATGTGAATGGATCGATCAACTCGAACAAGCTGCTCAAGCTCGATCCCACACTGCGTCCGCCCGAAGATCGGTTCGTCAAGTTCGTAGAGGGCTATCCACTCTTCAGTCAATGGGATCGCAGAGTGAAGAGCTGGAATGATGCCAATGGGGACGGCATTCTGGTGCCCGAGGAGGTGGTGGTCGGTGACTCCATCGAGTATCTGGGCAATACCAACCCCACGCAAATGCTGAACCTGATACCCAAGTTCACGCTATTGGAAGGTCGGCTCCAGTTCAGCACGATGTTCGTGTATCGGGGCGATTGGATTCAGACGAATTTCAGCGAGCTGAACAAGTGCAACATTGGCGGCTGCCGCGCGCGCAACGATCCCAATGCATCACTGCGCGAACAGGCTGCCTACATTGCCTTCACCAAACCCGGTCTCACGTACGCGGGCTACCAGGAGGATGGCACGTATACACGCTGGGCCGAAGCGTCCGTCTCTTACAACGTACACGAGAACCTGCTGCGTTCGGTCGGGCTGGGTGTACGCGATGCCACGATCACGCTGAGTGCGCGCAATCTCAAGCTCTGGACCAACTACACCGGCCTGGATCCCGAGGTGGCACAGAATCCCGGGCTGGCCGGCAATTTCGGCACGCTGTGGGACCTGGGCTACGACAATCCGGTCTCGCCCCAGTCGCGCTATTTCATCCTGCGCATGACTCTCGGCTTCTGAGCGAAAGGAGGCATCGATGACACGTAACATGGAAACGCGCGCGCCGAGACCGTTCATGCATCGTTCGGCGCTCCTGGCGGTGGCCGGCATGGTCACCATGGTGGCCTGTTCAAACTTGACGGACGTGGAGGCGCCCGACGTAGTGCAGCCGGATCAACTGGACAATATCCAGGGTGCAGAGGCCTACACGAATGCGGCGCTGGCCAGCATCTACGGGCCATATGTGACCTTTGCGTACAACAGCGGTTTGCTCTCGGACGAGTTCTTCCTGGCTACAGCGTTCACGCAGTTTGCCGACATCGACTATCGCACGCAGTCACTGACCTTCACGGAGTACGGCCCCATTGCCATGCATCGCACCCGTACCCTCGCGACACTGGCCATTGAAGCGCGCCGGAAGTTCATCCCGACGCCACGGTCCCGGATCGGGCAGATGTTTGCCCTGAAAGGTCTGGTCGAGCTCTACCTGGGTGAAACCAGCTGCAATGGAACACCACTCAGCGAAATCGAGAACTTCGAGCCGGTATACGGCGGACCGCTGAGCAGCGACAGCATGCTGAAACGCGCGCTCGCCGATTTCGACTCGGCGCTGGTCCTGGCCGCGGACAGTCCGCGCGTGATGAACTACATTCGCGTGGCCAAAGGCCGCGCCCTCACCAATCTCGGGCGCTACAGCGAAGCGGCACTGGTAACGGCGCCCGTGCCGACCAATTACGTGTTCAATGCCGAGCTGACCACGGCCGTGGCCGGACAGAGCAATACCATCTGGCAGAACATGAACTCGGGCGGGATCACGGTGGCCGACCGCGAAGGTGGCAACGGCCTCAACTTCCGTACGGCCAACGACCCGCGTGTACCCACGTCGTTCGTGCGCACGGGCACGGACGGCCTGACGCCCGTCCATCTGTTCTCCAGATACAACGGACTCGGCTCGGCCATCCCCATGATGACCGGTATCGAAGCACGGTTGATCGAAGCGGAAGCGGCATTGCAGGCCAACCGCAATGACACGAATCCCACGGGCACGGGCTGGCTGGGCATACTGAACACACTGCGCGCTGCGGCGATCGCGCCGGCCATGCCGGCGTTGGCCGATCCTGGCAGCTACAACGCACGCGTGGACCTGCTGTTCCGCGAACGCGCGTTCTGGCTGTACGCAACCGGCCATCGCCTGGGTGATCTGCGGCGCCTCCTGCGCAACTACAGTCGCACGCAGCAGAGCCTCTGGCCGGTGGGCGCCTACAAGGCAGGCCAGAACTATGGTGAAGATGTGGTTTTTATTATCACGCTGTCCGAGCAGTCGAATCCAAACGGCCGGACGTGCACGGATAAGAACCCGTAGCGTGACGACCAATGAGGCGCCATGCTGCTACGTAACCTCGGAATGGCCCTGGCGCTGCTGCCTGCCCTGGCAAGCGCGCAGCGCGCCGATCTGCGCATTCAGGTCGGCCCCAACCACCGTGCTTCTGCGGCCGATACGCTCAATCGCAATGAAGGCTGGATTGCGGCCAGCCTGACCAACCCGAAAGTACTGGTTGCGGTCTCGCACGCGGCAGCGACGCCGCCGGCGGGGCGGCGCTGCGCTACCATGGTATCGGCGGATGGTGGCAACCTCTGGCGCGAGGTCACGCTGCCCAGGCAGGATGACTGTTTCGATCCCATGGTCACGGCCGCGCCCGACGGCCGGCTCTACATCCTGCACACGGCCACGACGCAGCCCACGGCGCAAACTTCGACGACGGGCCAGCGCGCAGATGCGCCCGTGCGCGTGTTCACCAGCAATGATGATGGCAAGACCTGGAGAGGTCCCGCGGACCTGCGCACTCCGTTGCGACCGGATCATCCGCGCCTGGCCGTGGACCAGAGTGACGGTGCGCAGCGCGGCCGCGTTTACGTGGCCTGGAACGAAGTCAGTGATGTGTTCATGCGCGACCGCTACCACATCTTCCTGCATTATTCGGACGATCACGGCGCAACATTTTCAGAGCCGATCCTGCTGCAGACGGATTCGGGTGGCAAGCTGGTCACGACCGAGCCAATCGTGCTTTCCGATGGCACGCTGCTGGTCACGTATTACCAGTACTTCCAGCCGCTTTCCAGCCGGAAGAACGAGAAGCAGCCGTTCTACATTCTGCGCTCGACCGATGGCGCAAAGACGTTCAACCCGCCCGAGAAGGTGCTGGAGGTGGGCAGTTCTGCGTGGCCTGAGCTGAAGGCAGATTTTCCATCCGCGTTCACGCTGCCCATCATCACGGCCGATCACTCGCGCACGAGCCAGTTCCGCGATCGACTGTATGTGGTCTGGGACGATGTGAGCAGCGGTGCATCCAACATCTGGCTGACCTGGTCAGCGGACAAAGGCAAAACCTGGTCGCCGCGCATACGTGTCAATGACAATGTGCGCGCGCCGCGCGACGGCCCCGCAGACTTCCGCATGACACCGGTGGTGGCCGTCAATCGCGCTGGCGTGGTGGGCGTGGCCTGGTACGATCGGCGCGAAGATGTGACGCGGCGCTGCTGGAAGAAATACTTTGCCGCATCGCTCGATGGCGGGCAGACGTTTTCGCGCAATGTGCCGGTGTCCAGCGCGCCCTCCTGCCCCAGCAAAGACACGGCGCCGCGCGTACTGGTCAAGAACGCCACGCCCGACTCGGTGCTGCCCTCGCCGGATTCAGTGGCGAAGCTGATTGCGGCACGCCGGTTCGGCGAGGCGGAGCAGATCAACCTGGCGTTGGAGCGCAGGGCGGCGGAACAGGGCATTCAGGGCGCGCAGCTGCGCGTCTCCTTCGATCGTGGGCGTAGTGTATGGCCCGGCCATTATACGGGGCTCACGGCCGACACGACCGGTGCTTTCCACGCGTTGTGGGCGGATCGACGCAGCGGCTACCAGCAGATGTACAGTGCCCGCATCGATGTTACGACCAGTGCCGAGCCACAGCTGACAGCCCTGATCGATACCAT
The DNA here is from genome assembly GCA_050732575.1 of Longimicrobiales bacterium. Taxonomy (GTDB): domain Bacteria; phylum Gemmatimonadota; class Gemmatimonadetes; order Longimicrobiales; family RSA9; genus JBBDWZ01. The sequence continues at coordinate 18,587 of JBOHRF010000041.1, forward strand.
CGTCACTGAACTGGTGCAGGTGATCGCGGCGCAGCCAAAGTACGATGAGGCCACGGGCACGAGCACGGTCGAGCTTCAGCTGCGGAATGTCTCCACGCAGACCGTATATGGCCCGCTGCGCGTGCGTCTGGCCCGGGTGATCTCCGGAGCGACCCACATTGCCAACGTGATCGACAACTCGGACACTCGTCAAAAAGCCGAAGGCACGAGCTGGGACTTCTCAACCTTGTTAGGCACACGCGCGCGTCTGGAGCCGGGCATGGTCAGCGAGGCCAAATCGGTGCTGATTCGCAGCAGACCGGAGCTCGGGCTCGATGTAGTCGTTGCGTTCGAGGTGCTGGGTCGTTTGCGACGACAGTGAACAGATTGAGGTATCCGTGCGATTGATAATCGTTGCTATCGGCGCGTGCGCCGTCCTTAGTGGCGCGACGGCGCAATCAGCGCCACGTGTGGTGTTGCGCACGGAATTGGGTGAAATCGAGATCGAAATCGACAGTGCGCACGCCCCCGTGACCGCGGCCAACTTCCTGCGCTATGTGGATGGCGGATTCTATCAAGGTGGCCGTTTCCATCGCACGGTGCGGGATGACAACCAGCCCAATGACAGCATTCGCATTGCGGTCGTCCAGGCCAGCATCAACTCGGCCCGCTCGCGCGAGCAGTTTCCCCGCCTGGCGCTGGAGCGCACATCCGTGACCGGCCTGCGCCATCGCGATGGCACGATCTCCATGGCGCGTGGCGGGCCCGATACGGCGACTTCCAGCTTCTTCATCTGTATTGGCGATCAACCTTCTCTGGACTTCGGCGGTCGCCGCAACCCGGACGGCCAGGGCTTTGCCGCGTTTGGGCGCGTTGTGCGCGGCATGGATGTCGTGCGCAAGATTCAGTCGGGCACAGCAAACGGGCAGACGCTCACAACGCCCGTGGTCATTCTCGAAGCGGTACGGGAGTAACCTCAATCCTTTCGTCGCTGGGCAGGCCCCAACAAGGTAGCGTTGTACGGCATTCTTCGCGCCGGAAGTCCGAGCCCTGCGTCTTATGTATTCAGTCCGTGGCCCAATGTGACTGGCGAGCTTGGACGAATCTGGCTGGCACTGAGCGGGACGCGGCGGATTGGGCGGTTGGAGCTGACGCGGTAGCATTGTAACTGGACAGTCAATCGATCGGCCTCACATCTTACCTTCGGTTCTCCCCCCTTTCAGGTTGATCGATGCTCAAACGCGCGGCGACGGCTCTGCTGGCCAGCTCTGTGGCTTTTGCGTCGGGCATAGCTGCACAGCAAAAACCGCAGAGCACAGTGTTGCCGGTTCTGACCGTGCGTAAGAGTGCGGATGGGCGCCCGGAAGTGTTGGCTGCGCCGAGTCGGGCTCCGGTGAAGATCGATGGTCTGCTGGATGACGAGGTCTGGGCGCAGGCCCAGGTATTCGGCGGATTCACGCAGAGCGAGCCGCTCGAGGGCCAACCGGCCAGCTATGCCACCGAAGTGCGCGTGGCGTACGACGCGGAGAACCTGTACGTAGCCGCGTACTGCCGTGATGGCGGTCAGCGTGTGGTCAACGATATCCGCAAGGACTTCAGGCCGGACGATCAGGACACGTTTGAGCTGATCCTCGATACGTTTGCCGACCGGCGCAACGGCTACGCATTCATCACGAATCCGGAGGGTGCCAGAACCGACCAGCAGATTGCCAACGAAGGACGAGAGGTCAACGCGAGTTGGGACGCCATCTGGTCGGTGAAAACGGCGCGCGTGCCGGACGGCTGGACGGTCGAGATGGCGATTCCTTTCCGATCGTTGCGATTTGCGCCTGGCGCGACCACGTGGGGCATCAACTTCAGTCGCCGGTTGCGTTCAGCAAGGGCATGTTCCTGGACGCGCTACTGCAGTTCGATCCGCGCCAGGAGCAGCTCAACGCCAATGTGCGGTTCAACCTCATCCACCACCCACTCAGCGACCTCTATATCGTCTACAATGAGGCGCGCGTGATCGACCCCACCGATCCGCGCCCGACCGGTCGGAGCATCATAGTCAAGGTCACGCAAACGCTGGCCTTCTGATCGATCGAAACTGTAACATTCCTTCACACCGGCCGAAGCCGGCGCGCATGGACTTTCTCTGCAGGGTCTTGTGCCGCGCGCACCAACAACGAATGATATCCCGCCGTCGCAGCACCTGCCTTGCGCATTAGCGGGCTCCGCGCAAAGCCCGCCGACCTACCCACAATCCGCGTCCCACACCCCAAAGGAGGGTCCATGAGACTCCGACTCCTTCGTATGTTGGGCGTAGTATCGGCAACCGCGTTCCTGGTCGGCTGCGTCGATGACGAGCCGTTGGCGCCGGTAGCCGAGTCCACGAATGAGAACCCGGATGCACCGGTCGTTCTCAGTTCGGCCAGGCCAGGCGAGGAAATACCCAACCGCTACATCGTCATGTTCCGCAAGGACATCAAGGATGCGCCCATCCTGGCGCGCGCGCTGGCGCGGCTGCACGGTGGCACGGTGCACCACACGTACAGCCGCGCGGTCCGGGGGTTTGCCGCCACGCTGTCACCGCGGGTGGTCGAGATTCTGCAGCGGCATCCGAGCATCGTCCTGATCGAGCCGGATCGCGTGGTCACGGTCGATGCCACCCAGACCAACGCGACTTGGGGCCTGGATCGCATCGACCAGCGCGACTTGCCACTCAGCACGACCTACACGTACACGCCCACGGGCGCGGGTGTACGCGCCTACATCATCGACACCGGCATACGGACCTCGCACTCGGAGTTTGGCGGGCGCGCATCCATCGGATTTGATGCACTGGGCGGTAACGGTCAGGACTGCAACGGCCACGGCACGCACGTGGCCGGGACTGTTGCAGGTACGGTGTACGGCGCAGCGAAAGACGCGACCCCCATCGCGGTGCGCGTATTGAACTGTCAGGGCTCGGGCTCGACCGCCGGTGTGATTGCGGGCGTCGATTGGGTAACCGCTAACCACACCAAGCCGGCAGTGGCCAACATGTCATTGGGTGGCGGCGCTTCCAGTACGCTGGACAATGCCGTCAGAAACTCGGTGGCGGCTGGAGTGACCTACGCGATTGCGGCGGGCAACAGCAACGCCAACGCGTGCAACTCATCGCCGGCGCGCGTGACGCAGGCGCTCACGGTGGGCGCCACCACACAGGCCGACGCGCGCGCATCGTTCTCCAATTTCGGCACCTGTCTGGACCTGTTTGCGCCGGGCGTGGGCATCACGTCGGCCTGGCTCACGAACGATGCGGCGACCAACACCATCAGCGGCACATCAATGGCCGCACCGCACGTGGCCGGCGTGGCCGCGCTCTTCCTGCAGGGCAACCCGACGGCCACGGCCGCCGCGGTGGGTAGTGCCATTACCAGCTCGGCCACAGCAGGCCGCGTCACAGGCGCGGGCACGGGCTCGCCCAACCTGCTGCTGTTTTCGCAGGTCACGGGCGGGGGCGGCGGACCGCCGCCGCCACCACCACCACCACCGCCACCACCGCCGCCCGGCGCGCCGCCCTGCACCATCTGCGAACACTTCACGGGCACGCTGACTGGCACGGGTGACTTCGACTATCACCCGAACGGTACGTATTACTTCAGCGCCGCAGGCACACACAATGGCTGGCTGCGTGGTCCGGTGAATGTCGATTTCGATCTGTTCCTGGAGCGCTGGTTCTTCTTCACCTGGCTGCCGGTCGCAGCATCGACCAGCGTCAGCTCCGAGGAATCGATCTCGTACAACGGCTCGACCGGCTACTATCGCTGGCGCGTCGATTCGTTCTCGGGCAGTGGCGCGTATGATTTTTGGTTGAAGAGACCTTGAACGGAAACGGATTGAGGTGACGGTGAAGATTCCCTCTTCACCGTCACCGTTAGTCTGTTAGTCCGTTCCCCTGCGCCGCGCCGTAATCAATACCGCTATCTCATCGGGCCTAGGATTGATGAAGTCGAGCCGCACGCGACCGTCCGAAGTCTCGGACACGGCGGCAGGAATCGAGCTGTTGGTCAGCATCCAGCCGGCGGGCAATACGACGGCATTGGCCGGCCGACCGAAGCTGCGATCCCACAACAGCTCATCACCCACCTGCTTGTAGCGCGCCGTGTCGGTGTAGGTCTCGAACATGCGGATGCGCACGGATTCGCCGGTCTTGACCGCTGGGAAATGGAAGACCACGACTTCGGTCTGGGGCGTGACATCCCGTACATCCAGGTTGGCCTTCGTGATGGCATCACCCTTCAGGACCTCCCACTTCAATTCCTCGCCCGTATCCAGGTTGCGCGCCGATGGCCTGGTCACGGTGCTGCCCGCACGCACGATGTTGAGATAGCGACTGGTACCCACGCGCAACTCTGTGTAGTCGTGATACAGGTCGAACGCGTGCGTCTCGGGCGGCTGCAGGAAGTACACGATCTCACGATTCTGATGGGCGCGTTCATCCAGTCGCGAACCCAGAGTTGGCTGCGCACTCGTGGCCGCACTGGCCGTGGTCATGGCTGCGGATGGGCGCGCGCGCAACATGAGCGGCGCCTCCGCAGGTGAGTTGTTCCAGAAGCTGATGCCGATGCGGCCGTCGGCTTCTTGTAAGACTTGCGCCGGGAAGTTGCAAGAGACCAGCTCGTAGCCTTTGGGCAAGACCACGGCGTTACGCTTGATGCCGAGCGAGCGGTTGAAGACAATGAGGTTGCCCTGCGTGTAGTAGCTGGCGGCATCCTCATAGGTCTTGTCGATGAGCACGCGCGCCTCACCGCCATTGGCCGCCACAGGCCGTGCCAGCTTCACACGAATGTACGTCTGTGTGGAATCGCCGCCGCGTACGCCGCCGGCGCGCGCCACCGCATGACCCACCACATCGAACTCGAGCGGCTTGCCCGTGGCCCGGTCGTGCACGTGCTCATCGGTCGCGATGCTGCCCTTGCGGATGGGATTGAAATAGTGCGTCGCCCCGGCGGTCGTCGCCGTGACCTCGTACAGGATGCGGAACTTGCCCGAGCCCGGCGCCAGCAGCTCGTAGCGCGTGTAGGCATCGGCCTCGGTTTGGGGCACGGGTGGCGTTTGCGCGCCGAGCAGAGCAGGCACCAGCAGCGCCCAGGCGAGGGCAGGGCTGAGTCTTGGCATGGGTGAGCCATCCGGTCAGGAATCGTGTTTCCGGAAACCTAGCATGCTGTAGTGGCGCGGAAAACGACTCCGTTCTCGGCAGTTAGAATGCCCGCCTTCAGTTGAGCTAGTGTCCCTGTTTCACGCGCCGAACCACGCGCAGCACTTTTGCGAAGTCGGCCAGCGGGTCAGCATCGAGCAGCAGGAAGCTGGCTTCGTGCCCGTCCTGCAGGCGTCCCAGTTTGCGCATGAACTGGGTGGAATCGCTGGTGCCCAACCAGCCGTAACCGGGCATGTGCGCCATCATGTCAACACCGGCATTCACTGCGGTGCGAAAATCATAAACGTTCTCGATGTGTGCGGCCACGCGCAGACCGGCATCATGTGCGCGCTGCACGATCTCGGAGACCAGTTGCGGATTCAGGCCCTTGAAGCCGTTGGCGGTCGTATCGGTGAGACGCTGTTCATACTCGTTGGAAAACAGCAGGTAGATCTTGATGAAGTCGGGTCGGCCGGCCACGATGCGCGGCCACTTCTCGATGAGGGCGGTCCGATCGTCAATGGTGTGATAGAAAGCACCTTCGGCGTCCGTGCGTTGCCAGCTGCCGCGACTGATATTGCGCTCGACTAAATCCCACGGATGCCCGCCCGTTACATTCAGTCCGCCATTCGCGAAGGTCACATCGACCGCTTGCGGCCGATTGACCTTGCCCGCCAACAGGTGGCGCGAGCGCGGCAGCACATTGGGATTCTGCACGTAAAAAATGCCTTCCGCGATGTAACGGGCCAGCAGAGCATCCGTGCGAGCACGACCCTTCAATATTGTGATTGTGAGCTTCGCCGAACGGAGGCACTACAAAACCATTCTGCAGGTCAATGGTGGTATCGATCGCTGCCGGCCGATCGCTACGCAGTACACCCGCCACGCTGTACATCACACGAGTTTCGAACGTGCGGCCGTTGAACCACTGTCCGTTTATGAACGCCGTGGTGGCCTGTGCGGATCCGGTCGCGCTCGAGCAGGCCAGCGCGCCTACAACGCCTGTTGCAACAAGGGTCGCTCGGATGGAGAAACGGGCGAACGCGTGCATCGACATGTGAGGGCCGTTCCACAAGGGTGATGGTCTGACTACGCATGGGCGGCCGGTCATGTTTCGAACGCATCAGATTCCCAACGGGTGCGGCAGCAGGCGAGCGTTCGCAATCCAGAATTGCCTCTGATCCCGGAATGATTGGGCGATCATCGGGGTGACTCAAAAGGGAATGAGCGGTGATAGCGTTACGTCACTTTGGTCACGGTCGAAACGAGGCGACATGTCCGGATCCGAAACCGGGTTCGGCCGTGCGCCCTTCGCGCCCTTGAGGAGGGAACCATGACCAGACAGAACTCAGCCCGGCTAGTTTTGGCAGCAGCGCTTGCGGCATCTGCCTGCTCGGACCAGGTGGTGACGCCCGAGCCGGTCGAACCGGTTGTACTATCCGCCGAGCGAGGCGGGGGCAGGTTCGAGGAGACGGCGACTGCAACCTGGCACGAGCGCACGTACGTGTTGTTGAGCAGTTTGCCCAACGGCAGTCACGCACCGGCCAGCCGGATCCTCACGTATCTCTCCATAGCGCAGTACAGGGCAGTGCGGTCGGCTCAGCGGGACCGCGGCCACAAGAAACCGTCCGAGCGCGCGGCCGTGGGCGCCGCATCGGTAGCGGTGCTCAGCTCTTTTTTCCCGGCGTCGGCCGCCAGCCTGGAAGCGCAGCTCGATGCGGACATCGCGGCCGATGACGAAAAGAACAGGGATGCCGAAGACGGGGAAGCGATTGGCCGGTCGGTCGGCGCGGCGGTGTTGGCGCAGGCGGCTGCGGATGGCTTCAACACTCTCAATCCGGGCGTGCCGCCTGTGGGTCCCGGTTACTGGGTCTCGAGCGGCGCAGCCATCGCGCGCTCACTCTACGGCACGCGGCCCTTCTTCCTGCGCTCCACCACGGAGCTGCGCTCGGCGCCACCGCCCGCGTTTGGCTCGCCGCGGTTTCTGGCCGATCTGGCCGAGATCCGCAGAATCTCCGACACGCGCACACCCGAGCAACTGGCGATTGCACAGACCTGGAATCACTTGGCGGCGCCGTTCACGCCCGGCAACAACGATCGGGTCGCGGTCGAGCTTATCCGGAAGTATGACCGTTCGGAAAAAGAGGCGGCCTATATCCTGGCCAAAGCCAATGCCGCCGCGTTCGACGCGCAGATCGGCTGCTTCGATACCAAGTTCGCGTACTGGTTCTTGCGTCCGTCGCACGCGGATCCGGCGATTACCTTGCCGATTGGCCTGCCCAATCATCCGTCCTACCCATCGGCGCATCAGTGCATCACGGCCGCATTCTCCACTTATCTGATAGTGCACTTCCCCAGAGACCGTGAACTGCTCGAATCGAACATGGAGCTGGCCGGTCTATCGCGCATGTACGGCGGCATTCACTACCGCTTCGACATTGAGGCAGGCGCGCTGATCGGGAGACGCGCTGCGCTGCGCGCGCTATTTGGCCGACTCGACTGAAAACGAATTTGCTTTTCCACTCCCCCTCCCCCTCACCTTAATCCTAATCCTGGGCACTCTCCTCCTCCTGTGATCGAGGAGGAGGAGGAGAGTGCTCAGGATTAGGATTAAGGTGAGGGGAAGGGGGAGTAAAAAGCGCACATCTCTTATTCAGTCAATGCAACAGCCGGATCGAGCGACGCGGCGCGCCAGGCGGGAATCACGCCGCAGGCGAGGCCCAGCGCGAGCGTCGATGTGCTGGCAATAAGGAGCGTGGTGGCGGACACGTGTGCGTCCCAGCGCGTGGCGATCGACAGGACGACAGACCCAGCCCCACCCAGCAGAATTCCGAGCAACCCGCCGGCCAGGGCCAGGGTCAGCGACTCGAGCAGGAATTGAGTGACGATGTCGCGCCGGCGCGCGCCCACGGCCACGCGCAGTCCGATCTCGGCGCGGCGCTCGCGCGCGGACAATAACAGGATGGACAGGAT
>JBOHRF010000042.1:0-26674 GCA_050732575.1 Longimicrobiales bacterium
TACTGAGCGCAACGCGCGCGCGGTCGACTGGATCGAACAACAGCTCAAGAGCTGGGGCTACACCACCGAGCGTGTGCAATACCTGTACACACCGCGCGATGGACAGCCCAGCCCGCGCGAACAGGTGTTTGCCACCAAGATCGGCAGCACTGTGCCGCAAGAGATGTATATCCTGGGCGGGCACATGGATGGCCGCGGCGGCGGTGAGGCAGCCAACGATGATGCTTCGGGCACGGCACTGGTCATGGAGATTGCGCGCGTCCTGGCCATGGTGGACGTGCAGGCCACGCGCTCCGTGCGTTTTGCGCTATGGAACAACGAAGAAACGGGCTTGAATGGAGCACGCGCCTACGTGGAACAGCGCAAAGACCTGCAGGGCATTGAGAATCCGCGCGGCTCGGGCAAATATCCGGAGCCCAAATGGTTGGGCATGATCCAGCACGACATGATGATGTGGGACCACGGGAATCCCGTGCAATTCAGTCAGGTGCTGGATGCCGATGTGGACATCGAGTTCCAGTTGAACTCGGCCCGGGCCGCCGAGTCCGCAGCGCTTGGACTCCTGTTGCTCAACGCGAACCGCATGTTCGCCACGGACTATCCCGCCGTGTTGAGCAATTCCATGAGCAACACCGATTCCGATCCGTTCAAGGACCTGGTGGCGGCCGTGAGTCTGCGCGAAAACCGCCGCCTGTATGAGACCGGCAACCGCGCCAACCCCCATTGGCATCGGCCCACCGATCTGTTCGTGAGTTTTTCCGACGCCGACTTCCGGCTGGGCTTCAATGCCATGCAGACTACGTTGGGCGCGATAGCACGACTGGTCGAGGCGAGGATTGTGCCCAAAACATAACCGTTAATCCGTTTTCAGTCTCTCAGGATTACGTCTCTCAGAGCCTCTTTGACCCGGGGATCATCGGAATTGGAAAGCGCGGCAATGGCTCGCCGGCGCACGTTGACATTGGTCTCTGTCCTGGCGATGGCGATCAGTTTGTCCGTGGCTGCGCGTTCGCCACTGCGCGCGTAAATCGCCACCAGGGCGTCCTTCAACTGGTAGTCGCTGGCCGTGTCATAGAGCCGGACCAGCTCGCCGATGGGCGCACCGGCGCGCGCGGCGTGATCGAGCGCGCGGCGCGCCCGCGCCGAGGTCTCACTTTCGCTGCGCGCCAGGTCGATGAGCCAGCGCACGTTCTCGGCGCCACCCACGTCGGCCACGGCGGCCAGCACGGCATCGCGCGTGCGATCGGAATTCAGGCGCGGATAGAGGGAACGCAGCAGTACGGCATCCTGCCGGGTCGAGAATTGCTGTCCCAGTGCGCGGATGGCAATGGCCTGTGCTTCTTCGCTCAGGTCATCGCGCTGTACGGCCGAGCGCAGGAACGTTCGTGCGCGCGGATCACCTGAGCTGGCCAGCACAGTCATGGCTTCACGCGCCAGCCACATGCTGTTGTTCTGTCTGGCCAGGTCGACCAGCGGCGGCACGCCCGCGCCGTGCTCGATGCGGCCCAGTACGGTGAGCGCCTGCTTGCGCACGGCCAGATTGTCGGATTCATCGCGCGCCACGGACAGCAGTGTCTCCACCACATTGCTCGGCACGGTGGCCATACGTTCGCTCGAGCGGCCCACATAGGAGAGCGCACTGCTGCGCGTCTCGCGCGGTAGCGCCTGGTTGCGGGCAATGGCCACCAGACCACCGGCGGTGATGGCACTGTCAGCCAGGGTAGCAGGGAAGATGGCATCGCGCCCCACTCGCCCTTCACTGCGCGCGGCCAGCTGCAGCAGATAGTCCGCGGCCAGTTGCGGCGAAATCCGACCCAGGTCCGTCCCCGAAGTCAGCGCCGAAGACGGTCCCACGTAGGTTTGCACGGCGATGATCTCACGATCGGCGCGGTCCAGGATGACGCGCACGGGCCCGGGCTCACACGGATCGACACGCAACGTTTCCGTGATCGACGTATTGAACGAGCCGTTGAAGCTGCCGGGCGCTGTCTGGATGTAGGTGCGGCCATTGCCGCACACACCGGGCCGTGCTGAGAAACTGAACTGCACGTGGCCCGCGGGCGCGCCATCAATGCGCGCGGCCAGCGATTGTGCGTGTGCAACCTGCGGCAGCAAAGCGGCAACCACCAGGGCCAGGGCAGCGGCAGAGCGCGTTGTTGTCATGGCTACCTCACCATGATTTGGCTGAGTGCGCGAATGACTTTGGGATCCTGGTTTCTCGAGGGCTGACTCAGCGCGCGGATGGCGGCGCGGCTCACTTCCGTATCCGTACTGGACATGGCAATGTCGATCAGCCGGTCGGTTGCCTCGGGCTCTTTGCGCGCGGATAGCCCACTCACGATCGACAGGCGGATAGACCGCGAATCGGCGGTTTGCAACAACCGATACAACTCACCCACGGGCGCGGTGGCACGGATGCGCTGGATAGCGGCCGCGCGCACTTCGTACGGCTCTGCCTGGTTGCGGGCCACGGTCAGCAGAAACTGCTGCGCCGCATCTGTGTTGGTGCGGGCCAGCGCCTGCATGACGGCCATGCGCAGCTCATCGCTTTCCATCTTACTGTAGAGCGACTGCCAGTATTCGACCGGAATATTGGGCCGCGCGGCCAGCGAGTTGATGGCCGCGGCGCGGATCCGCTCGGCCACGTCCGTGCGCTCGATCAACACTCGGATGGCGGCCTGTGCGCGCGCGTGCTCACTGCGTGCCATGGCGCTGGCCGCTTCGGTCTGCACGCGCTCATCGTTCGAGTTGCGAATGAACTCTTCCAGCGCGGCGAACGCCGCATCGCTCGACATGCGGCCCAGCGCGCGTACCGCCTCGAGCTGGTTCTCACGGTCGGCATCATTGCGCGCGATCTGACCCAGCAAGGACACGGATTCCGGATCGTTGCGGCGCGCCACCAGCATGATGGCTTGCCGGCGGATGGGCGCTGAGCACGGGTCCTTGGCGCTCAACACGCTACGCAGTACAGGATTGGCGTTTTGCGGATCCATCTGAGCCAGTGCAGTGAGCGCTTCGATTTTTACGTTGCGCTCTTCCGAATCACAAACGTTCTGACCTTCGTTGGCCGCGCGCCGGATGCGGTCGGCCGCTTCAGCATCACCCTGGCGCGCCAGCGCACTGTTGATGCGCACGGTCAGCTCGGGCACATCTTCGCGCCGTGACCGCTGCGTGCAGCGGTTGGTCATTCCCTCCAGGACCTGATAGCCCGTGCGCAGATCGTTGGGTGTGCCCAGTCGGTAGCGGGCAAAAGCTTCGTAGTAAGCCGCATCACAGTAGTAGCGCGACGTGGGGTGCTTGCTGCGCAGCTCGCTGAAGCGCGTAGTGGCCGGGCGGTACTCCTGCCGCGAGAAGAAGCCGTAGGCGGCGCGGAACAGGGAGTCAGCTGGATCGCCCTGATACCACTGCGGTGCCTGAATGAAATCGCGGGCGCGCGGCGCGAGTCCATACGCGTACTGATCCGGTACGGGTACCGGATGCGGCGGCGCCTGCGCGGGCGGCGCCGCATGCGCGAAGTACGGCGCTCCCGGGGGAACCGGTGTCGCGGGCGGAGTCATCGGAACCGGCGCACCGTAGGGCGGCGGCACATGAATCGCCGGCGGCGTAGGGTGCGTGCGCGGCGCACCGTGCGGCAGTGGCGCACCCACGGGTGGGCGAGCGGGTGGCGGCGTGACTTGTGCCGCGGCCAACGCGGGTGAAACAAACAAGCAGGCTATGAGCACGAGTTCGTGGGTGTTCATCGCTCGGTTCTCCTAATCGGCAATATGGTCGACAACGGCGTTGCGCAGACGCGGCATCACGTCGCGTTGCTCGAGTGACTGCTGCAACAAATCAATCCGTGTTTGATCGCGATCCGCTTGCAACCGGACCACCTGGGCCAGTACGACCTCCAGGTCTTCGAACAGAGCGCGCAGGCTGGGATCGGTGGCCGCGGGCGAGTCCAGCAAGAGCCGCGTGCGCAGCAACAGGTCGTCTGCGCGCGTCAGGAAAGCGGCATCGGCCTGGTCTGCACGCAGCTCCGTGGGCAGGGCAACCAGGAGCGCCGCCGTCTCTCCCAGATAGTGCCCGGTTATCGATTGGTACGGATGGGCCGTCGCCGCTGGTGCAGCCACTACATCCGGGTTCGCACTTTCCGGTGTGCTCGAACCGGTGCGCGCATTCCCGATGGTCGCCGTGAGGCGACCCACGGCCAGGCCCAGAACCAGCGTGGCCGCCATGCGCACCCATGTGCGTTCCATGATCGGTCGCTTGCGCGGCTGTCTCAGAAAGGAGCGCAGGTCCAACCGTTCTTCGGTCGCCCGTTGTTCCTGGTCACGCGCGGCTTCAATGGCAGCCCACATCGCATCCAACGGCACATCATCGTTGGGCCGATTGTAGTTGCGCGCTGCATCCCGCATCAGATCGTCAAAGCGTTCGTCACTCATGATTCCAGTTCCTCCGCCAGATCGCCCAGGGCCGCGCGCAGCTGCGCACGGGCCAGTGACAGGCGACTCTTGCAGGTTCCCTCGGCCACGCCCAGGGTCTCTGCAATTTCGTGATGTTTGTAGCCTTCCAGATCGTGCATGATCAGCGTCACCCGATAGATCTCCGGCAGTGCGTCGATGGCGCGATACAACTTTTCACGCAGCACCGGATCCACCTTGCTTCCGTATTCCACCACGGTTGCATGCACATCGTCAAACTCGACCTCTCGTTCGCTCGTCCGTTTCACCTTGCGCAGCGCCGTGCTCACCACCGTGATCGTGATCCGGTGCAGCCATGTGGCCAGCGCCGCCTCACCGCGGAAGTTCGGCAGAGTGCGGAAGGCCCGCACGAAGACGTCTTGCGTGGATTCGCGCGCCAGGTCTTCATCGCCCGAAATCCGGAAGGCAAGGCGGTACACCCTGGGTGCGTGCGCGTCGTACAGGTCACGCGCGGCAACCCGGTCTCCGGCAAGGACGCGAGCGATCAGTTCGGGCTCGCTCACCTGGCGGTGCGGTGCAAGGGCAGTTGCGATCGGTGTCACGTTCGGTCGGTTAGACTGTGGGTTTCGGGAAAGCGTTCGGGCGACGGTAATTTCAACGGATGTACGGATTCGGGAGCGGGAGCGCACAACGGGAGCAGGAGCAGGAGCGGGCGGGCGCGGGCACCGTTGACTGCCAGCCGGGCGTTCGCTCCCGCTCCCTTCTCCCGCTCTACGCTCCCGAATCCACTGTGCAAAAGCTAGCGGGCCCGTGCCAGGGCCGCGTCCACATCCGCCAGCAGATCAGCCGCGTTTTCACAGCCCACGCTGAACCGGATGAAGCCTTCGCCCACCGCATCGCCGCCCCAGCGGGCGCGCCGTTCCGCGCTGGAATGGACGCCCCCAAAACTGGTCGCCTCGCGTACGAGTGTCAGGGATTCGAGGAACGTTTGGGCGCGGGATTGAGTGCCCAGGTCGAAACTGACCACGCAGCCAAACGCGTGCATCTGCTGCCGCGCAATGGTGTGGCCGGGATGATCCGGCAGGCCGGGGTAGAACACGGCCTGGACCAGCGGATGCGCGCGCAGGTGCTGCGCCAGCTCGAGCGCGGTGGCGCTTTGCCGGCCCAGTCGCAGCGGTAGCGTGGCCAGCGACCGGTGTGCGAGCCACACCTCCATGGGACCCGGAATCGCGCCGTGTTGCGTGCGCCAGGTGCGTAACGCATCGGCCCGCGCTGCATCGGCGGTAGCTACGTGACCCAGCACCACATCACAGTGTCCGCTCAAGGCCTTGGTATCCGAGGCTACCGCGTACGTGACTCCCAGTGCCAGCGGCTGCTGCAGGTACGAAGTGGCCGTGGTGTTGTCCACGGCCACCAGCGTGTCATGACGCTGCGCGGCCTGCACCAGCGCCGCTATGTCGCAGATGTCGAGTTGCGGATTGGACGGTGTTTCTATCCACAACAGGCGCGCGCCCTCCAGCGCTGACGCTTGCGCATTGCCGCGCGTTGGCGCCATGCGCACGCGCACACCTATGCTCTCCAACCAACCCGCGGCAAGCACCCGTGTCGTGTAATACGAGTCGGCAGGTAGTACCACCACATCGCCCGGCTTCAGACTCACGCCGAACACTGCGGCGCTGGCCGCCATGCCGGACGCGAAAGCAATGGCCTGGCCTCCCTCGAGCGCGCCCAGCGCATCTTCCCATGCCTGCCACGTAGGGTTCTGAAAACGACCATAGGTGAGCGAGTGTTGCGCCGGATCGCCGGGCGAGGAATAGCTGGAGGAAAACTGGGGACCACCCAGAAACGGTCCGGCTTCCGAATGGGGCCGGTAGCCGGCGTGCAGAATGCGCGTGTCACGGTGCATGAATGGACTCCCAAACGGTCGAACGGATCAGTGTGCACGAACGGGCTGTCGAGCTGCACTCCGCTGGCGCAGCCCCAGCCAGCTTCAGCACGCCTTCATATGCGCAGCAGCTCAAGGGCCTGTGATGCCACGAAAAACAGGAACAGCGCCGTCACCGCCAAGGTAATGGTGACGTGATACCACTGTTTCTCTGTGATGGCGAGGACGCCCAAAACCACCGCGGAGAGGGCGTTGCTGAGCGCGCCGAAGTCCGTGAACGAGCCGGCCTGCATGCCACGCCGAACTGCATCGAAAATGAGCTGCAGGGCGAGCACGCCAAAGAACCACCGGCGCGTGCCGTAATAGTGGACACGCAGGTCATAGCTAACGCCCGGCTCTATGCTGGGCAGAACGGATGCGGAGATCAGGTAGAGCGCAACCGGACTCAACAGCACGAACAGAAAGTAGAAGAAATTGGACTCCGGCCCTCGCAGTGAGAAGTTGGCCCACCACCACTCGACCTGAGCAATGAAAATGAGGATGGCCCACAGGATTGACAGCCAGTAAAGTTGGACGCGCGCGCGTGCTTGCACGAGCTTGTGCACATTGGCCAGCAACTGCGTAAGACCCAGCCCGAGCACGATCGAAATCAGCACGGACAGATATTCGAAGGGCGTCATCGCTCGAAGTCTTGCGCTCTACTATTTCACAGCGAGTGACTGCGCTGGACTCAGCCGCCAACGCGCGATGAAACGTTGACACCACAGGCGGTAAATGAGACCGCCGTATAGGAGTGTAAGCGGCGCGAACAAAATGACGCGCTGGACCGAAAGTGGGTTGAGCACGCGTGCCGTTAGCAACAGCATGGCGCCCCAGAACAGCAACCCGCGCAGCACCGCGGAGCCGGGGAACGCGCGCCGGCCCAGCCAGAGCAACCCACCACCAAACGCACCGGCGCAAGCACCCAGGAAGACTACGGTCACGGTCCCACCCAGGCTCAGGCCTGGATTCAGGCCGTCGAGCAGCGCGAAGACGCGCATGGCAACGCGCCCGCCCATACCCAAAACCAGCGCTCCAACCAGCGCACCCATGCAGAGGGCAACGGGCAGGGACCGGCGGGGAAGGGTCACGTTTTTGGCGGACGACAGTTGCTTTTCCATCAAAATGACCACCCCAACTATGACTCGATGCCATCATCCCGCCCCCATAATGGCAGGTTGGGTCGAAATGTGCGAAAAGCAACTGTCGTCCGGCCGTCGTCCGGCCGTCCGCCGCCCCGCGATTGGCATTCGCCGCCCCACTCCTTATCCTTGTTTCGGTTGGGTCTGGCCATTGAATCCTTCCTCCGATCCTTCATGCGCGACGACGTGCTTGGTGCCATACGCAAGGCTGTCGGAAACGCCTTCGAGATCCTGGGTGAAATGGGTCGTGAGGGCGATCAGGCGGTCGCCTACCTGGCGCGCGAAAATGATACGGGCGGGCTGGTCGCTCTGAAGCTGGAAAAAGAGGAAGCCGAAGCGTCCGATTCGGATCTGTCCCTGACCGTGCGTAGACAATTGGACGCGTCCGTGCCGGCGCAATCGGAGCAGTGCGCTTTCTGCCAGGCCGTGGTCAAGACCTGGACGCGCTTTTGTCCCAGCTGTTCGCGTGACTTGTCGGGGCGCGGCCAAACCGACAATACCGGTCAGGAGCAGCTGCGCGCGGAAGTACGGCGCGCCGCTGCCGGCCGTTATGAGCTGCTGGGCGAGATGCCGCGCGCCGAGGGCGGGCGTCCGGTCTTTTTTGGGCGTAGAAACGATACGGGTGAAATCGTGGCGCTGCGTCTGGATCGCGTGGCGGAAGGCGAAGACAAATTCGCCGTCAGTGTCACCCAGATGTTGCGTGCGGTCAGGGCCGATGCACTTGGCCAGGGCAGTGCACGCACGCCCGATGTAAAGTTGCGCGACGCACTGACCCGCCCGGGCGCAGCTCAGCCCGCGCCGCCCGCAGACAGCAAGGCACCCGAGCCCGGCAGGACGCAGGCGGCCGCGTATTTCTGCCCCACGTGCGGCGCCGAATACGAGGCCGGCGTGTGGTTCTGTCCACGCGACGGCTCCGCGGTCAAGCCCAGGTTTGCCGGGGCGGATCTGGTGGGCCGCATTGTCGCCGGGCGGTATCGAATTGTGCGCAAGATTGGTGAAGGCGGCATGGGTCAGGTCTTCTACGCCGAACATGTGCGCATCGGGAAAGCCTTCGCGCTCAAGATCATGAACCCGGCGTTCAAGAGTGATCCGGAAGCGCTGGGCCGGTTCGGTCGTGAGGCTGCACACGCCAGCCGCATCGACCATCCGCACGTGGCCGCCGTGCAGGACTTCGGTGAATCCGAGGATGGCCTGATCTTCCTGGCCATGGAATATGCGCAGGGCAAACGGCTGACCGAGATCCTGGCAGAGGAAGGCGCGCTGCCGCCGCAACGGGCCGCCGAAATTGCGCGCCAGATCGCCGACGCACTGGCCGCCGCACACCAGCAGAGCATTGTGCACCGCGATCTCAAACCCGACAACGTCATCGTCGACCACCGCGGCGAGCGGGACGTTACCAAAGTCGTGGACTTCGGAATTGCCAAAGCCATCGAATCCGAAGCTTCTCAGAAACTGACGCGCACCGGGTTCGTGGTCGGCACGCCCAAGTATATGAGCCCGGAGCAGCTGATTGCTGATCCGGTGGATGGTCGCAGTGATGTCTACAGCCTGGGCTGCATTCTGTACGAGATGCTGGTGGGCGAACCCGTCTTCAGTGCGCCTACCGGCGAGGCGATGATCACGCGCCGGCTGACCGAGCCGCCGCCCAGTCCGCGGCGCAAGAACGCGCGCATAACCAAAGAGCTGGACCAGATCGTTCTGCGCGCCATGGCGCGCGCGCCTGGTGATCGCTTTGCCAGCGCGGAAGAAATGCGTGACGCCCTGGCTTCATCCGCCGCCGTGCCCGCAACCCGCAGCGCCGCAGCGTCCGCAAAACCGGCGGTTGCCAAAGCGCGCTCCACCCAACGACAGGCTCGTCTGGCGGGAGAAGCGCGCGCGCCAGAAGCCGGGCAATCCGTGTTACCCAGAGTTTGGACCGGTGCGGGGGTCATGGCTCTCCTGGCCGTCGTCGTGACGGTCGTTGCGCTCGCGTTGCGCGGACCCGATGGCAGTGAGACGACTCCGCGGTCGTCATCAGATCAAACCGGTGCGCCCGATGCCGGTCCGCCGCCTGTCGTGCCGCCGCAGACGCGGGTGGATACTCCTGCCACCGGTCCGTCCAGGCCTGTGGTTGAGCCCACACCACAAGCACCACCACGGCCAACGCCCACTCGTGAGACAACGCCCACACGCGCGCAACGTGATTCACCCGTGGTCAGCCGTCCGGTCGAGCGCACGCCGCCGCCCGTGGTGCCGCCACCAGTGCCGACCGTACCCAGTGCCGCAGGCGTGGACAGCGTGCGCGACCTGTTGACGCGCGGTTCAGGCCTCAAGGACTCGGGTGACTATGGCGGAGCCTTTGGTTCCATTCGGAGTGCTCGTGCGCGCATCTCAACGTTGCGCGCGGCGTTTCCCAGCGCCGCCATTCTCAACACACTGGAGCGCGAGCACGCTGAGCTATTGCGGACCACCATCAACGCATGTCAGGCCTATCGAGATGTTCGGATCAGTCTCGGTTTGCCGCCTCCCGAATGCACCACGGGCGGCAATGGAACGGGAAGGTGAACGTTATGGCAGACAGATACGGGGCTTTCGTTGCTGCGCTGGTATTCGCCGGTGCCATGCAACTTCCAATGCGCGCGCACGCTCAGGAAGCGCGCGCCATGAATCTGACCCAGATCGAGCGCCTGTTCGCGGCCGGTGTGAATGCCACGCAAATCCTGCAAACAGCGCGTGAAGCCTGCATTGATTTCCGCATCGACACGGCGGCCGAGCAGCGCCTGACGCGTGCAGGCGCCAACGCCGAGTTCCTTACATCGTTACGCCAGGTGTGTTTCCGCGGCGCTCCGCCTCCGGTTCAACCGCAGCCGCAACCCCAGCCGCAGCCGCAAGTACAACCGCCTCGCCCTGCCACACCGCGTCCCGACTACAATCCGGGATCGGCCATGACGCGCAGTCTGCTGGTGCCCGGGCTCGGCCAGTTCTACACGGGCCGTCCGGCGCTGGGCGCGTTGTTCATGGCTGCCTGGGGTGGCGCGTTGGGCCTGGGAGTGCTGACGCAGGAAGTGACCATCGAATGCCTGGAGCGTGTGACCGGTACCTGTCCATCCGATCAAGTGCGGGGCGAGGTCACGCGCCGACCGATGCTCATGGTTGGTGTGGGCGGTGCAGTGGCCGTGGCCGTGATCAGTGCGCTGGAAGCCAGCTCGGCGGCCAAACGCGCCAACCGGCGCGCGGGCGGTGACGGCGCCATGAATGCGCTCAACACTTCCGCGATCATGCCTTCCATCAGGATGCAGCCGGGCGGTGCCGTTGCCCTCGGATTGCGCGTGCGCGTGTGGTAACGAACATGCGCACTCGACATCTCACCGTAATGGTGCTGGGAGCGGCCGCACTGGTCCTCACTTCCTGCAAGGAAACGCTGCTTCAGGTTGTAGAAGTCGCCACCGTAGAAATCAGCGGGGGTTCCGGGCCGGTGCTGATTGGCGTGCAACGGCAGTTTACCGCGCGCCCGCGCGATGATCGAGGTAACGAGCTGACGCGCCGCCCGGTGATCTGGTCGAGCAGCAATCCAACGGTCGCCCCGGTCGACGCAAACGGCAATGTGGTCGGCATGACGGCGGGATCGGCCACCATCATGGCAACGGTCGAGGGTGTTGCGGGATCGGCCAGCATCGACGTGCACTTTCCCGCTCCTGCGATTACCGCGCTCAATCCGCCTTCGGGTGCGGAGCGCGGCAACGCCTTTCAGCTGACTGTTACCGGCACGGGTTTCTTCCCGACATCGGGCGTACGCTGGAACGGCACAGCACGACCCACGACCTTCGTCAACGCCACTACGTTGCGGGCCGACATTCCAGCCAGCGACCTGACGCAACCGCGTCACGCCGAAGTCACCGTGGTCACGCCCGCACCGGGTGGCGGTACCAGCGCGGTGCGCAGTTTCACGGTGCGCATCAACGTGACAAGCCCTGCTCTTGCCCTGGGCACCGATCACACCTGTGCTCTCACTGGTACCACGGCGTACTGCTGGGGGGCCAATGGAGGCGGTGAAATTGGCGATGGCACGACCACCGATCGCCTGGCACCGACCGCCGTGGCTGGCAACATCAGTTTTGTGGCCATCAGTTCATTCAATAACGTAACCTGCGGACTCGACCTGATAGGTCTGGCCTACTGCTGGGGGGCCGGTGCCAACCAGCGGGGCGCGGGCGGAGCCGCGACGACCAATGTGCCCAACGCCGTGGTGGACGGCCGGCAGTACCGCGCGATCAGCGTTGGGGCTTCGCATTCGTGTGCCATAGACCTGACCGGAGCGGCCTGGTGCTGGGGGTCAGGATTTGCCGGTGCCCTTGGCAATGGCGCGACGGCCAGTCAGAACCGGCCCACCGCTGTTGCAGGCGGACAAATATTCACAGCCATTGCGAGCGGTCAGAGTTTCAGCTGCGGCGTGCTGGTCTCGGGTCCAACCTACTGCTGGGGCGACAACCAGTCTGGTCAGATGGGCGACGGCACGACTACCGGTCGTCTGACGCCGGCTCCGTCGCACTCGCTCGGCATCATCGCGCTGGCCGTTGGGACTCGTCACGCCTGCGGACGAACCAACGGTGGCGGGGTTTATTGCTGGGGATCGGGCTTCCAGGGCCAGCTGGGCAACGGCGCATTCGTTCAAACTTCACAGCCGTTGCTCGTGGGTGGACTGATCGCTGCCACCGTCACTGCCAGTGCGGATCAGTCGTGCGCCGTTACCGCGGCGGGCAGCGTCCTGTGTTGGGGTGATAACCTGCACGGGCAACTGGGCATTGGCAGCACTGTCGATCGCAACGCTCCAACGCAGCTTAGTGGCCTGCCCGCCGTTCGAGAAATCGCAAACGGCGACCGCCACAGCTGCGCACTGACCACTACCGCACAGGTTTATTGCTGGGGGACGAAGGGTCGCGGCCAGTTGGGGGACGGCGCGGTCGCCGTCCGCTATATACCGGCCGCCGTCACGGGCGGCGGCACGTTCTTGCAGGTGCAAACGGGCGATGAATTCACCTGCGGCCTGCGCACGAATGGCCGTATCGCGTGTTGGGGTTCGGGTGGGTCCGGCCAAATCGGAAACGGCGCCATCAACGATGCCAGCGCACCCGCAGACATTTCCTCGGCGGCGACGTTCACCGCAGTCATCACGGGCGGCAGCTTTGCCTGTGGCATTGTGAGCGGAACGCGCGCGGCAAACTGCTGGGGCAACAACATTGCCGGCCAGCTCGGCAACGGCGTGACCGCCCCCAGTGCGGTGACGCCCACGGTCGTGAATGGCCCGCACCAGTGGCAGATGCTCAGTGCGGGCAGCCAGCACACGTGCGGACTGGCAGCGACGGGACTGGTCTACTGTTGGGGCAACAACAGCTCGGGCCAACTCGGGAATGGAACCGTGAGCTCTTCATCGTCGCCCGTCCAGATGACCGGGCCGGGTGGGCTCACGTACCGGAGTGTGCATTCCGGAACCAGTCATGCCTGCGCCGCAGCAACCACGGGCGTTGTGTATTGTTGGGGCAACAACGGAAATGGCCAGGTCGGCGACGGCAGCCTCACCGCTCGAACCCTTCCCGTTCTGGTGAGCGGGCTAACCGGCATTGTCGAGCTGGCGGGAGGCTACTTCCATACCTGTGCTCGAAGCGGTGCGGGCCTGATCTGGTGCTGGGGCTCAAATGGTGTGGGCGAGATCGGCAACGGCCAAACAAGCGGCAATGTTCTAACGCCGGCCCAGGTCGTGGGCGGCAACGTCTATCGTTCGCTCACCGTAGGGCGTCAGGTGACCTGCGCCGTCACCCCCACGGATCAGGGCTTCTGCTGGGGCCTCAACTTTGAAGGCGAGTTGGGCATTGGCTCAACCCAGGTCTTTGCCTCCTCACCCGTGGCCGTTGCCCCAGGCATGGCCTGGAGCTCGATCGATTCTCACAACGTCCACACCTGCGGTGTCATCATTAGCGGCGCGGCCTATTGTTGGGGCTATATGCGGCTCGGTGAGTTGGGCACCGGTCAGAGCGGTATCGAGACCACACCCAGGCGCGTTCAGGGCGGGGTCTTTTCTCAACTCCGACCATTCTCGTAGTCCGGTAGTCCCGGCTACTCCGGTCATGCCGCGCCGCGCAGGACCGGAGAATCGCAAGGCCAAACGACGTTCGAATCACATCCTTTTCGCACGGTGATGGCATCGATGCTACGAAGAATTCCGTTCGTGTTCGCAATAGTCTTGGCGACAGGATTTGTACCGGTGAGCGTTGCGGCTCAAGAGAACAGCAATGCGCGGGTGGTCCCCATCCAGGTTACCGGTGACCCCGAGGCTCGCTTCGTTCTGGTCATACTGGGCGATGGTTACACTACGGCCGAGATGCCGCGCTTCCGCCAGCACGTGGAAAAGCACCTGAACATTTTGTGGAGCCTGGAGCCGTTCCGCAGCTATCGCAGCTACATCAATGTCTACGCGGTCGAGATCCCATCGGGCCAGTCGGGGATCACGTGTGACCCCGCGCATCGCGAACCGCGCACCACGCCACTGGGGTTGCGCTTTGGCGGCGGCTGTGAGAATCCAAACGCACGGGGCATCAACGCAGAAGCGGAAGCAGCCCGCACGTTCGCGCGCATGGCCACACCGCACTACGACCAGATTCTGGTGATAGCCAATACAGACACCTATGGCGGGATTGGTGGCGCGATTGCCACAACGTCGGGCGGCAACTCGCTCGGTCCCTACATCACGCCGCACGAGCTGGGACACTCGCTGGGCCGATTGCAGGACGAGTACACGTACAGCGCGCGCGGCGTGGCTGGCCCCGCCTTCACGCGAACCGAACCCAACTCGATTCACCACACACTGATCAGGGAAGAGCAGATGCGCGCGCAGCAGCTCAAGTGGTGGCGCTGGCTGGGTGAGCCCAGTGAGTCGGGAGGCGCCATTGGTCGCTATGAGGGTGGGCAATCCAGTGTATCGGGCGTGTGGCGACCCAGCAAACATTCCATGATGATCTCGCTGGGCTACTACTTCGATCAGGTGAGCCGCGAACGGATGGCACAACGCATCTCCGGCCAGGTCCAGCTCATCGCAGCATCATGGCCTGAAGACATCCCGCTCAACTTCACGCAGGTCGTGTGGATCGAAACGCCGCACCCGGTTTTTCACGATCTGAACGTCACCTGGGAAGTGGATGGCCAGGCCATTCCCAACACCAACAACAGTCGCAGCCTTACGCTGGGGTCACTGCGGCTGGCTCCGGGTCAACACAGAGTCACCGTCAAGGTTGTGGATCCCACGGACTTCGTGCGCGATCCGGTCATCCGCGACACGTCCTTCAGCGCGTCGCGCTCCTGGCTGGTCGGCGAAGCCGCCGTGACGCCGCCATCCGTGCGCGTGGCCTTCAAGGCATCGACACAAACCGGCCGCGCCGTGAGCGGCAACGAAGTGGTCCACGTGGAAACGACGCACCCTGTGGACCGCGTGCTGACCGTGACCTGGCGACTCGATGGCCGCGTGGTGAAGAGTGATGGTGATGGGCGAACGCTGAACCTGGCGCGCCAAAACCTCAATGCAGGCCGGCACCAGCTCACGGCCACAGTAACGGATCCTGGGAATGCGGGCGGTGCTTCGCAGACGCTTACCTGGACTGTGGACAACACGGGGCCGACCGTGACGCAGACATTGTCTCAACCGGTCAGCGTGGTGGACGCTCCAGGCGGTGTCCGGCACTATTTCATGCGCGACCAGTTTACCATGAAGCTGGATCCGGCCGACGATCAGCCCGGCTACGTGGTGGCGGAATTCCGCGTCAACGGTGATGGTTGGCACCACTATTACGGTTGGCCCGATGCCGCGCCCGGTACACCGTTCCTGTTCACGCCGCGCGGGACGACCATCAAGGAACTGGTGTACGGCAGTCTCAGCTCGGAGGGATTGTCGCCGCAGCCATGGGAGGCGCGTGAGCCCGGGTGGGGCACACATCGCGTCGAATACCGCGCGCGTGATGCGGCCGGCAATGTTGGCGCCACTCGTGAGTTTCGCGTGACCTTCATGCCCGCGCCGACCTGTACGGCGACCATCACCGGCCAGCACAGCGGCGAGTTGAACGTGAGCAGCGGTATCACCTGCTTGAATGGAGCAACCGTGACCGGCGCGGTTAGCGTGTCGGCGGGTGCATCGCTCAGCGCGGTCAACGCGGTGATCCAGGGGCCGCTAACGGCAACCAATGCCACTCTGGTGGAGCTGATCGGCACAGCAGTGGCGGGCGCGGTGCGCATCGATGGCACAACGGATCGCCTGACGTTGTTCGGCAATCGACTGGCGCGCGCCCTGGCCTGCGGCGGCAATAACCCGAACCGATTGAACCTGGTCTCCAACACGGTGCGGGGCGGGACGTCGGGTCAATGCGCAGCAGTGTCCACACCGTGATCAGCGACGCGCCTCTGGCCGCGGATGAGCAGACGGCCGCGCTCGCTTTTGAAGACGCAGCGCGACTGGTGGCACGACTGGACCGCGAAATCAGCCAGGTCATCATCGGCCAGCGGCAGGTGCTGCGCGAAGTGCTCATTTGCCTGTTCGCGGGCGGCCATTGCTTGCTGCGCGGTGTGCCCGGGCTGGCCAAGACACTCCTCATCAAGACTCTGGCCGACGCGGTCAGCCTCAAGTTCAGCCGCATCCAGTTCACACCTGACCTCATGCCATCGGACATCCTGGGCACGGAAGTCATCGAAGAAGAGATCAGCACCGGCAGGCGCTCGATCCGCTTCATTCCGGGACCGGTCTTCGCCAACATCATCCTGGCCGATGAAATCAATCGCACACCCCCGCGCACGCAGGCCGCGTTGCTGGAAGCGATGCAGGAGTATCAGGTGACCGTGGGCGGCGTGCGTTACGCGCTCGAGCGTCCGTTGTTCGTGCTGGCCACGGAGAATCCCATCGAGCAGGAAGGCACGCACCCGCTGCCCGAGGCCCAGCTCGACCGCTTCATGTTCAACGTGGTGATGGACTATCCGGCCGAGAGTGAAGAGCGGCGCATCCTGGCCGAAACCACGACTGCGACCGAGCCAGTCGTGCAGCCTGTGGCAACGGGCGAGGAGCTGGAATCGGCGCGCATGCTGGTGCGCGATTTACCGGCAGCATCCAATGTTATCGACTATGCCCTGCGCATCATTCGCGCTACGCGCCCGGCCAGTTCGAACGCGCCGCAAGCCGTGCGCGATTGGGTGCGTTGGGGCGCAGGACCACGCGCCGGACAGGCACTGATCCTGGGCGCAAAAGCGGCCGCATTGCTGGATGGTCGCACCGTACCGGCTCTGGAAGATGTGACCAGCGTGGCGTTGCCCGTTCTGCGTCACCGTGTGCTGGTCAATTTTCAGGCTGAAGCCGATGGCGTCGATGCGGATCGCGTGGTGGGCCGTCTGCTCGAAGCCGTAAAGCCGTGATGCCCTCTGAAACCTCTGTGTGATTGATGTCTGCGCTGTCGCCTGCCGTAGTAGCCGCCGTGCGCGATCTGGAGCTGGCCGCACGCCTGGTAGTGGAAGGCCTGCGCGCGGGCCACCATCGCAGTCCGTTCCACGGCTATAGCGCCGAGTTTCAGCAGCATCGCCCCTACCGCGCAGGCGACGATCTCAAGTATCTGGACTGGAAGATCCTGGCCCGCACGGATCGGCTTTATTCCCGACAGTTCCGCGAAACCACCAGCATGTCGGTCATGATCGTGCTGGATGCCAGTGCGTCCATGGGTTTTCCCGAGCACGAGCTTTCCAAATTCCGCTACGCTTCACTGGTGGCCGCATCGTTGGCGTATCTCATCTCAACCCAGGGTGACGCGGTCGGTTTGATGACCATGACCGGAGATGCACTCCGCTACCTGCCTGCACGCGGCGGCCGCCCGCATCTGCGCTCGCTGGTTGCACGGCTGGATCGATTGAGCCCGAGCGGTCACTGGCAGCCGCAACGCGTGGTCGCGCGTGCGGCCGAACTGCTCGATCGGCGCGGCGTGGTGCTGGTAATCTCCGACTTTTACGACGCAGAGGAGGAGACGCGTCGCGAGTTGCGGCGCGCGGCCAGGCGCGGCCACGATGTGGCCATGCTGCAGATCATCTCGCCGGAAGAGCAGTCGTTTCCTTACCAGGGCGCGCTCGAAATGCAGGACCTGGAATCCGGGGAACGCCGCCTCATCGACGCGGCCGCTGCGCAGGTTTCCTATCGGAAGGCTATGTCTGACTTTCTCGAACGCTGCCGGAGTGGCGCGCATCGGGATGGATTGGAATACGCGTTGATGTCCACGGACACACCACCCGAGCGCGCCCTGCGCGCCTACCTGCTGCGCCGCGCCGCGCCCGCATGATCTGGCAGAGCCCCTGGGCGTTGTTGGGCCTCCTGGCCCTGGCCGTACCCGTAGTGATTCACCTGCTGGGACGACGCAATGCGCGCGTGCAGCCGTTCCCCACACTGCGCTTTCTCACACCGTCCCAGTTGTCTCTCACCCGGCGTACACGCGTGACCGACTGGTTGCTGCTGATCGTGCGGCTCGGAATTGTTGCGGCCGCCGTGGCCGCACTGGCGCAGCCGCTCCTGCTGGTCGCCCAGCGGCGGCGCGAACTGGATCGTGCGCTGGCCCGCGTCATCATCGTCGATACCAGCGCCAGCATGAATCGCGCAGCCTCGAGCGCGCCGCATGCGCGCGATGTTGCTCGCGCTGAGGCTCAGCGGCTGGCCACCCAGGCAGCCACCAGCACAATCGTCGAATCGGCCGCACCGGCACAGACGTTGGCTGGCGCGGTGGGGTGGCTACAGCGTCAGTCGGGCCGACGCGAAATCACCATTCTTTCGGATTTTCAGCTGGGCACCCTCGAGCAAGCCGACCTTCAAGTCTTGCCTGATGAGGTGGGCCTGCGGCTGCAAAGGATCGCCGTCACGGTTGACACCGGTACGATTGAATCCGTGGTCGAACACTCCGGCCATCAAACCAGGGCACGCGTCACACTCGCGCCCGCGCACACTGACGTGGAGTGGACGGCAACGCGCAGCGAGAATGGGCACCGGAGCCAGGTGCTCGTTCTGGCAGGGCAGGGCGAGCGCGCGGCCGCTCAGGCCGCGGAGCGCGCAGCTCAGGACATCGGTGCCCCGGCATCCAGTACCGACAATCAACGCGTAGCCATTGTTCACCATCAGTTCGAGGGGCGCGCAGACCTTCTGCGCAGGGCGCAGCCGCTCAACCAACCCTGGATGGCCGATATGGTGGCGAGCATCCGGTCCGACTCGACGCTGGTTGCAGCGGCTGCGACCGCGGACGCGCGCGTCGACAGTGTCATCACCGATCCTTTCATAACTCTGGCTCGCGCCAGCAATGGCGTTCCGGTCGCCGTGGCTGCACGGGGGAGCGTGCAAGGCAGCGATCGATTGCTGCTGTTCCCGCTGGTCGATGCGGCCAGCCTGACCTCGGCTGCACTTACGGCGGCGGCTGCGCGTGCGCTCTCAGCCGCGCCCACTGCTTACGAGTTGGAACCCGGAACGCTCGCCGATGCAACACTGCAGGCCTGGGCGCGGGCACCGGGGTCGTACGCCCGTGCCGCCGGCCCGAATGGCGCGTCCGATGGCCGCTGGGTGTGGCTGTTCGTGCTGGTGTTGTTGGCGCTGGAGACCTCTATGAGACGCGCGCCGTCAAAACCTCGACCTGCGGAGGACGCGGATGCACGCGTGGTCTGAGGCGGCGCAGTTGCGTGCCTTCCTGGCTCGCGTGGCGCGGCGGCGCACAGCGCTTGCCGCAACGCAGGGCGCGGCCAGCGCTCTCGCTTTTGCCAGCGCGATTCTCCTTGGTCTCTCGATCACCGGATGGTGGACCGGCCGCCCGCTCGGTTGGTTGGTGATCGTCAGTGCCGGCCTGCTCCTGCTAGGCACAGGTCTCGGAGCACTATCGTCGCGCGTATCGCGCCGGCGAGTCGCGCTTCTGGTGGAGGCGCGTGCACCAGAGTCCCGCAACCTCATCGTGACTGCCGCAGAGCTCATGGAAGCGCCGTCGCGCGGGCGGTCCGCGGTGGTTCAACTGGTCTGGCGGCAGGCCGACACGCTGGCCATGGCACTGGATGCGGCCACGCTTTTTCCTGCCCGCCGTGCGCTGGCAGTTCTGAGCGCCAGTGCTGCTCTGTGCGCACTGGCCACGCTCCTGACGGCCGCACGCTCGAACGCAGCGCGCGCAGCCGGGCCATCCGCATCGCTCGACGCCGCAGTCAGCAGTGTAGTCCTGGTAGTAGCGCCGCCCGCGTACACTGGATTGCCAGAGGAAACGCTGCGTAATCCCGCGCGCGTACAGGCTGTGGCCGGTAGCCTGCTGCGCGTGAGCGTACAGGCGCAGGCAGCAGCGGTCACCATCGAAACACTGAATGGCCGGCAATCGCTGGCCGTGCGGGAGTCACAAACGTTCATCGGCCAGGTGCCGGCCGACGCGGACGGCTACCTGGCCATCGAGGCCCGCGCCTCCGACGGGCGCAGTGGTGCGCGCAAACTCATTGGCCTTTCTGTGACGCCCGACCGCATGCCGCGCGTGCGGCTCACCGCGCCCGGCCGCGATCTCTTTCTGGCCGATGCGCGCCGCACCATAGCCGTGGTCGTGGAGGCCAATGATGACCTGGCGTTGGCGCAGCTTCAGCTCCGCTACACGCGCGTATACGGGTCCGGTGAACGGTTCACATTCACCGATGGCACGCTGCCACTCCAGATCGATCGCACCAACCAGAAGACGTGGCGTGCGCGTGCGGACTTGAAGCTGGAAACGCTCGGGCTCGCGCCCGGGGACATGCTGGTATACCGCGGCCTGGCCAGCGACAAAAGGCCGGGCGCACCGCCCGCAGAATCCGACGCTTTCATTATCGAGATCACCGCACCCGGCGCCATCGCCGCCGAAGGGTTTGCGCTCGATGATGAAGAGCGCGACCGCTACGGCATCAGCCAGCAGATGGTCGTGCTCAAAACCGAACGCCTGCTGGCGCGCGCTTCTACCCTTGCGCCGGACTCGCTAGCCCGGGAAGCGCTGACCCTGGCTGCCGAGCAGCGCAGTGTGCGCGCCGAGTTCGTGTTCATGATGGGCGGCGAGCTGGCGGAAGAAGTGCTCGAGGCAGCCAACCTGGCGGAGCTCAACGAAGAAGAGCACGCGGCCGCGGATGAAGAAGTGCTGGCCGGCCGGCTGGCCAATCGCGGCCGCATCGAGCTGATGCGCGCCATCCGCTCCATGAGTCGCGCCTCCACCGCGCTCAACATCGCCAACCTGACCGAAGCGCTGAAGCAGGAACGCGCCGCGCTGATCCAGCTGCAGCGTGCCTTTGCCCGCACCCGCTACATCCTGCGCGCCCTCACGCAACGCGAGCGGCTGGACCTGAGTCGCCGGCTCACCGGTCTGCTCAACGCCGCCGGCTCCGATGTGCGGCCAGCTCCCCAGCCCGACACCAATGCGCGCATAACCGCGCTCCGTCAGGTGCTCGCCAACATCGCCACATTGGCCGCACGGCCCGACGCTTCGAGCATCTTGGCCAGCGCGCAAAACCTGCTGCGCATCGACCCGTCCGATCCGCATTTGCAGCAGGTGGCCGCGCAACTGGCCGAGGCCGCAACGGCCAGCGCGCAAGAGCGGGCGCGCACAAAGCTCGATCAGGCCGCATCCGGTCTGGCAACATCGCTCAAAAGGGAGCTGCCTTCCTCGCCGCGCAACAGCGCATCGCTGGATTTGAAACGGCTCGAGGGCGCGTTGATCGATGCACTGCGAACCACGGCGCGTAACCCATGACACTGCGCCTGCTGCGTTTATTCGCCATCCTCATCGCAGTCGCCGCAGTCCTCGATCCGGCGATCCGTACCACACGCCGAACACGGCCCGTGATCGCGGTCGTGGCCGCCAGTCCCGCAACCGATAGCTTGCCCTCAGCGCGTGTGGCCGAAGCCCTGTCCAGACGCTACGAAGTTATTGAAGCGCCGTATGAAGGAGCGGATGCTACAGTATTGGTGGGCAATCACTTGCCACCATCGATCGGCTACGCCACTTCACCGGCTTTCGCCGTGCTGGAAGAGAACGACGGGCCCTCCATTTGGTTGCAGTCCATGGCCGCGCCCACGCGCGCGCACGTCGAGTCACGAGTGCCGATCGAGGTAGTAGCAAACACGGCCGGTGCCGCGGGCCGCACGCTCCAAATGACATTGCGCAACGATGACCGGGAAGTGGATCGCGTGGAGCGCGCCATCACGTCCAATGCACAATCGTTCCCGTTGCCACTTGCCTATGTACCGGGCGTTGCGGGAGCCACGCCGCTACGGGTCGAGGCCAGTATTATCGGCGCGCGTAGCACGACCGCGGATCTCATGATCGATGTTGTGGAACAGCGCTGGTCGGTGTTGTTCTTTGACCGGCGACCGTCATGGATGTCCACCTTTGTACGCCGTTCGCTGGAGCGCGATTCCAGGTTTGTTGTGAATAGCCGCGTGATTACATCGCGCAACGTCAGCACGTCCGCGGGTCGGTCACCGCAACGGCTGGGTGACGCCGAGATGTTAGATCCAGTCGAGGTAGTGGTTGTGGGCGCACCGGAGTCGCTGAGTGAAAGCGATGTGAGCGGCCTGGAAACCTTCATGCGACGCCGTGGAGGAACGGTCGTGCTGCTGCTCGATCGGCGCGCTCCCGGCCCCTACGAACGCCTCACCCACGTGGATCAGTGGTCAGATGCCACGGGCAGCGCGCCCGCGCCCGTGGCAGCGGAAACCCTCGATTCCGTGGAGCTGCGCAGCGCAACCGTAACCTGGCCGGCGCGCATGCCCGCCGGTGCTCACGCACTGGGCGTAGGGCGTTCAACTCGACAAACGGATCGCCCCGTGATCTGGCAGATGTCGGTGGGTGCCGGCAGGCTGGTTGTGAGTGGCGCACTGGACGCGTGGAAATACCGTGACGCAGCAACTTCTTTGTTCGACGAGTTCTGGCGCGCTTTGATTGCGGATGCCGCGCAAGCGGCTGCGCCGCCCGTTGAAGCTGCGTTACAGTCCGTCCTTGCGCCCGGCGAAAGGGCGGATGTCTTGCTGACCATACGCGCGGCGACGCTATCCGACGCGACCACCGCGCGCGCTCGCATCAGCGCCTCCCTGGCTGGACCCGATGGGCCAACACAACTGAGACTGTGGCCGGACGGACCCGTGGGCCGCGTGCGCGGAGTGGTGCGCGCGCCCACTACTCCCGGCACTTATCGCGTACACGTGGCCGCCGATGCGCATCAGGTCGACCTGCCCATTATAGTGGCTAACTCCGTTGCGCGACCAACCCGTCACGAGCCCGACGTAGTTAGCGCCTGGGCAGCTTCACGCGGAGGCGCCGCCATCCCGTCATCGCGTCTGCAAGACCTGCCCGCACTGCTCGAGCGCTCGCTCCGTTTGTCAGCGCGCCGGGTTACCTGGCATCCCATGCGGAACGGTTGGTGGATCCTGCCGTTTGTGCTACTGCTTGCGGCAGAGTGGTGGGGGCGAAGGAGGCGGGGACTCACGTAAAGGCACCCAGCAAACTTCAAACTTCGGAACTGCGACTTTCGGGACTGCGACTTCGGAACTGCGACTTCGGAACTTCAACTTCGGAACTTCGGAACGGACGGGGGTGTGCATTGCCCGTCTCCCGTTCGACGTCGAATTCCCGGGTTGCCGTTCCGTAGTTGGTCGTTGCGCAGTTGAAGTCCCGCAGTCGCAGTTCCGAATTTGCAGTTCCGCAGTTCAAGTTCCGAAGTCGCAGTTCCGAAGTTGCAGTTCCGGTTTTGCAGTCCCGCATTTTGCCGTCCCCTCACCCCGGGCCGGAGTGGGGGGGCGAAACCGGGGGTGAGCGTGGGGCGCGGTGCCTCCGGTTGACAGTCCTCTCATACCTCCCTTACCCTACCCCGCATCATGTACACACGCGAGCAAGTCAAAACGATCGTCGACAAGGTCATTAATATGGCCGGTGCCGACGCGGTCGAGGTGAATTTCACGGGCGGCGAACGTTCGGGTACGCGCTGGGCCAACTCCTCGATCACAACCAACCTCGTCCAGTACGACCGGCAGGTCACGGTCAACGTGCGCATTGGCCAGAAGACGGGCAGTGCCAACACGCGCGATTTTACCGATGCCGGTCTCAAAGCGATGGTTGACGAAGCGATGGCCGAAGCACGGGAAGCGCAGGACAGCCCGAACCTGCCCGAGCTGCTCGGTCCTCAGGAGTACATCCCGGTCGATGCGGCGCTGCCCAATCTGGTGAACTACGGCCCGGCCGAGCGCGCGCGCATGGTCAAGGACAGCATCGACCTTGCTGAGCGCAAAGGTGTGCTGGGCGCCGGCTACATTCCCAAGTCGGACCAGACGACCTGCAACGCCAATTCGAAGGGTCTGTTCGCGTATTATCGCTACGCGGAAACCGGCTTTGTATTGACCTGTCGAATGGCCGATGGCAGCGGCTCAGGATGGGCCGGGATCACCGGCATCAAGGACGTTCGGATGATCGACGCGAAAGCGTTGACCGAAGTCGCCGCCAACAAGGCACTGGGTAGTCGCGCACCGCGCGCCATCGAACCGGGTCGCTATACCGTCATCCTCGAGCCCCGCGCCAACGCACGATTCCTTTCGCTCATGACCGGCATCTTCAACCCGGGTGGCGCGGGTCGTGGTGGTGGTGGTGGTGGTAGAGGCGGAGGCGGCGGCGCTGGCGACGCCGGTGCTGGCGGTGCTGGAGAAGGTGGTGCGGGTCGGGGAGGTGGAGGTGGTGGTGGTGCCGCGTCGTTCATGGCGGGCAAGAAGCCGGGTGACAAGCTGTTCAGCGAACTGTTCACGCTGAAGAGTGAGATTGGTCATCCCATCCTGCGGCAAACGCCGATCCTGAATGACAACCGTCCGGCCCAACCGGTGACCTGGGTGGAGAACGGCGTGCTCCGCAATCTGGCGCAGGGTCAGCCCGCCAACGTCAACATGAGTCTGGTGATGGGAGGCTCCGACCTCTCCATCGAAGACATGGTCAAGCAAACGCGCCGCGGCTTGCTGGTCACGTTCTTCTGGTACATCCGCGGCGTACCATCGGAAGGTCAGCCGCTGCTCAACACGGGCATGACGCGTGACGGTCTCTTCCTCATCGAGAACGGTGAGATCGTGGGGCCCGTGCAGAACTTCCGATGGAATATGTCGCCGCTGGTCGGCTACAATAATCTCTCGCTGGTGGGCAAGCCTGTACCCATGCACATGGGCGAATCCTACGATGGCGCCAACACTGCGCTGGTGCCGCCCGTGCGAATTGAAGAGTTCTACATGACGTCGATTTCTCCGGCCGTCGCTCCCTAACAGGATATCGACATGAGCTCACGTCGCGACTTCATCAAGGGCGTAGGCGCGTCGGCCGCGTTCGCCCTCTACTCGCACGACCTGGTGGCCGAGATCATTGCGCTCTCGCCCAAAGGCCGCGTGCTCGAGACCAAGTTCAAGGGCCTGGCGGACATCGTATTGGGCGAGGCCAAGCTGGCGGGCTGCAGTTATGCCGACGTGCGCTTCACACTGACCGCCAACATCCCGGGCGCATCGGCGAACTTCTCGGCGTCCGGCGAGACGGGTGGCGGTGGTGGACGCGGGGGGCGCGGAGGCGGAGGCGGCGGTGGTGGTCGGGGTGGCCGAGGTGGCGGACGCGGCGGCATCCCAACCGATGCCGAACGTCAGGCCGGCGGCTTCGGTGTTCGTGTCATCCACAGCGGTGTTTGGGGATTTGCCAGCAGTCCCATCGTCACGGAAGAAGAAATTCGCCGCATCACGCGCGTGGCCGTCGAGGTGGCGCGCGCCAGCGCCATTGCCAAGCGCACGGACGTGAAACTCGCGCCCGTGCCCAAGTACATCGAGAACTACATCACACCCATGAAGAAGCACCCGACCAGCGTTTCCCAGACCGACAAGCAGGCCTGGGCCCAGGCCATTGTCGACAAAGCGAAAGGCGTGAAGGGTGTAACCGGTGTGAACGTCTCGGCCAACCACGGCTATGAGTGGCGCTACTTTGCCTCGAGCGAAGGCTCCTACATCGAACAGGAATTGTTCACCACCAGTCCCAGCTTGAACGTGACCGCTCGCGTGGGTGAAGTCACGCGTACGCGCAACTACAATGGCGTGGCCGGCACCGGTGGCTGGGAGCTGGCCGAAGAATCGGACTTGTTGGAGGCTGCCGAGCGCGTGGCCAATGAGGCCGTCGAGTTCTGTACCGCCAAGCCGCTCGGATCGAGCGGGCTGCGCGACCTCATTCTGTCGCCCGCTCATGCCATGCTGACCATCCATGAAATCGTTGCGCACGCCACCGAGCTGGATCGCGTGGTGGGCTATGAGGCCAACTACGCCGGGACCAGCTTCGTCAAGCTCTCCGATGTTGGCAAACTCAAGTACGGTTCCAAACTCTTCAACGTAACGGCCGACAAGACCAGCCGTGGCCTGGGCACCGTAGGCTTCGATGACGACGGCGTGAAGACCATGTCCTGGCCCATCGTGCGCGAGGGCATCCTGGTCGGCCTGCAGACCAATCGCGAGACCGCGCATTACGTCAAGGAAGACTTCAGCCGCGGCTGCACCTTCGGCAATTCCTGGCGCGACTACCCCTTCCTGCGCATGCCCAACGTGCACGTCGAGCCGGGGCCCGAGAACTCACCCACGCGCGACCAGCTCATTGCCGATGTCAAGAATGGCGTCATGATCGATGGCCGCGGCAGCTACTCCATCGACCAGCAGCGCTACAACGGTCAGTTCGGCGGCCACGTGTTCTGGGAGATCAAAGACGGCAAGGTCACGCGCATGGTGACCGATGTCACTTACAATGCCATTACCACCGACTTCTGGGGCAACCTGGACGGCATCACCGGACCCAGGGAATACCAGATGCACGGCACGGGTGGCGATGCCAAGGGCCAGCCCACCCAGACCAACAGCATCTCCCATGGGTCGCCCTGGCTATTGATCCGCAACATCATGGTGGGGGCTGCCTTCGACTAGGTTCACGCGCGAACGTTCGGGATCACGGCATTTTGGCTCAGCATGCGGCGATGGCCGCCAAGTGTTTATTCGGCTTTTGACCCCCCTGCGACCCACCAGACTTAGTCCTTGAATTCATAAATACATTGACGTATTAAATAGGCTCCTGAAGCGGGTTTGGCCGACCTGTGAGAAGGGAGTCCTCCTGTGCCTCGGCGCAGTCCATACACGATTCTGCTCTCGAATG
>JBOHRF010000043.1:0-26639 GCA_050732575.1 Longimicrobiales bacterium
CCCACCACGTGCGCCCGCGGTGCGCCAGCACCGCGCGCCCGTGCGCTCTTCTCCCGCAACTACTCTAATCCTGCCGGAGCACGTTCAGTGGATCGAGCCGTGCAGCCCGCCAGGCCGGCAGCACGGTTGCAACGAACGCCACTGCGGAGAGCAGCACGGCTACGGAGACGAACGTGCTCGGGTCGGTGGCGGCCACATCAAACAGTTGCCTCTGGATGACGCGGGTCAGGGCAAAAGAGCCCGCGGCGCCGGCGGCCACACCGAGCATGGTCAATCCCATGCCATGCACGAGCACCAGGCGCATGACCTGCGCGGTGCCTGCGCCCAGGGCCATGCGCACGCCCAGCTCGCGCTGGCGTTGCGTGACCAGCTGAGAGGTGACTCCGTAGATGCCGAGCGATGCGAGTACGATGGCCAGCGTGGCAAACAGTGCCAGCAGCGTCATGGACAGGCGGCGCTGGCCGAGCGATGCGGCCACCAGTTCGTCCATGGTCGCCACTCCGGATATGGGCTGATCGGCATCGACGCGTTTCACAGCCGTGCGCACGGCACTGACCAGCGCACTGGGATTGCCCGCGGTGCGCAAGGCAAACGTGAGTCCACCGCCCACATTGTGACGGTACGAGAAGTATAGCTGGATGCGATGTTCGGCATCCAGCCCTTCGTGTGCGGCGTGACCGACCACACCCACGATCGTGATGTAATTCGGGTTTTCGGCATCACCGTTGAACGTGATGCGGCGGCCGATGGGATCGCTGTCGGGGAAATAGCGGCGCACGAATTCTTCATCGATCACGACCACGGGCGCACTGCCCAGTCGATCGGCCTCGTTCAGGAATCGTCCTTTCCGGAGCGGCAAACGCAGGGCCGTGGCGAAATCCGCGCTGGCACTGCGGATGTCACCCCACGGTCCGGGCGTGTTTTCAGGCACCTGGTAACCTTCGATCTGGAAGCTGCCGGTGGACCAGCCGCCGCCAAACGGTAGCACCGAGGTGGCGCCCACGGCGCTCACACCCGGAACGGTTTTTAGTTCTTCGATGACGCGATCCCAGAATGCGATGCGCGTGGTATCGTTGGCGTACTTCACGCGCGGCAATGAGATGTTGAAGGTGAGCAGATGGTTGGTATCGAAACCAGGATTGACGTTGGACAGCCGGCCAAAACTCTTGATCAGCAGACCCGCACCCACGAGCAGGGTGAGTGCGAGTGCTACTTCGGTCACCACCAAACCGCCGCGGATCAGATGGTTGGATCTGCCTGACGTAGTGCCGCGCGTTTCGGAGCGCAGCGTATCCTGCACGTCCGCGCGGCTCGCTTGCAGGGCGGGCACGGCGCCGAAGATGAGCCCGGTGATCAGGGCGATCGCCAGGGTAAAGATCAACACGGGTGCATCGATGCGTACATCGGAAGCGAAGGGCACGTTGCGCGCATCGAGCCCGGCAATCAGGCGCACGCCACCATAGGCCAGGAGCAACCCGAGGGCGCCACCGGAGAGGCCCAGCATGACGCTCTCGGTGAGCAGTTGGCGCAGGATGCGTACGCGCGCGGCACCCAACGCCGCGCGCACGGCAATCTCCTTGGTCCGACCGGCCGCGCGCGCCAGCAGCAGGTTGGCCACGTTGGCACAGGCAATCAGCAGCACGAAGCCAACCGCGCCCAGCAATACGAGCAGTGCGGGGCGAATGTTGCCCGTGGCCTGCTCGTTGAGCGTAGTGACCGAGAGCGTCCAGTTGTCGGGATAGTTGTCCGGCCGATCGCGCTTGATCTGCTCGGCAAACGTGCGCATCTCGGAGGCAGCGGCGCGCAGCGTAGTGCCCGCTTTCAAACGTGCGGACACGGACAGGAACTCATTGCCGCCGTTGAACGCATCGGCCGCCAGGGCGAGCGGGGTCCACAACTCGACGCGCCGGTTCCAGTAGTCGCGGAACCCTGCGGGCATGACGCCCACGATCTCGAATGGCTCGCCATTGAGCTGCATGGTCTGGCCAACCATGTCGGGCTGTGCGCCGTACAATCGGCGCCACAGTCCATCGCTCAATACCACGACCCGGTTCTGTCCGGGCACATCCTCATCAGGCCGCAACGTGCGTCCGCGCACCGCGTTCACGCCGAACACGCGAAAGAAGTCGCCCGAGACGCGCGCGCCCGTGAGGCGTTCCGGCTCACCTGCGCCGGTCAGGTTGACCTGCCAGCCGGTCTGCACCGCCAGCGCTTCAAAGCTCTTCGTGTCGTCGCGATAAGCGCGAAAGCCCCGCGCCGAGACCGGCGCTTCCAGATTCAACGATGGATAGACATGCTCGATGGTGACCAGCTCGGTCGGCTCGTGATAAGGCAGCGGCCGCAGCAGGATAGCATTCACTACGCTGAAGATGGCTGTGTTGGCACCGATCCCCAGCGCCAGCGTCAGCACCACGATGGTGCTGAAGCCCGGGTTCTGCCGCAGCCGGCGCAGCGCGTAACGGATGTCCTGTCCGATTGTATCCATTGAAGTGCCATACCCTGTAGGCGGGCTGCCAGCGTATCCGACGATTAGACTGCTGGCCGGCCGCTATCGTTGGCAAGTAAGACAGCCGGTCCAGACGTTGCACACCCCGGGACGGCCAGGAGGTGCCGCATGATTCGCAAGCTCAGATCAGGCCGGTACCGGCTCTATTCGCGCAGGAAGGATCCGCGCACGGGCAAACGCAGGAACCTGGGGACGTTCCGCACGCGCGCGGCCGCGCAGAAGCACGAGCGGGCCGTGCAATACTTCAAGCGCCACTGACGTGTGCTGGCTTTCCGACTGGTCCAAGCTGGCGCGTGGCTGTGAGGTAGCGCAGCGTGGGCAGCCCGGCCGATTGGGCCATGACAGATGTCGGGCCAACCGCGGCAACCGTGATTGCGGTCTGCCATCCGAGCGCGGTGAGCATTCGCGGCATCGAATGAAAGGACATTTCGTGGTCTCCGCGCGGAACGAAAATGGATCGAGCGGCCCCGGCAGGAATCAGGTTTGACCGCGGCAGCTTTGGCCGCGCACCTTACCCTATGCATCAGGTGGATCACCAGGGTAGGTCACACACTTGGACAGGTCATCTCGTCGGCAGTGGGTTCGCGCGGCGTTGGCCGTGGGTGTCGCGAACTTCATGATCGGTAGGCTGTTCGCCACTGAGCGCCCCTTCAATCGATGGGCGTTGCTCGCCCTCGTGATGGTTCTGGCTGCCTGTGCACAACGACGACCCGACCAGCGGAGCCAGGCCAACGACACGCTGCCTCCAGCCGTTCCATCAGACATCCCTGCGCGCTCGGCCAACGCGCCGACTGGCAGTGCGTTCATCGCGGCGGTTGCCGGGTTGTCGCGCGCCGAACGCGAAGCGGCCATTCGCCGCGAACTGCTGGCGGGCAACGTACCCTTGTTCCTGCGCGTGCTGCGCACGGTCGAAGCAACCGCAACGGGAGCCGATGGCAACACGCACAGAATCGCCTTTCAGGTCATGCCCGACTACCTGGCGATCGGCTCCGATGAGGATTTCGTGCGCATGCCGATGAATCCGTACACCGCGCAAGCTTTCTGCGATGCGTTTGGCTTTGTGCTTCCCACGCGCAAGATGGTGAACTACATCTGGACAGCCGCCCATGTCCATCTGGATCCGCGCCCGTTGACCCAGGAGCGGGAGTCTGTCCTTACGTTCTTGCAGCATCACCGGATCATCGAGGAGCAGCTCGCGGGGACTCCACGCGGTGCGTTCGTGGCCGGCATCAAGAAAGACGTGGTTGTGACGAACAAGCTTCTGGAACGACCGCAACGCGTTGCCATCTTCGGATGGCATTACCCGAACGGCGAACCGATCCAGCCTCTGTATGCGGGCCACGTGGACTGGTACGTGGACTACAGCCACGGCATTCGGCCCGTGCGCCGTTTGATGCGCGTGGATGGCATGCTGCGACCCTTCGAGCAGATCCTGAATGACGGCCAATGGCGGGACCTGCTCAGTGATGAGGGGACCCTTGCCGTGGCGCGTTATGTCCGTTGACGCGGCACCTGAGGGTATCACTGAGCGAGGATTACAGGCGACGCGAAGATGTTTTGGTTGACCTCGGCGCAAAGGCCGCACAGCTTATTCCGATCCGTAGGTTCGCACAGGATCCTCTAACCGCGGTCACGCTTTTCATGCCCTCCAACCTGGCGATCGGCGCGTTCGTTCTGGGTGGCGTGCTCTTGCTCATCTCCGTCCTGCGCGGAGGTTTCAAGCTGTTCGGCGCTGAGGTCACCGGGTCCGCCGGAGGCGGTGGTCGCGTGGTTGCGTTTGTGGCTGGCGTCGCCCTGATCGTAACCGGACTCGTCAAGGAGAGCGGAACGTCCGGCCGAGTCGAAGATCCGACCGATTCGACATCCGGCAGTCAGCCTCCGGTCGGGGCACCAGCCGGCCCGGCGGCTACGTTGCAGAGCGCGCTGCCTTCAGCCCAACCCCAAACCAGCCCAGCCACGGCTCAGACTTCGACGCAGGCGGATCCGATCATTCGAGTCGAATGGCGCGCGGCGCGCGACGAGATGATGGCCATCGTGGCGACGCTGTCCGATCAAGAGAAGATGCAGCTCGGATTCAACGTCCTGATGACCGGACAGGATGTGTATGCCATACACGTTCGCATCACGAACATCGGCACGGTTCCGGTCGCCGTGGCGCCCGAGCATCTTCGACTGACCTACAGCGGAACCGACATACCGTTGGTCTCGACAGAGGACGCGCCCTTCTTGCAGTCGACACAACTGCAGCCGAATCGCTACACGGAAGGCGTGCTCACGTTCAAGACGGCCATGCTCATTGCCGGTGCCGTCCTGACCAGCGGCCGCCTCTCCTACCATGATGCAGGAGTCCGAGTGACGTTCAGCCGCTGAGCTTTGTACAGGGCCGCGCCCGTTCGACGAGTCACGCTGCGCTGCGGCTGGCGGACATTCTGCAGCAACGCCGCTGATAAAACATTTGGTAATGCGTAGTCCGGTCTGGCCTGCCTCGTCTGCATTGCCTAAAATCGTAACCGGGGAGATCTGGGAGCAGCTTTGGTGGCATCGCCGCTGAAGTTTTGCGTATTGCCCTCCCCGACTGGTGCGCGCTTATAACGCGTTTTGGGTTCGACTCCCACTCACTCCGTCTTCGGAGGATCCGCGGTTTTCCGCAACGGCGTCAAGGCTCTGTGGGTTTAGACCCCCGCCGACACCCGGGATCCTCCGAGGATGGAAACATTCTCGATTCACCAGGTGAAATGTGACTTTCCTCAATGTTCTGGTTGCCCTGGTCGCTGCGGCCGCAGTGCTGTTGGGCATGCAGTACTTGTGGCCCAGACCTCATACCGTGAGAGAGCATCAACGCGGCCTTCGATTTCAGCGCGGACGACTCATCGGTGAAGTGACGCCTGGCCGCTATTGGCTGAACCCCAGAACCAATGAGCTCACGCTGATCGACATCCGGCGCCGGCAGTCGGTCGTTGCCGGTCAGGAAGTACTCACCCTGGACCGCGTTCCAGTGAAGGTCAGCCTGATCGCCGAATTCACTGTGGTAAATGTCACCAAAGCAGTCATGGCCGTTGAAGAGTACCAGCAAGCCCTTTACGGCAGAATTCAACTCGCGCTTCGGGAGGCCGTGGCAAGCCGTGACCTGGATGCAGCCCTGGCCGAACGAGGCGAGCTGGGTCGCGCCATAACTGCGCTGGTGCACGAGAGCGCAGTCGAGTTCGGCGTAGAGCTGCATGCCGTGCAGGTCCGCGACTTCATGATGGCCGCCAATCTCAGAAACTCATATGCCGATGTGCTCCAGGCGAAACAACAAGGCCTGGCCGCGCTGGAACGGGCGCGGGGAGAGAGCGCGGCGGTGCGCAGCCTGGCCAATGCCGCGCAGCTGATGGAGAGACACCCCGGCATCATGCAACTCCGACTGCTTCAGGCCGTTGAAACGAGCTCCGGCAACCGCATCTTGATTTCACTCGATCCTCACGGCGGCAGAGCGACGGATATTGAAGCCGCCGAGGATGCAGACGCCTGACCTGGCTTTGAGAGTATTGCGTGTCACAAGTCGCGAAGACAACCATTGCAGCCCCTCTCCGCAGAGACAATGTTGCAACCGTAGCGGCAATATCGGTGTTTCTTTCACTGCAGTTTTTGGAGGGCACTACCATGACCTTCTCCAGGCGACACGCAGCGCTCTCCATCCCACTATTCCTGGGACTCGCGGCCGGCTGTGCTGCCGGAAACACGGGACGCGCCCCCGTCGATAGTTCCACGGTCACCGCGGAAGACTTCGAAAAACGACCGGGCGAGCCGATCGAGAACGTGCTTCAGGCCAAGGTGCCCGGTCTCATTGTCAGGCGCACCGCCGATGGCGGCATTGCGCTTCAGATCCGAGGAGCGTCGCCGTTCTCCGACAACAACGGCGCGCCGCTGTACGTGATCAATGGCCTGCCAGTTGAAGCAGGCCCGGACGGGGCACTGCCCAGCATCAACCCGAACGACATCGAATCGATCAAGGTGTTGAAGGGTGCCGAGACAGTGATCTACGGCATCCAGGGCGCCAATGGAGTCATCGTCATCACAACGAAGAAGGCGCAGCGAAAATAATAAAAGGACATTTCACGGTCATGATGGTTCTGAGCGCGCTGAATGCCTCTGCGAACTCTGCATACCTCTGCGTACTCTGCGATGGAAAGCTTTTCTGACCTTGCGGGAAAGGCGTGCGGCCTGCCCATCTAGCGCACGTCGGACGATATGCATCACGACCGCCGCGATTCCCATCCCAACGGCGAGGCCAATGCTGGTGAGCCAGAACGCATCGCCCACGATGACGCGAAACACGCTCCTGCGCGATTCGAGGCCTCCTACAGCGATTTCAGGTATCTGCGTGAGCACGCGTCGTCGTTTTCAGGACAATCAGCGCAGTGACACCGGAACGTGCTGGGTCGCATCTCGCGAGGGCAAGCGATGCCACAGCCGTGAAGACGTCGTTCGCGTCGATTCCCGCACCACGCGGCGCCGGAATGAGAATCGTGTAGAATGCAGCAAAGCTCGCGTCAGCCGCTGTGTTGAGTACGATGGTCTCATAGGTCGTATCCCAGATGGCCGCTCCGGAGATCAGCAACCCCACGCCCACCACCCAGTAGAGCGCGCGGCGCAGCGGGCGCGGCAAGCGGGCCGGCGCCGTTTTCGCGGAACACTCCAGCACCAGGGGTGTCAAGCGCGTGAGCGCGTACACGCCGACCTGTCCACATCCGGCTGGCGCTTCAGCTTTTCAACACTGTGTGCGAGATATGATCGCCGTCCACGACCATGAGGGAGCCATGACGCGATTTGAGCCGGAGGCACCCCACTTCACCGGCACGGCTTGACAACGTGGAGATCAGCTACGCTGGCGCGCCGGGCGGCATTCAGTCGAGCAATTGCCGGCCGACGGGCAACCCCGACAACGCGGCATTGCTGGTTGGCGACTTCTCAGCCGAATACGTGCCGCCGAGCAACCTGATCACAAACAGTCGAATCACGCTGGCCTACCGTCGTTGCCGGACCGGGTTGGCTGACCGAAGTCCGATTCGACGTTCCGAAATCGAGGGCGTGCTCCGCGGGGGGCACGTACGCTTGGCTGAGTACCACACCCCAATGGATAGCCTTGCGAGTCAAACTGCACGAAGCTTCCGGTACAATTCCAGCCGGTGCTACTCGAGATACTCGTGTCCCCCACACATTTCCGGTTATTGCAGGCCTCATCCGCACTGGCACTCTTGGCCAGTGCTCCACTGCCGATGCCCACGATCGCCGCGCACACCACGACGATGAACAGCCGCGCCCTTTTTGACATGAAACCCCCATGGGAACGGTGTCTACTCCGGCACGCCGGCTTGACCGGCGCTACTGGTTGTGCCCAATCACAACCTTCGTTTCAACAACTCTCACGACTGGAAACAGAGTGTCGCTGATTGCCACTGCCCAATTCCCTGCCACAACAGGAAGCAACGGTATCGACTGAGACTTCCACGCACATTGACCCGTGGCTACAGCAATTATGCAGGAAGCGATGGCCTCAATTGGCTCACTGCGGGGAGCCCTTCTCGACTGAGCCAAAAGCAGCTTAGAATTGAGCGGCCTGAGGACAGCCGTCTCAGCGTGCCCACCCCGCCTTGGCATCATTGTGTACCGGTTTCGATCAGGTCCGATTTGAATCACTATGGGCGTGAAATCA
This sequence comes from Longimicrobiales bacterium, assembly GCA_050732575.1. Taxonomy (GTDB): domain Bacteria; phylum Gemmatimonadota; class Gemmatimonadetes; order Longimicrobiales; family RSA9; genus JBBDWZ01. The sequence continues at coordinate 8,202 of JBOHRF010000043.1, forward strand.
CGCAGCGAATCCGACCACGCTAGAGTCCGATTCGCTACGTGGTATGCCCGGACATCCGGCAGAAGCTTCGAAGCCACCACCACAAGTTGGCTCTCCTCAAAGCAGGCAATCTTGCCATCGCCGCTAATCACTTCCTCGACCGCTGTTTTTGCTGGGCCGAAAGCCTCGCCGAATAAGTGCAGCAACATTCCGTTCCGATCGAACTCGTGAATTGTCCTCTGGCGTCGATAGGCAAATACGAATATGTGCTGGCCCATGAAGCAAAAGTCATGCGCTTGAATGCCGAGGTTTATGGTTCGCACGTACTCAACCCCATCGGGCTGTATGCGGAACAACGACAGGCCGTTTTCAGCATCCAGGATGTATAATGTGTCGGCAGGGTCGATCAGCATTGCCTGTGGGTCCGCCAGCTCGCCTGGTCCGTGACCGGCCGAGCCGAAGGCGTGAACGAAGGTGCCCTCGGCATCGAATACTCGAACGTTCTGCGACAAAGCATCGAGCAGATAAAGTTTTCTGCGCCTATCGAGTGCTGCGCCGACGATCTTGCCAAATTCCTCTGCTGGGTTGCCTTGCTCCACGCCACGAGTCCAGAGTGCGCGACCGAGCTTGATCTCAGCGCTGACCGGGCTTGGCGTTACCGGGCCCTGCCCGGGTCGGTTGGGCTGGTCGTCTGAACAACCCGAGGCCGCAAGCGAGGCGCCAAGAAACGCGGCGGCACGCAGCATAGCGATTGCCCTGGGAAGGGCGTGGGACCTCCGAGATCGGGAGAGGTTCCCCAAGCGACGGCCAATCCAGGACGGTCGAAGCCTTACTCGCGACACCCAGGACCCAAATCGTGAAGGCACTCTTCTGCTCACTGCTCACCTCTCAGTTTGTGTCACAATGAGTTGTGCCACCCCTGATTGCAGTTCCTGAGCGCAACAATCTTTACGAAGTGATGGTCGGGGCGATCCATCCTTCGGACCGAAATCGAAAGCATTCGATCTAGACCGAATGCTTTAGTCCGAACCAGCTCCATCCGCGTGGTAACGCTCGGCGCTTCGCCATAATAGCGCTGCAAGCTCGCCTCGCCGTGAGAGTCCAGGCTTCACGAAAACACTGTGCAAGTGATTCTTGACCGTTGACACGCCGCGAGCAGCATGATCTCATTTTCCCACCGGGTCAGCTGAGGGCCTGCCTGCTGCTGAATTCGATCGGGCTGAGCTAGCCGTTTCAGCAGTACCGTCGCCCTGTGTGTGGGTAGGGCAAGCTCACCTTGATTGATGCGGTCAAGCGATTCGGCGACCTCGTCTGTGGTCGCGTTTGGGCTCAGGACGCCGTCAACGCCAGCTCGAATGCATCGTATTGCCTCGTCGGCATTCGCACTGCCACTCAGGGCAACAATTCGCACGGTCGGAAGATCGGATCGTAGATCACGGAGACTCGTTCCTGCCGCAATCAGCCGGGCTTCAATCAGGATTGCATCGAGCCGACCTGACATTGACGAACTACATGCGGCGGCAACGCCAAACGCAGCGACCACTCGAAGCGCCGGTGATCGTTCAACACCTTACTGAGCCCTTCGCGACACAACCGGACCGGACTGACGATTACCACGCGGATTGGCGTCATGTGGATGTCGTAGGTGGTTGCGAGCGGTGAACTTGAGGCAACTGGCCAGTGCGGCCAATGGCAGGTCAGGTTAACATTGGTCCGCTTTGGAATGCGTGACTCGTTACGAGTGATTTGTCAATAACCCCGGGCTGAGACCCGGCAGGAATCGTACGAAATGGTTGACTTACAGCGTATTAATCCACGTCGGCGCCCAGTTCAATGGCCCACGAAATCGCATGGCCGGCATGCAATATCGGACTTCGAGGAATTCTGACATTGAGTGACGGGCTACAGATGGGTGTGAGATCGTGCAGGGCCGCGATCTGCGGCCCGCAGGATTGAACCAATGCACCATCCGTCGCGGAGGTCGCCTTTGTCACGATTTCGACCTGGATTCGGACTTCTTGCCTTCGGCCTGGCGTACACCCCGACCCGCAGGCGCAACAACCTCATCCACAGATACGCGTCTATGATCCAGTACCGGCGGTTACCCCTCCCGCAATGACGCCGGAGGTCGCCGGCTTCATTTATTGCAATGAGAACATGATCCGTGATTGAAAGCGGTATTCGGGCCTTTTCCGCGCGACATTGTCTTGGTTTGGTTTCAGCCAGTCACGCCTCGTGATCAGCGCCAAGCCGCCGTGGACGCAGTGTCCGGGAAAGTTATCGGTGGCTCGTACTGGAACGGTGATGGGGCATACATCGTCCGCCTTCCGAACGCTGGGCGAACCGATCATGAACTACGGGAAGCAGAACAGATCCTTTCGCGGCTGGCGCAGGTACGTATGACATCGCCTGATTTTCGCCGGCGGTCGGTGCCACTGCGCCCGTGATGCTCGCGCTCCGCCCGGGCGTCGTCTTCAAGTTCCCGCGGTTGGGTTTGCCGTCCTCTCCCGGCGCGCGCGTGACGTTCGGCACCAACGGCAACGCGCCCAACAACCTGGTCGTCCGATTCGACGTTCCGACATCGAGGGCGTGCTCCGCGGGGGGCACGTAGCATCCGGGCGTGACAGCGCGTATGATGGTGACTCCTCCGTCGGCGCCTGAGGCCCGCCTCACCGGCGCACCGCCAGCTGACATGCCGACGCCGATCCAATTCTCAGCCACCATGGGGAAGCGTAACCATGGCCAGCACCGCAGTACGAATCAATGCGCCGGTTGGTACCAGGAACGGGAAAACCGTAATGACGAACCAGCCGGGCGACCTGACAACGATTACGGATCTCTTCGATCGCATCGCCTTCTCCGATGGCGGCACGCGCGAGATTGGCGGTCTCTGGGCAACAGAACGCGCACTTCTGATTGCGGAAGTCACGGCCGAGATCGTTCGCTTCCAAACGATCAACAATCGGCCGGTGGTGGACGGCGTCATCGACCCCGGTGGTGGCACACTCAAGCTGATGAATCAGCTGGCCTCGGAACCGTCTCCAGTGACGATTCGAGCCACCGTGATGCCGGCGCCGGACGGGCTGGCGGAAGCTGTCGGTCCGAAAGGTATGTTTGTGGTGGAACCAAGCAGCCTGCCCGGTCTCGGTCAGATGCGCAAACTGGTGGCGAACACGAGCTACGTCCGCAAGCTGGTGCGCGTGGACGGTTCTTCCATCACGTGGTACGGCGTAGTCGTGCCGCGGACGGCATCCGGCCAGGCCATAGGCAGGATTCCCCACATCAATTTCACGCCCACCCCCATCCAGGGCGGATACATCGACGCCAATTACGGTTCTTTTGCCGGCTGGGGAGGGCTGTGGAATGACTACACGGAGCTGATTGGCGGACAGCTCGCTGCATCGGGCGCAGACCAGGTGCTCGTAATCCCGTTCTACAAGACCAGTCAGCAGAGGAACCTGGGCGACTTCCTGTCCAACTGGCGCGAAGTAGTTTCCGCTGTGGCGACCGCGGCGCTGAACGCGGTGGATCCGTTTTTCCTGCGCAATACCTTCACGTTTGACCGCATTGTCTCGTCCAGTTTCAGCAACGGTTACCTGGCGCACCAGATATTCAACACGCAAGCCGTGAGAGCCGCCAGCATGACCGACTTCATTTTCGATCTGGACGGCCAGGCCGGTGGCTCAACATGGCGGCCCGCGAACGGAGTGATCTACCAGAACCGCATGACACCGGGCCGCGCCAACCCGGTCGGCAACAACTGGTACGTGGGCAATCGCTGGAGCGATTTCAAATCGCTCTACGGCGGCGGTTACGTGAACGGCCATGCAGCCAGCCGAAATCATCTGCTGTATCACGGTCTGTGGCTGATGTGCACCTAGCGTCGTGAGTTCCATCGATGAGGAACGCCGTAATGAGCCACTGGAAGTACGGCAGTGTTGCGCTCGTTGCGCTGGGCGCTTGCGCCGAAACGGGGATGTAGTCCCTCGCCCGGGCGATTATGCGTACGTATGGGCGGCGGCGGGCGACACGGCGCGCGGCTCGTTTCTGGCCGTTTTCGATCTGAGACCGGGAATCCAGACGGATCAGCGGCTGGTTCGCATAGTGCCCGCAGACCCACCCAGTGACACACACTCTCCATCGCAGAGTTCGCAGAGGTGCTGCAGAGAACAGCGGGCGCCGGCGCTTCAGGAACGCGCGGGTGCATTCTGCGATCATTGTTTTGGTTAACGGATAACAGATTCATCGCCCCCATACCTTGTGCCGCTACACGGTGACATCTGTTGAACTGGGAAAAGGACGTTTCGCGGCCCTGATGGTTCTGACCGCCGCGAACCTATCTGCGTTCTCTGCGTACCTCGGCGAACTCTGCGACTGAAAGCTTTTTTTCTGCCCTGCCAGAACCCATACTGTTGCCGCCATCGACCTGATGCTCCGCCAAAACCATCTGACGACGAGGTCATGCGTGACAAACGCCAGGACTGTCCGGTCCAGGCTGCTCTATATCCTCGCCCTGGCCGGTTGTACCGGCTCGGGTGATGCCGCTTCGAGCGGAGAGCGCCCGGAATATGAAGCGCTCGCGCGCCAGTTCGGCCGGCACGTCGTAACCGGCGATTGGGCGGCTGCGTACGCCTTGACTACGAGCGAGTTCCAGCAAGCGGTCCCACGGGAGCAATTGAGGGCGTCGTATGATGATCTGGTGCGCCAGATGCGCGAAGATGAGCCGGCCTTTCAGGCGAACACCGTCCAGCCCGATTATGGTGTGCTGCCGGCCGACGAAACGGAGGCCCGGGAGTCATACGATCTCGTGGTGGTACCACCCAGGAACACATGGAAAGCCTGGATGGGCGTGCAGATTGGATCCGGTACTGGCACGACCGTGGACCGGGGCGTCAATGCGATGGCTACTCATTGTCGAGCAGGCCGGGAAGCTCGAGATCGGTCACGTGAACTTCGAGTTCATTGACTGACCGGCCGGAGCAATCGATCGAGGGCGTGACCGTGCCGCTGTAACAAGTCCCGCGTCCAACCCCCGCGCGTCTTCGAAGTATCCAATGGTCAACTCATGCTGCAACCGCGGAGGTTTCCTTGCGAGTCATGCGTATCATCGTCCTGGTTGGACTCACTGCCGCTTCACCGGCGGCGTGGGCGGGCGCACAATCCTCTGCGGCTCCGCGCCCGGGTGCGGGCGGATTGAGCGTGGAGCAGATCCGGGCTGACATCGCGGCGTTTCGTACAGGCTTTATGGCCCGTGATAACTCGTACTCTCCTGCCGCACGCGCCCAGGCGGAGGCGCGGCTGGTCCGGCTGGAAGCTGCTGCCGCCCAGCTCACTCCGGTTGCCTTCGACATCGCGATCGCACAAATCGTCGCACTTGCGGACAACGGACATACGGGCGCGTTTGCGGCGCAGCGCGGCTTCCGGCACAACCGCGTTCCGATTCGGGTGACGCCGTTCGCCGATGGATTCCGCGTGTTGCGGGCGAAGACTGCAACCGCTGACCTGCTGGGCGCGAAGCTGATCGCCATCGACGGCCGCCGGATCGAGCAGGTGCGTGACAGTGCGCGGACACTGGCCGGTGGTACCGCCGCGCGCCGCGATCGCAGCGCCAATTTTCTCATGGAAAGCCCCGCGCAGCTGCACGCACTTGGGCTGGCGTCCAGCGCCGAGTCGGCGTTGTTCACGTTCGAATTGATCAACGGTGTACGCGTCGAGCGCCGCCTGACTGCAGAGCCTGCCGGTGCTGATGCGTCGCGTCTCAACGCGGACCGCTGGTTCTTCACCGAGCTGCTGCCCGAACCGTCACGCGAATGGCAGGCGCTGGCCATTGCCGGCGCAGCGCCCTGGTGGTTGCAGGAGCCGAGCGTGCCGTTTCGCTGGAGAGCGGCGCCCGAGCTCGATGGCGTGGTCATCCAGCTTCGGCGCACGTTCAACGCGCCTGGCCAATCGATCACCGAGTTTTTTGCGCTGATGACCCAGCGGCTCACTGCCGATCGATCGCGCAACTTGGTGCTCGATATGCGCCTGAATGGCGGCGGCAATCTCAACACTGCGCGTGATTTCGTGAAGAGCCTGCCTGGACTCGTGACCGGCCGCATTTTCGTGCTGACCGATCCGTGGACTTTCTCCGCCGCCATATCGAGCATCGGCTACCTGGAACAGACGGCACCGGAGCGCGTGACCATCGTGGGCGAGGAAGTGGGCGACCGGCTCGAGTTCTGGGCCGAAGGCGGACCGTTCACGCTGCCGAATTCGGGCATCCAGATATCGATATCCACGGAGCGCCACGACTACCAGAACGGGTGCCGCGCGTTTACGGATTGCCACGGGCCCGTAATGCGAAACCCGATTGCCGTGCCGACCCTGGCGCCCGACATCAAAGTGCCACTCACGATCGAGGCGTACCGGGCCGGGCGGGATCCCGCGCTGGCTGCAGTGGCAACTGCGCTGGGCCGGCGCTGAAACGGATTCATGCAGCTTCACGCGGACATCCGCCAACCATGCCACGTTGCCGTCAGTCCGCTGCGTTCAAGGCATCGGCAGGAGACACGCGCGTCGCGCGCAGTGCCGGCAGCAGCGACGAGAGCAGGGCCACGGCTACCAGCGCTGCCGGCACGCCGGTGAACACCAGGGCATTTCGCGGCGCAAAATGGTAGAGAAACTCGCGCAGTGTGGGCGCCGCGCTCCACACGGCCAGGGCACCAGCGACGGCTCCAGTAGATGCAATGAAGGCGTTGCTGCGCAACACGTCACGCAGCACCGTACCGCGCGTCGCGCCGAGTGCGCTGCGGATGGCGAATTCGCGGGCCCGCTGAGCCACCGTAAACGATACGACGCCGAACACGCCCACGGCGGCCATGATCGTGGCCATGATTGCGAACCCGCCGATCAAGGTCGCGATCATGCGTTCGCGCGCTGCGCTCACGCGCACTACGTCGTGCATCGTGCCGGGCATTTCGACGGGGATGTTGATGCGAGCGCTGGCCGAGCCAATCGGAATCGTGCCGCCCACCACATCAGGATCCTGGCCGTAGGCCTGCCACCAGAACCCGTTCGACAACACGGCTACCAGCTCTGCGCCTGGAACATCATCCGCGGCGCCTGGCAAGCGACCCAGCACGACACGCGCGCCCGTTAACGCGTAAACATCGCCAATGATGTTGGCCAGACTGACTGTGCGCGCTTCGACACCGCCCCGCGCGTCCAGCGCCGTCTCACCACCAAACCAGGCGCCCGTCAGGTCCAGCAGGCGAACCTCTGTGCGCACGTCATTCAGTTCCGCCGCCGAGAGCAGGAACTCGGCATCGGCGCTGTGCGCGAACTCGCTCCAGAGCGCCACCACGCGATCGACATCCGGGACGCGCAACGCACGCAGCACCGTGGATTGTACAACCGAGAACACAGTCGTGGTCGCGCCGATGCCCAGCCCGAGCGCCAGCACAGCGGTCACCGTGTACGCCGGCCGCTGGCGCAGCGAGCGCACCGTCGCGCGCACATCCAATGCCGGCGCCGGACCAGGCACGCGCGCGGCGCAGCGCCGCTCGCGACCCCACGTAACCAGGCCACAGCCGTACCACAAAGGCAGTCCAGACCAGCCCCGTGGCCGCGCGCAAGACGAGGCGTACGCGCGCAGCACCACGCAACTCCGACAACTCGTCCAACAGCAACTGCACCATCTCGGCGCCGAAGCGCTCGCGAAAGTGCTGCGGCAGAATCCGCAACAACGCACGGTACACGCGCTCGATCATCATGCGCGTCACTGATCGCAGGGTTGCAGCCTACAGCAAAGGGCCGCGCGACCAGGGTAGCTCCGCGCGGCCCCGCTTCGTAGAAACAAGAAAAGAGTCTAGCGCAGGCCCTGCTCCTTCTCCCACCGCTCGACTTCTTTCTCCGCCTGGTCACGACGTCCTTCGATGCGATCGAGATCGTCGTTCGTCAGCTCACCCCACTTTTCCTTGACCCGTCCCTTGAGCTCGTTCCACTGACCTTTGAGATAGGGATCTGCCATTGTTGCCTCCCTGCTGTGGGTGTCTGTCACGGTGCTCAGAGGCAGGTCAACATCTGTGCCAACCGGGGGCGACGCATATGCTCGAGCTTCAAACCTGCACAACGGCGCCGGCATCCTACTGCCGAACGCGAGACCGACTCGGCAGGAGGCCGGCATGTACCAACACTCAGGCAGGACGCTCATTTTCTTTCTGCTGCTCGGGGCGAGCGCAGAAGCTGATCTCACTTCCGCACAGCAGCGCAATACGGGCCTGACCGTGCACGAGTGGGGAACCTTCACTACCGTTGCCGGCCAGGACGGTCGTGCCCACTGACCAGCGACGGCGACAACGTGCTTGACCGCTATGCCCGACTGCTCGAGCCCATCACAGCCAGGATCATGGAACGGGGCACTACGCCCGAACTCGTGAGCGCGATTGCCCGCGTCAGGAACGCGGCGCTTGCGCACTATGCCAACGCATCGTCGAAATGCCGTTGAGTGTGCGCTTCATCCATGTGCGTCAGCAGCGGAGAGCTGGACAGTTCGTGTTATTGCGCAAGTAGGCCGCGGTATGACACCGGGCCGCGCCAACCCGGTCGGCAACAGCTGGTACGTGGGCAATCGCTGAAACGGTCACCGGTGGTAAACAAAAACAGAAGGCTTCGCGGAGCTGATGATTCTGAGCGCCGCGCAGCCCTCTGTGTTCTCTGTGTACCTCGGCGAACTCTGCGATTGAAAGCCTTCTTCTGACCTTGCCAGAGTCTACTCCGCCACACCCTTGTCCTTCAGCACACGCCACACCTTTTCCGGCGTGATCGGAATCTCGAAGTGTGTCACGCCTAAATGCGACAGCGCATCGACCACGGCATTCACGATGGCAGGCGGCGCGCCCACCGTGGCCGACTCACCCACACCTTTCGCACCCAGTGGATGGTGCGGTGACGGCGTGATGGTCTTGCCAGTTTCCCAGTTGGGCGTTTCCATCGATCCGGGCATGAGGTAGTCCAGGAAGCTGCCACCCTGCACGTTGCCGTTCTCGTCGTAGCTGATCTCCTCGAAGAGTGCAGGCCCGAGCCCCATCGACAGGCCGCCGTGGATCTGGCCGTCGACGATCATCGGGTTGATGATGTTGCCGCAGTCATCGATGGCGACGAAGCGGCGCACCTTCACAGCTCCCGTGCCGCGGTCGATGTCTACTACACAGATGTAGCTGCCGAATGGGAAGGTCAGGTTGGGTGGATCGTAGTAGGACACCGCCTCGAGTCCGGCTTCCATGCCCTGTGGATGATTCGTGTAAGCGGCAAACGCGCAGTCCTGGATGGTCTTGAACTTCTGCGGCGCGCCCTTCACGTAGAACTTGCCGACTTCCCAGACCAGGTCTTCTTCACTGACTTCGAGCAGATGCGCGGCGAGCTTCTTTGCCTTGTCGCGGATCTTGCGCGCGGCCATAGCTCCGGCTGCGCCGGCCGTGGGCGTCGAACGGCTTGCGTAAGTACCGAGCCCGTAGGGCGCTGTGTCCGTGTCGCCTTCTTCCACCTGCACGTTGGCCGCGGGAATGCCCAGCTCTTCCGCCACGATCTGCGCGTACGTGGTCTCGTGTCCCTGCCCCTGACTCTTGGTGCCGAAACGTGCGATGGCCTTGCCCGTCGGGTGCACGCGGATCTCGCACGAGTCGAACATCTTGAGACCCAGGATGTCGAAGTGTTTCGACGGCCCCGCGCCCACGATCTCGGTGAAGCTCGAGATGCCGATGCCCATGAGCTCGCCGCGCTTGCGCTTCTCCGCCTGCTCCTTGCGCAGCGCATCGTAGCCGATCATGTCCATGGCCTTCTCGAGCGCAGCGTGGTAGTTGCCGCTGTCGTACTCCCAGCCCAGGGCCGACTTGTAGGGGAACTGGTCGGCCGGGATGAAGTTCTTCATGCGCAGCTCGGCGGGATCAGTGCCCAGCTTCTGCGCCAGCACATCGACGATGCGTTCAATGGCGTGCACCGCTTCCGTGACGCGGAACGAGCAGCGGTAGGCGATGCCGCCCGGCGGCTTGTTGGTGTACGCGGCATCCAGCTCGGTAAACGCGTGTTTGATGTCGTACGATCCCGTGCAGATCGAGAACAAACCGGCCGGGAACTTCGAAGGATTGGCCGCAGCATCCGTGTACCCATGGTCAGCAATCGTCTTGATGCGCAGCGCCGTGATCTTGCCTTCCTTGGTAGCCGCCAGCTCCGCAGTCATGTGGTAATCGCGTGCGAACGAGTCGGCGGACAGGTTCTCCATGCGGTCTTCGATCCACTTGACCGGCACGCCCAGCACCACGGATGCAGCCACCGCGATCACGTAGCCCGGGTACACGGGCACCTTGCCACCGAAGCCGCCGCCGATGTCGGGCGAGATGATGCGGATCTTCTCCTCGGACAAACCGACATGGCCCGCCACCAGCGCGAACACGGTGCGGATGGCGTGCGGCGCCTGCGTCGTCATGTAGACCGTGAGGTGGCCAGTCGCCTTGTTGAAGTCGGCCACACAGCCGCACGTCTCGATCGAGGCCACCACGATGCGCGGGATGTAGATGTTCTCCTTGACCGTGACGGCTGCTTCCGCGAACGCCTTGTCCGTGCCCGCCCGGTCGCCCGTTTCCCAGTGGAAGATGTGGTTGTCCTTTTTGCCTTCCTTGTCCGTGCGCAGCACTTGTGCTCCGGGCTTTAAGGCTTCAAAAGGATCCAGCAGCGGCGGCAGCGGCTCGTAATCCACCTCGACCGCTTCGACGCCATCGGCCGCGGCGTAACGCGATGTCGCCACCACGGCGGCCACTTCCTGCGCCTGATACATCACTCTGTCGGTGGGCAGCACCATCTGCGTGTCCGACATCAATGTCGGCATCCAGTGCAGGTTGAACTGCTTGAGCAGGTCGCCCGTGATGACGGCCAGCACGCCCGGCACCTGCATCGCCTTCTCTGTATTGATCGATTTGATCTTGGCGTGCGCGAACGGGCTGCGCACGATGTCCAGGTAGACCATGCCGGGCAGTACCACGTCGTCCGTGTAGCGCCCCTGGCCACGGATGAAGCGCGGATCTTCCTTGCGCTTCATGGAATGGCCCATGCCGCTGACTTCGGGCGATGTCTTCGGAGTTGCTGTGATTACCGGCGATGCCTGCGGCTGCAGCTGTGCAGTGCCGCTGATTTCGGTCGAGGTCTTCGTTGTCGTTGCCATGGTATCGATCCCTCCTAACCCGCTTGCGCGGCTGCGTACTGAACCGACTCCGCAGTCCGCGCTTGCGCGGCCGCGTACTGAACCGACTTCACGATGTTCACGTAACCGGTGCAGCGGCACAGGTTGCCCGAGATGGCCTCGCGGATCTCTGCTTCGCTGGGATTGTTGTTGTGCTCGAGCAGCGCGACGGCGACCATCATCATGCCCGGCGTGCAGAAGCCGCACTGCAAGCCGTGCTCGTGCGTGAAGCCTTCCTGGATGGGGTGCAGCTTGCCAGCTGTCTCCAGGCCCTCAACCGTCTTCACCTCATGACCGTCGGCCTGCACGGCCAGCACGGTGCACGACTTGGTCGGCTCGCCATCGAGCAGCACGGTGCACGCACCGCAATGAGTGGTTTCGCAGCCGATGTGTGTGCCCGTGAGCTTCAAGTTCTCGCGTAGCAGATGGACCAGCAGCAGACGGGACTCGACCTCCGCCTCGCGCACGGTCCCATTCACGTTGACTCGAATGTGGTGCGTTGCCATGGCTTATCGTCCTCCTGCTCTGGCCAGTGCAATGGTGAGCGCGCGCGTTGTCAGCACGCGAGCCATCTCGCGCTTGTATTCCACAGATCCGCGTCGATCGGCCGTGGGTGAGGTCGTTTTCGCCGCCAGGCGCGCCGTCTCGGCAAGCGTTGCCTCATCCGGCTTCTTGCCGACCAGATACTTTTCAGCTTCCGTGGCCTTGACCGGTGTCGGACCCGCGTTGGTCAGTCCGATGCCGGCGCGCTCGACCGTACCGTTCGCAGCGAGTGTGACCTGCGCGGCGACACCCGCCGTGGCAAAATCGCCGACCTTGCGCTCCAGCTTCACGTACGCGCCACTGCTCTTCGGCGGCGGAATCGGAATCTGGATCTCGGTCAGGATCTCATCGTGCGAGAGCGCAGTCGTGAACAGGCCCTTGAAGAACTGTGTTACGGGCACCGTGCGCTGCCCCTTGGGTCCGCTCACTACGACCGATGCGCCAAGTGCCAACATGGTGGCCGGGTGATCGTTGGCCGGATCGCCATGGGCGAGGTTGCCACCCACGGTCGCGCGGTTGCGCACGAGCGGATCCGCAATCACGCGCGCCGTATCCAGAAGAATCGGATACTTCGCATCGATCAGCTCGGTACGCTCGAGCATGACCTCGCGCGTGGCGCCGCCGATCTTGAGGAAGCCGCCCTCCTCTCTTACGTACTCCAGTCCCGGCACGCGGGCGAGGTCGACGAGCGCGCTGATCTGGCCGAGGCGCAGCTTGAGCAGTGGCAGCAGGCTTTGGCCGCCGGTGAGTATCTTGGCGTCTGGCCCGAGCCGCGTGAGCAACGCGATCGCGTCGGATAACGAGCTCGGAGCGTGGTAATCGAATGCCGCTGGGATCATGACGAGACTCCTTCCTGCAGGTGTCGGTGTTGTTCTCGTTGCATCATGACATGGTGCGCATCAGAGCGCGGGCGCGGTAACGCGGGCCCGCAAACTGCTCTGGCAATCAGCCTCTGGCTACATCGGTCCCCAACGGGCTCAGCCAAAGAACGGCGAGTTGCACAACAAGCACGATATCCAAGACCGCGGGGCGGTGCTCGGCCGTGCACACGATCAGCTTACTTCCGAAGGATACGACTTCGATAGGCGGTGCGGGTGCCGCGGCGGTCGCGGCGGCCATTGCCGGTGGTCCCATCGACCGACGCGCCTCGACTACATCTGTTTCCAACGCGGCGTGGATGGCGTCGGTGAAGATGCGGGCGAGACCCACAACTTCGGTTTCGATAAGGACCGCAACATCCAGCTGGTCAATGCCATCAGCGCCAGCAAAACGCTCACGCTGGTCGTCGAGCGCGCCATGTTTACGTTGGATGCCAGGATCTATCCCAATGTGATCACGGAAGCCAACACCAACCCGAAACCGTCCGCACCGGAGCGCAACACAGACATTGTGGTCCAGCTGCTGAAATTCACCGCGTCGCTTCCCTCGGCAGAGCGCAAGCGGCCGGTGGTGTTTGTGTTCGGGCAGGACCACGAGACCAAGATCCAGGCCGAGGTGGAAAGGCAGTTTCAGGTCGACGACAAGATTCAGTGGCTCACCTTCAAATCGGTCGATGACCAAGTAACCGAGCTCGCCAGGAACTGGGACACCATGCCCGACGAGTTCGAGCTGCTCGGCTTTGTGTCCGACAGCGATACGCGAAGCAAGAGGCAAGAGCTCGAGATGCGTCTGCTAGCCAAAGGGTATGTGCCGCAGCCGTTCAATGTGAAGGTCTATTCTGGCGGCATGCTGCCGACCACCTGCCGTGAGCCTACCGCTATTTACTGTTGCGACGTGCAGAAGCGAACGAACTGCTCGGACGCGATTTACGAAAACGGCTTTGGGTTGATCAACATCAATGACGAAAAGAAAGTACGCGGCAACGCGATCACATTGTCGGAAGCCCGCAAGTTGTGAGGACCATCCCCGCTGTCATACTACCGATCCAATCGACCATCCGTGGGAGTATCCATCTTCTCAGGTACAATTAGTTTCGTAGCCCTCCGTAACGGGTAATCCGTGCACGTCCGCGATGAAATGGTCCAGGCAGTGCGCATTCCACATGTTCCTGCCTGTCAGTGCCACAGAAATAGTTGTGGAAAGCCTCGTGCACCAGGAGCAGGGCGCGATCATCGACGCTCCGATTGGCACGCCAGAAGCCTTCACAAAGAGTGATAACATATCAAGCTCCTCAGCGCAGGCTCAACCACCAAACCAAGAGTATGGCCACGCCGATCAGAATGGCCAGGACCGCGGGGCGGCGCACGGCGCGACCGGCAGCTCCCACGATCAGCTTACTTCCAAACGATACGACTTCGATTGGCGGAGCGGTCGGTGCGCTCGCCACGCTAGGTGCGCCGCCAGGCGGCGCGATATCTGATTCCAGCTCGGCGCGGATCGCATCGGTAAAGATCTGGAACATCTGATCGCTCACCTGCTCGATCATGCCTCGCCCCATCTGGGCGAGGATGCCGGTGATGTTGACGTCGGAGATGACGTTGACTTCCGTCTGGCCGGGTGCCTTCTGCACCACATTGCTGGTCATGCGCAGCTCGGCGCCGCCCTTGCCCTTCACATCCTGGCCCGAGGCAAGGATTTCCGCGACCCCCGCTGACTGGTCGAGCCGCTCGAAGCGCATCTTCCCTTTGTAGCTGGTGGCGACCGGGCCGACCTTGACCGTCACGGTGCCGGCGTACGTTTGCGCGTCGATCTGTTCGTGGATGGCGGCGCCGGGCAGTGCCCGCGCCACCCGGTGCGGGTCCGTCAAGAAGGCCCAGACGTTGGCTGGTGCGGAATGGACCGTGAAGCTTTTTTCGATCCGCATGCATGCCTCCGGGGGAATGGGCGTAACCTGCTGCGCGTGAGTGCGGCGGGCAAATCGGCTGGCTTTAGGAACGTTGCTCAGCCGGATGCTGACCCACACCGCGATGCCCTCTGCGTTCTCTGTTACCTCCGCGCTCTCTGCGACTGAAAGCGTTTCCAGCTGTACATGACGGTTACTTGTCCTGCTGCGACGACGTGACCGACTTGCGTGGTCCATCGTTCCACCACCAGAGCCGCGGCAGCCCTTTGCGCACCGGCCAGACCTGCGTCAGCGTCTCCGCTTCGTACAGCTCTCCGTTCTTCATCACATAACGGACACTGTTCGTGTTGCGGATGTTCTCCAGTGGATTGCGGTCGAGCACGGCCAGGTCGGCCAGTTTGCCCACTTCTATGCTACCCAGGTCCTGATCGAAGCCGATGATGCGCGCACCATCGATGGTCGCGGCTTTCAGGATTTCGCGCGGCGTCATCCCGCCCATGGCCAGTCCCCACATCTCCCAGTGGTAGCCCAGGCCCTGCAGCTCACCGTGACCGCCCACACCTACCAGGCCACCCGCGCGTTGAATCCTGGCTGCGCCGGCCGCCACCTGCGGGAAGATGAACTCGTCATCGCGCACCCAGCGTGAGCGCCTGCGCGTCAGCTGGTCGAGCCAGTTGTGCGGGTAGAACCGATTCAGCTTGACATCGTCGTGCACGTTCTCCCGGCTGAACCAGTACTCGTCCGCGATGGGCCCGCCGTAGGCAACCAGCAGCGTTGGCGTGTACGCCGTCTTCGTGCGCGCGTAAAGCTGCACCACGTCATCGTAAAGCGGTACTACGGGCAGCGTGTGCTCGTTGCCGTGAAAGCCATCGATCGCATGCGTGATATCCAGCTTCATGTCGCTGCCACCCTCGGTGGTGGGCATGAGGCCCAGCTTCTTGCTTGCGGTCACCACCCACTGCCGTTGCTGGCGGTTGCCCACCATGTACGACTTGATGTTGGGCGTGCGGTAATACTCCTTGTAGCGCTGCAGGTAGGCTTCGACTTCTTCGTAGTTGCGGAAGTCGTTGCGTGAGAAAACGCCAGGGCCAACCATGAACGCCCGCTGGCCGATGGCCGCGCCGATTTCGATCAGGTCCTGGTACGCAAAATAGTCGTTCGTGCTGGTCTGCACATCGAGGCCCGCAGTCACGCCGTAAGCCAGGTTGGCGAGCAGGCTCCAGTTGTGCGGCTCGAGCACATCGTGCGTGCGGAACTCCCAGTGCGCGTGGGTATCCACGAAGCCGGGCACGACGTACTTGCCGGCAAAGTCGAACTCACGCGCGCCCGGCGGGACGTTGACACTTCCAGCGGGGCTAATCGACGCAATACGGTTGTCGGTGACGACGATGTCCGCGCGCACGGGCGCATCGTTGCCTTTCATCGTGATGACCGTGGCATTGCGCAACACAACCGTGCCGCTCGGTTTTGCGCGCGGGAAGGTCAGGTTGACATCGAAGCGCTCGACGCCCGGATCCTCGTCCTTGACTTTGCGCGCGACCGCCTGCGCTCTGCGCGTCGTGTCACGCGCGGCGGTAGTGTCGCGCCGGGCAGTCGTATCGCGCGCTGCTGCCGCCGCCGCGGAATCGCGCCAGACGATGCTGTCGAACGGGCGGCGGAAAATGGTCGAGCCGATGGCCCAGAAAACCGTTTTGCCGTTCTCGGCCCAGCCGAAGTAGTCGGCGCCGATGTCAGTGAGCTTCTTCACCGGCACTGCGCCGCCCGTAACGCCCACGGTCGGCGCTTCGCCACCCGCAGGCGGCACGGCCATGACATACAGCTGGTTTTCACTGACGGCGAGGGCGTAGTTGCCATCGCTCCGCATCATGACGGCATTCGCCGTGGGCGGAGTGTTGGAGCGTGGGTTCGGGCGCCCGTTCACCTTGAGGTGGTTGACCCGATCGGTGCCATCGAGCCGCATGGAGATGAGACCATCGCGTGAATAGACGTACACGCGGTCGCGCTCGTTCGTAAAGTGCGGCGCGCCCACACCGCGCGCGGGCACGATGAGCTGCACCTCGCCGCCGGTAGCGGGCACCCACACCACATCGAGTGGGATGCGCAGCCCGCCGAATTCGCTGAACGTCTGGTTGCGCATGAACGCATTGCCGCGCAGGCCCACGATCTTCGCGTTGTCCGGTGAGAAGGCCAGGTCGGTGTAGAATGCGGCAGCGCTCGTGAGTCGCTGCGGCTGGCCGCGGCCATCCGCCCGCATCTTCCAGATGTGCCCGCCCTCGGTCGTCCAGGTCACGTAGGCGATCCACTGCCCGTCCGGCGACCAGGCAGGTTGGAACTCCCAATCGTTGCCGTTCGTGAGACGCTTGGGCGTGCCGCCCGGCACGTCCATCGTATACAGCTTGGTGAGCACGGAGAACACGACGCGTTTGCCATCGGGCGAGAATGACGGCGTCTGTACGAGCCGCGCTTTCACCGGACCCTGCTCGACCTTGTACGGAAACTCGAGGTCGGGACCGATGTCGAGCTTCACATCGGCTTCAAAGGGAATCTCGCGCGCGTCACCCGAGAAGACGTCCACGGCGTTGATCTTCCCACCATAGGCAACGATCAACTCGCGGCCATCGGGTCTGAACGCGTAACCGGGCAACAGATCGCGCGTCGCGCCGGACTCCTGCTCATCGCGCTGAATCGGCCAAACCAGCCAGCGGTCCGCGCCGGTTTGCAAATCGCGCATGCGCAGCCCCGTTTGCGTCTCGTGACGCGTAGCGTAAACGATGACCCGGCCGTCCGGCGAAACTGCGGGCCGAAATGCGCCCCATTCGGCCTGCGTGATCACATCGGTGTCGCCCGTGCGCATGTCGCGCTGCACGAGCTGGTACGCGTTGAACGCGCCGCCCCCTCCTCCGCCACCGCTTTGCGGCGTGGGCCGGCGCGCGTAGTAGAGGTATTTGCCGTTGGGTGAAAGTGTGGCGCCCATGCCGTCGGGGCGCTGACCGGTGGGCGTGCTGCCTGCGAGCGCAACGCCCGAACCACCATCAATGTGGTACATGCGGAACTCGGCAGTCGCTGCGCGGCGCGAGACCAGGATGTACTTGCTGTCCGGCGTCCAGCTGGGCGAGAGCACGGGAATCTGGGTCTCGCTCGAGAGTTTGCGCGGTTCCGTGCCGTCGATCTTTGCGATCCACAAATTGTCGGCGCCGTCACGATCACTGATGTAGGCGATCCACTTGCCGTCGGGCGAGACCCTGGGCTGCGAGTCGTAGCCCAATCCTTCCGTAATGCGCGTCGCTTTGCCGCCCGCGATGGGCAGCGTGTAGAAATCGCCCAGCAGCTCGAAAACGAGCGACTTCCCATCCGGCATCACATCCAGCGAGATCCACGTTCCCTCGCGCAACGTGAACTCGAGTTTTCCCGCGGGCTCGAGCGGGAGGAGCTTCCTGGGCGCGCCGCTGGAATCCGTGCGCGCCGGCGTTTGCGCAGCGAGGAGTGCGGGGACTAGCAGTGTGCCGGCAAACGTCAGCAGGGCCGCGGCACGCGGGCGATAGTCTGAGTTCGTCACCTGGGTCTCGCTGGAGAGAAGGAATGGATGCGGAGAAGGCGTATGATGGACGGGCGTGCCCCCCCTTTCAACCCCCCCAGTGCTGAACGACCGGAATGGCTGCGCCCGGGCGCTCTGTGAGCAGCCTGCCCAGGCCTCTGACCCCTGCCGCGGCTTGCGGTCGTGAATGATTTTCGCTTTGCGAAAGGGCAGGGTCAGCAGGTGTGGAACTGGCGAGCTTTGGCATTAGTAGGACAACCACCCGCAACACTCTCACCCGCACGCGACCGGTGATGCCATGGCCAGCTCGCTGAGCAAGACGGGCGTTTCGGAAGTCGCCGACATCAACATCACACCCATGATCGACGTTCTGCTGGTCCTACTGGT
>JBOHRF010000044.1:0-26550 GCA_050732575.1 Longimicrobiales bacterium
CGGTCTACCAGGTCGCCATCGAAGACCAGATGCTTCCTGCCACCGGTCCAGCGCAACTGACTATCGATGAGATGGGCCTGCCGCAGCATGCGCACCACAGTGTCGAACTCGCCGTGTGTATCGGCCAGGATGAAGATCGAGTCCGCACCGGTGACTACGGGCGCGCGGGACGCGGGTTTCAGTGACAGAGTGGTCGTATCGGTACGGGCCGCAGTGCCGTACGTCAGAGTAAGCGTTGGTGCGCCCGGGCGACGGAATGCCGTGGCGTGGACGCGACCAGCCGGCGTGCGATACTCGTGGCGCAGGTTCTCGCCGTGCACGCGCAGCAGACCGGGCTCCGAATCCCGGGTGAGCCAGTGCACGACCATGGTATCACGGCGATCTTCCACCCACAGTCCGTACTCACCGTCGACGCGCGCATTGCTCTGCAGTGCTGCCCCGGCAATCAGCACGCCGGTCAGCGCGACCAGTGCCTGCGCTGCGCCCCGCCTTACCAAAAGCGTTGCCACTTTCTCCGCGTTGGTACCATGCCCATCCCCACCATCAACGACGTTCTGTTCTGCACTGTTCACCACCGTTCCAGAATCGGTCCGTCAGAATGTCTTCAGTCGGCCCGAGTCCACGCGTCGCAACAGGTTCCGCAACCGTTGCTCGACGCCATCGATCTCCAGCCGGGTCAGTCCGAGTTGCAGTCGCGTGTCACTCTTGCGCACACCCCGTCCGCGTGTGGTGTTGGCGGTTTTCTCGACCGGGAAAAACACACGGTCCCGGATTTCGTACTCGGCGACCACGCCCAAAGTTCGGTCCAGGTCCTCCCGTGTGATCTGGCGCAGCCGCTCGACGGTCTTGAGCGGCACCTTCGACACGCGCAGCTCGCGCCAGTCCGTGCCGCGATCGCTCTCCTCCACACCGAATGCCAGGCCGTTGTCCACCGCGAAGAGTCGTGGACTGACCGCGCTGGAGGAAATCAGGACGTTGCCGACGTTGGCGTCGTTGTGTTTGATCAGGTAGGTGAACACGTTGAGGTTGGCCAGGTGCCGTGCATACACCGTGTCGCGGTCAAAACGCTTCAGGTCGAACACACTGTCACTGCTCACCGCGCCCAGCCAGTATTGCAGCGTCACCAGTACGGATGCGGTTCTGCCAAACGTGGGCTTGGCGCTGGCGTCCATCTGTGCGTACCAATCCAGATTGAAAGCACGGGAAAGCGTAGGCGGCACTACGTAATCCGACTCATCCAGGAACATCTTCTGGAACTCGTAGGCCGCAATCTCATACCGTGGCGAGTTGTTGAAGACCTCGGCGTTGGGCGCGAAGATCGCCCACTTGACCTGGATCACAGAAGAGTCGTCGAACGCCAGAGTCACGCGTTGTGTGCGGTCGTTCGGACGCCGTGAGCCCCTGACCTGGAGCACACGGAACGTATCGGCTTTGAGCCGCTGCTCGATCAATTGGACGGGCAGATGGACGTTGAGGTCCTGGGCCACCAGGCCGGACGCATGGAGAACGGCAACGGCAGTCAGGGCTGGCAGCAGCAATCGATTCGCGTTGCGCATGGTCGGACTCACCGAGCAGATGTCATTGTGGTAGCATGCATCAGTGCGTGCCTGTCTGGTCATTGAGTTTTTGCGGCAGACTAACCCGGAACGTGGTGCCCACACCCTGTTTGCTGCGCACGCTGATGTCACCACTGTGTCGTTCCACGACCTGGCTGGCGATGAGCAGCCCGAGCCCCATGCCGATGCGATTGCCTTTGGTAGTAAATCCGGGCTGGAAAATACGGCCCAGATTCTCCGCGGGAATGCCCGCTCCATCGTCCTGGATCTCGACCTCAACGTTGGACGCGTCCGCGCGCGTGCGCACCGTGATGGTTCCGCGCTGCCCAATCGCGTGGATGGCATTGACTAGCAGATTCATCCACACCTGGTTCAACTGATTGGGATAACAGTCGATGGGGACCAGAGCGGCGAATTCGCGCTCCACCGTGATACGGTCTTTGAGCTGATGGTTGAGCAGGGCAAGCGTGCTCTCGATGCCTTCGTGTACATCCACGGTAGCGCGCTCCGAGCGGTCGGGCCGGCCGAAGTTGCGCAGGCTCCTGACCAGCTGGACCATGCGCCCGACGGCCAGGTCGTTGACTTCCATGACGCCATCCAGCGCACGCACCACTCGGCGCAGCTCATCCAGCTCGGTCTGATCGACGTGCTCATCTTCCAGGATGACTTGCAGCCGGTTGAGCGCACGCCGCAAAACATCGTGGTTGCTGTGGAGTGAGCCGAGCGGAGTGTTCAGCTCGTGGGCAATGCCGGCCACCAGCGAGCCGAGTGTGGCCATGCGTGCGGCATTGACCAGCTCGGCCTGCGTGGTGGACAGGCGCTGGCGTTCCGCCTCCCAGCCAGCCTGTGTGCGCTGCAGCTCCTCGCGCAGCCGATCGATCTCGCTCTGCAGAGTCGTTTCCATTACGAATGGTTTGCATCGTTCCGTGCCTGCGCCCAGTGGTTCGACGCTGGCGCCGGTCAAAGGAACGCCTGGATCAGGCGCTTGCGAATGTCGTACAACTCCTTGTGCGCGCCTTCCAGCGCACTGACCCGCGCGTCCAGCTCGTTGAATAGTGCGGAACGCTCTACACCGTTGCGAATGATGAGCTTGAGGTGCTCATTGTCCCACGGCTTCTCCAGGTAGTAGTACAGGCCGGCCTCATTGATGGCGCGGATGGCGTTTTCCTTGTCGGCGTAGCCGGTGAGCAGCACGCGGGTGGCGACCGGCCGCAGTTCGCGCGCGCGCTTGAGGAACGCGATGCCATCCATGCCCGGCATCATGAAGTCAGAGACGATCACGTCCACGGATTCCTGCTCGAGTGCGGCCAGTGCATGACCGGGCTCATTGAAGCTGAGAATGCGATACGATGTTTCCAGCTGCAGCAGTGCTTTCAATGTGGTAGCCACCATCACTTCGTCGTCCAGCAGCATGACGGTCGGCGTGTGGGCATTGGTCATGGGTGTCCTCAGGCTACCAGCGTGCGTACGCGCCGGGCCAGGCCCTGCAACAGGCCCAGCGCCAGCTCGGGGTTCTCACTCAGCAGATCGTCGAAGTCATCACGATCGATACGCAGGACCCGTGTGTTCTCCAGGGCGCGTGCGGTAACCATGCTGGGCGCACGATCGATGAGCGCCCAGGTGCCGAACGCTTTGCCCTCGCCTGCCACCAATACCTGATCGTCCGCGTTTTTCAGTTCGACGGCACCGCGCACCACGATGTGCAATGCAGAGGTTGGTTCATCTTTGCGCACCAGGACGGCATCAGCCGGCACATCCTTCAAGTACGCGATGGAGGCCAGCAGCGTGAGATGAGCGCTGCGTGCACCCTGCAACAAGTCCACCTGTTGCAGCAGGAATACTTTTTCGATGGGGTCCATAGTGGTTTCCGGCAGAGGAGTTGGACCGACCGTGACACCGGCCAGGTTGAGTTCGAGGGCCACGCGCTGCGCCAGGCGCGCGATCCAGGCATCGTTGTCGGAGCGCACAGCAGCCAGGTTGGAAGCCAGCTCGACCGGGCTGATGGTACTGCTGCGCGCCTCGCGCAGCAGCGGTTCGAGCCGTTGGAACAGTTCGTGGCCAATGGTCTGCTCCAGCCACTCGATGGCGTTGGCGCGGGCTCGGCCGTTCGTATTGGCCAGGGCCTGGTGACAATCCCGCATGCCATCGGGCGGAAACAGCAGACCAAGCAAGCGGAACGCGCCTTCACGCCGTTCGGCCCACGCTTCATCCAGCGCGCGCAAGAGCAGCGGTGCCGCGGCTGAGCTGGCGGCCTGGCCGTCCATGGTGCGGCGCAGCGTTGCGTAACGCGTGGCCGCGGCTACTTCGCCACTCAATGCGGTCAGCACCTGCGCGCGGTCGAAGGGCAGCGTTGGATTGCGCGCGCGTAGCTTGCTCAGGGCCTTGAGCGTGCGGAAATCCAACACCTGATCGGTCTCGGGCGCCACGTATGAGCGCATGAGTGCGCTGACCGCTTCACCGGTCGGAATCTGCGAGAGTACGAGCGGAATCTGCCGGCGCACGGGATTGGGTGTCTGCTGGTCGAGCAGTGCGCGCGTGAGCGGTTCCGCCACCCGTTCACCGTGCAGCGCCAGGGCGAGGCGGGCCGCCGTGCGCGTGCGGGCGCTGCCCAATCCCTGGATCAGCACGGGAATCAAGGCGGCCGAGCGCAGCTGACCGGCACTGTGCAGCGCGGCGCGCGCCACTCCTGCATCGGCGTCGGCGGCCAGCTCAACGATCAGGTCGGCCGCTTCCTGGTCCTCGGCCAGTGCACCGGCGGCCAATGCCACTTCGATGCGGGCATCGCGTGCACCGGCGCGCGCACTCTCGAGGTGTGCCTCGATATAGTCGCGCGTGATCAATCGTGCTGCCTCACGCGGGACCACGCCGCGCGCCAGGCAGGACAACGCCGCCGTGCGCTCGCCTGCATCGGCGGAGCGCAACAATTCTTCAATGACGGTCTGCGCGTTGCCGGCCGCGCACAGCGTCTCGGCCGCGGCGTCGCGCACATCGGGATCGGGGTCACGCAGTGCGCGCTGCACGCGGGTTCGATCCACGACCTGCGGCGCACGCAGCAGCACGCGCAGCGCGCGCTCGCGTACGGACTCCGTGCTGTGGTTCAGCAGCGCGTGCAGCTCGCTGGCCAGCGGCTCCAGGTCACGGGGCGCGGCCTGGGCCGCCAGATCGAGGGCAAACGCGGCCTGCCGCGCATCGTTCGAGCTCAGTGCGCGCCGCACTGCGGCCTGCGCATGCGCGTCCGCAATCGACGCAAAACCGCCGCGCAAACTGGCAAAGCGGCCCTCGATGGAACGGGCCAGCGTGCGCACGTATTCACTGCGCACGGCCAGCGCAATGAATAGCCAAACCGACGAAAGCGCCACACCTACCAGCGCAATCTGACGGAAGCTCATGAACGCCAGCAGCAAGGCAATGAGCGCGGCCGACAATACTTTGCCCAGGCCCTTTTCAATGGCCACGTCGATGTAGGCTTTGGCGCGCAGCTTGATATCTTCCGGCACGGGCACGTACAGGATTTCCCGCGCCGCGCGCTCCGTCGAGTAGCGCAGACTGTCGGCTGCGCCTTTGGCCATCACGGCCGCCCACAGACCCCACCAGATCTCGAGTCCTACGTTGGCAACCAGCATGGCTACGGGCAGCATCAACACGGCCAGTCCCACGCCCCATCGTTTCAACAACGGCTGCAACGCAGCCAGCGCCACGATGGGCAGCCACTGCGTCACCATGTTGACTTTGCCCTGAAAGGCGCTGATGGCGTCGCGCTCCTGCAATTCCGACTTGATCACCGTGTTGTACTGATAGTCCACCAGCTGTTTGACCAGGATGGTGATCAGTACGCTGATGGCGATCAGTCGGACCTGGCGGTTCTGCCAGAGCGTTTGCAGCTCACCCTGCGCGCGCTCGATGACATCGTGCCGCTTTTTTTCGGGCGGTGGCGCCTGACCCCAGACCAGGGGCAGCGTGAGCGAGAAGATGGTAATCAAAGCGGCAGCCACCAGCAGCAGGTTGGGCGCACCCACGCGCTGCGAGAAGAAGCCGGTGATGGCGCTGCCCAGCGTGGCGCCCAACGAACCACCGGCAATGACCAGCGGGTAGGCCTGTTTGGCGCTGCGCGCATTGAAGAAGAGTTGGGTCGCCATGAAGAACTGCGTGACCAGCGCGGCCGCAAACAGGTCGTACCAACCGTAGAAAATCAGGCCGAACGCCGTGCTGCCCTCGACGTAGAGCAGTCGGAACACGACCAGCTCGATGGCAAACGAGAAGGCGACCACCGGAATGAGCCAGCGCCAGGCCACGCGGTCGGACAGCCGGTTGTAGAAGGGGACGAAGAAAATGACCGCAGCGCTGACCAGGTAGGTCTTGTAGAAATCCGTGTCGCCCAGACCGTCCAGCGCGAGTGCGTTCTTGATGGGACGCAGGACACCGACCGCGCAGACGACCAGGAAGAACAGGCCCATGAGCGCGAGCAGCCGGGGCAGCTCGCGGCGACCTTCATGATCGGGGAAAAAACGTTCCAGCAGTTTCACGACCTATTCATCCGATGCGATCGGTCCGCGCAGTTTCTTGCGCTCCGAGCGCTGCTTCTTGGACTTCAAGCGCGCTTCTTTCGCCTGGCGCGGCGGTTTCGTTCGCTTGCGGGGCTTTCGTTTTAGTAGAGCGCTGGCAACCAGCCTGGCAAAACGCTCCGTCACGTCTTCTCGATTGCGATACTGTGATCGACTGGCACTCGCTACCAGCCGCAGCACGCCCTGTTCATCGATCCGGTTCTTCAGCTTTTCCAGTATGCGCAAACGCTGATCATCGGATAGGCTCGGCGATGCGGCCACATTCCAGGTCAGCTCGATGCGGGTGGATGACGTGTTCACGTGCTGGCCGCCCGGGCCGCCAGAGCGGGTCGCGCGATACTCCAGCTCGGACCGCGGCACGGTCAGGGCCTGGCTGATCACGACCGCTTCGTCCATGACTGTAGAATGCCGTTCGGCTGTGACTACCGCCAGCAAGGGCCGCCAGCCGGCTGCAGCCCGGGCACCTTTCGCTGCGCGACCCGCACGATTCACCGCAGTTGGTCCCGCCGCCGCCCGCCTCACCGCTATCTTCCGGGCATGCCGCTAAAGAAAGAGACCCGAACGTCCCTGCGCCGCGCCAGCATCATCCTGGGCGTTGCCCTGCTGTTGGGCGCGGTGGCCGCCGGCCAGGATGTGATTTCCATGGGGGGTGAAAACCGCTGGACCTTCGATCACGCCCTGATCATGGAGACCCCGTACTGGGTGTTCTGGGCCGCCCTGCTTCCCGCCGTGATTCTGATTGCGCGCGGTCTGCCCGTGACCCGACGGACCGCCCCGCTCATGATCCCGTTACATGTCCTGATTGGCCTGGGCATGGCTCTGCTGCACTACTCGACTACCATGATCTTCTTGGGCCTGATCGGGCACCACAATTGGAGTCAGACCGGTCAGATGTTCGGCGTGCACTTCGTGATGGGTCTGCGCTATCAACTGCTCTCCCACCTGGGCGGCTACGTGATCGTGCTGGGCATTGTGCTGGGCCTCGAGTACTACCGCAAATACCGCGAGCGCGAGCTGGCCGCATCACAACTAACTGCCCAACTCTCCCAGGCCCGCTTGCAGGCGCTGCGCATGCAGCTCAATCCACATTTCCTGTTCAATGCCATGAACAGCATTGCCATGCTGGTGCGGAAGAGCGAAAACAGCCGCGCTGTTCAGATGCTGGCCGGGCTCAGCGACCTGCTGCGTTATGTGCTCGAGGATGCGCGCACGGAGGAAGTGCCGCTGCGCGAAGAGCTGCACTTCATCGAGCGTTATCTCGAGATCGAGCGCGTGCGCTTCCAGGATCGGTTGCGTGTAAAGATGGATGTGGCTGAGGAAGCTCTGGAGGCCATGTTGCCCGACCTGCTGCTGCAGCCACTGGTCGAGAACGCGGTGCGCCACGGCATCGCCCGCAAGGTCAATCCCGGCACCATTGAAATTGCCGGACGCAAGCTGGGCGATCGACTCATCTTGCAGGTGCGCGATGACGGACCCGGGCTGAGTGACGCCAGCCGCGGCACGGGCGTAGGCCTGGTCAATACCCGGAAACGGCTCGAGCAGAGCTACGACACCGAATTCAGCTTCGAGCTGCGCAACGGACCCCATGGTGGTGCGGTGGCCACGGTCTCCTTGCCCTTCCACACGACGCCCCTGGCCAGCGCGAGCAGTAGCGCTGCATGAGCGAGCGCATCCGCGTACTGGTTGTCGATGACGAACCGCTGGCCCGCGCGGGCGTGTGTGAGCTGCTGTCCCGTGATGCCGAGCTCGATGTAGTCGGAGAAGCGGCCAACGGCCAGGAGGCCGTGGCAGCGATTACCGAGCTGAGTCCCGACCTGGTCATGCTCGATGTGCAGATGCCGGGTATGACCGGCTTTGAAGTCATCCGCACGATTGGTCCAGAACACATGCCGGCCGTGGTCTTCACCACGGCCTACGACCAGTTCGCGGTACGCGCCTTCGAGGTGAACGCAGTCGATTATCTGCTCAAACCCTTCGATGACGAGCGCTTTGCGCTCACCGTGGCGCGGGCCAAAAAAGCCGTGCGCCATGCGCACGCCGGTGAGCTGAGCCGCCGCCTGGTCGAACTGTTGGACAGAACCAGTGGCTCCGTCTCCACGCCAACACCCGCGCCCGCGCCCGCGTTCGCCGATCGGCTGGTAGTGAAAAGCGGCGGGCGCGTGGTCTTCCTGCGCAGCGATGAGGTCGATTGGGTGGAGGCTGCCGACTATTACGTGAAACTGCACACCGGCGGTAAGACCCATCTCCTGCGCGAGACCATGAACGCGCTGGAAGACCGGCTCGACCCGCGCAAATTCTTTCGCGTGCACCGCTCCGCCATTGTCAACCTGGACCGCATCCGCGAGCTGCAGCCCTACTTCCGCGGCGAGCACGTCCTCATCCTGCACGATGGCACCAAGCTCAAGTTGAGCCGGGGACGGCGCGAGAAGTTGGAGCAGATGTTGAAGCAGAATCTCTAGCGGACCACGTTTCACTTGTCGTCCGCTAGAACATGCCACTGACCTCCTGAAAACTCACCGCCTCGTTGGCGAACGTGAACGTGCCATGGTCCTGCATTTCGCGGGCGGCCCGCAGGAATGCACCCAGCGCAGCGCGAGTCAGTGCGCTGCCCACGCTGATGCGCTTGACGCCCATCTGGGAAAGGTCGGCCAGGCTCAGCTGAACGCCGCGCAAACCCATGACCACGTTTACCGGCCGATCGACCGAGCTGACAACCGCGACTATGTCATTGCGCGTGGCCAGTCCGGGCGCATACAGGACATGGGCGCCCGCCTCCTGATAGGCCTGCAGCCGCTTGATCGTGTCCTCGAGATCAGGCCGCCCGACCAGGTAGTTCTCCGCCCGTGCCGTCAGCGTGAACGTGAATGGCAACGCGTTCGCCACCGCGGCCGCGGCCCGAACACGCTCCACCGCCAGCTCGTGCGCATAGATGCGATCGTTCGGTCGCTGCGTGTCATCTTCAATCGATGCGCCGGCCAATCCCGCAGCCGCCGCCAACCGTATGGTTTCAGCTACCGTTTCGGGATCATCGCCAAAGCCGTTCTCCAAATCCGCACTCACCGGGAGGTCCGTGGCCGTCACGATGTCGCGCACGTGCGTCATCATGCGCTCTCGACCTATCGTGTTGTCTCGCTGACCCACGGAGAACGCGTAGCCCGCGCTGGTCGTGGCCAGCGCCTCAAAGCCCAGATTGGCTAGCAGCCGCGCCGTGCCCATGTCCCAGGGATTGGGAATGATGAAGGCATGGTCGCGTTCATGAAGCGCGCGAAAAGCCCTCCCCTTGTCCGCCTGCGTAGGCACGAGTCACCTCACTGAGGTTTGACCAAACGGTGCAGCGCCACGCGTTCGACATCGAAAGCATCGGTTGATTTGCCGAGCACATGGTCCGTGCCGATTTCATAGATCGTAAAGCCGAGCGGCGCTTTCACGTTGCCCAGCAAGCGGCCGTTGCCATCGAACACGGTCCAATGAGGTTGTGTCTCGAACGGGTGGTGAAAGCCACTCACCCACAGATTGCCTGCGGCATCTACGGCGAGATCGGAATACGCGGGCACCGTCTTCGGGTACACCACCGACGAATACAACATCCGCATTCGGTTGCGATACGCTGGGTCGTTGCTCCTGGACATCATCTTCTCGATGAACTCATCGATCATCGCCGGCGTCAGCTCTGGATTGGTGCGAGTGGTGCGCGTGATGCGCAACAGTTGTCCTTTCGTGTTGTACGTGCGGATCTCGAAGGCCTCACCGGAGCCGTAGTGTAACAGATTACCAGCGGTCACCGCTGCTGCGTGGCGACCGAACGGCATGCCGGTCATAGTCCCGCCTGCTCTGTAGGACTCGTAATAGAAGAAGCCGCCAATCGTATCGATCTGGCCCGACGATGTCTGTCGGAACAACAACGCGCTATCGGCCATCAAACCTTGCGGCCTGGTTTGAAGCGAGACGCCGCGTACGGCCTCCTCTTCGACTTCCGTCCTGCCGGGGAGCCGGCCGCCGCTATAACCCAACGCAAGGCCCAGCAGCGATCCATCGCCGAATGCGTCCACGTAAACCACGAACGCGCCACCAAAATCCGGTCGGCTGACCGTGCGGCCGTATGTGCCATCGAGACTCAGAACGGTGCCGCGATTGAGTCGGCCATCCCAGGCGATCAGGGAATCGGCGCCCAACCGCCGGAAGAAGGGAAGCGATTCGTATTCGCCCGGGCCCGCGCCACGGCCGCCCACGGAGCGTGTGTGTTTGCCCGTGGCATCGAAGAACCGTATCTCGCTCGTGCCGCCATTGGCGACCACGATGGTGCCGTTCGCCAGACGCACCGCTCTCATCACGCGGAACAGCTGGTACTCAACAGGCCCATCGACTCGGCCAATCGCGAGCTGCGGATTCTCTTCAATGCGCCAGGCGCTTTCCGCAGTCCAGGCTTCCGCCGTGTTCTCAACGATTGCGACATCACGCTGCTTCTGCTCGACGTTTGCATCACGTTCCACCTGGCAGGCTGCGGACGCGCAACCCAGGAGCAATGCCAAGCTCGGTTCTCGCACGCGCATAGTCACCACACGGAGATGGTCAACGGCATGCGGGAATATGCGGCGCCGGAACGCGTCCCGCAGCGTGCAAGGAACGGTTGAAGGTGTACGACGCGGCGCACCCGCGAGCTTGAACGGATAACGGATCGAGGGGAAGGCAATAGGATTAAGGGGAGGGGGAGGGTGGCAGGGATTGTTCCGTTACAGCTGGCCAGCCTTTCACGCGCGGACTGAGTTGAGAGCAACCTGCCGACGCTTGGCGAGCCAGCCGACGCCGCACCAATCCCTTCAATCCTTCCCCTAACCTTTCCCCTAATCCTGACCCTTTCTTTTCCTGCTCAATCCGCAACGCCCGAAATTCCCAACCATGCCCGCCCCGAGTATTTTTGCCAGTCTGGCAGGACCCATCATGTGTATCTACCTAACGACCCCAATCGTGGCGGCTGAAGGACGGCCGCATCCTGGCGGGTTTTGCCCGTTCGGTAACGGACGCGTTTACGCAGTTCGAGAAGTTCGAGGAGAAGCTGGAGCGGTATCCGGGCAATCTGCCGCGCGCGAGCGCGGAGCTGGCCAGGGACTGGCGAACCGACCGCTACTTGAGGCGGCTGGGAGCGGCGCTGGCCGTCGCGGACAAGGTGCATCTGTTTCTGATCAGTGGCGATGGCAATGTGCTCGAGCCGGACGTTGAGGTAATCTCGATTGGCAGTGGCTCGGGTTACGCATTCGCGGCGGCCGTGCATTGAAGACGCACTCGTCGCTGACGGCGCCGGACATCGTACGCAATTCACTGGAGATTGCGGCCGACATCTCTATCTACACGAATCGTGATCGGCCGGAGCGCGGCTCGCGGAAAATGAGCGCCGATCACGTTGGACCGATCGGCGTCAGGCGCAATGTCTCGATCGTCGGCCTTCTGTGATCCCTCGTCATCGCGCACGCAGTCGCAGAGACGAGTAACAATGAGACTGTGCCAAACAACGCGAGACGAACGGTGGCGCTCAGCATCTTCCACATGCGAATCATGGCTCCTGCTTCTTCGGCTTCCGAAATGTGCTTGAAAGCATGTTCGGTCGAATCCCACCGAGCGACCACAGGAGATGTTCGACCATCTGCTGTGCGCTCATGGTCCCCCAGAGGGGCTTGGTCTGCTCGGCTAGTGAAGCAAGCGCTTGGGCCGAGCTGGTGACGCAGAACGGCGTCGCGCGCCTCCGCATGGCATATCGAAGGGAATCGTCAACATACAACAGAAGACGGCTTACACGTCCGTAGGGCAAGGTCGGTGGAGTTGGAGATGGCGTTGGTGCCATCTACATCACCCATTCCCATCGGCCCTGCAACGCGAGATCGCCTCACTTCCTCTCTTCCGGATTTCTCAATCCACTCTGAGCGCGTCGATAGGTTGCACACCGAGTGCGCGCCGCGTGGGCACAATGCAGGCGAGCAGGCATACGCCCATCATGAATGCGGCGTAGGCAGCGATCAGGCCGACTTCCCGCGCAGACAGATCACCTACCACGCTGCGTACCAATATTGTGACCAGAAGACTACCGACCAGGATACCCAGGGTCAGCTGGGTCAGCGGCCGGCGGAACACGGCCAGGAGTACGCGCCGGGCATCGGCGCCCAGGGCTACGCGAATGCCGATCTCGCGCGTGCGCCGCGCGACGGCAAACGACATCACCGCGTAAATGCCGGCCAGGGAAAGCATCAGGGCTATCGTGCTCATGACCAACGCGGTCCTGATGTAAACGGAGATGAAGCGTACGAAACCCGCGCGCAACTCGGTCACGGGCTGAAGGTCATAAAGTCGCAGCGTCGGATCCACGGCCTGCGTCACGGCGCGCAAGCGCGCGGCAAACACGGCGCGGTTGTCGCGCACTTTCACAACCATGAAGACCGCTCCCGCGTGGGCGGACAGCGGATGGTAGATGCCGGCCCGGCCAGCGCCACTTGCCGCGGAACGCATCACTTCGAAGTCCATGCCCAGGTCCCTGACCACCCCAACAATCTCGTACCACAGCTCGGGTGCTGGTGCATCTTCCTGATCTTCGCGGTTCGTGATGCGCACGCGGCGGCCGACCGCATTGCGGCCGCGCAACACGTCCGTGACGAAGGACTGGTTGACGATCACGACTCTCCGGTCGCTCCCCATGTCCGCGGCGTGAAAGCCGCGGCCGGCCAGGATCGGAGCGCCCACCACATTCAGGTAATCAATATCGATGCTCGCGACTTTCACGGGCGGGCTGCTGACCGAGTCGCGAGCTGCGGGCACGTCCTCCACCATTTCGACCTGACGGGTGGGGTGATGCATGAGAGGCAGCCGGTTGGCGAACGTTACACCCTCAACGGCCGCGTCGGCGGAGAGACGCCGCCTCAGTTCCTGGTACGTTCGGCGGTACCGCGCCACGTAAGCCGCGTACGAGGAATCCACAGGTAAGCCCGCTGCATTTTCGGCATCCAGCTCGAGCCGTACGGACATGTAGTCCTCGCCCGCAAATCCCAGCTCGAAGGAACGCATGTGCGCGGTGCCGCGCCAGATCATCAATGAAACCACAGGGAAGGTCAACGTGACCGCGATCTGGGCCACGATCACGACGGTCCAGAACCCGCTGAACCTGAGGCCGCCGCCACCCGCACCCGCCTGTCTCAACTGGGTGCCCACCGAGCGGGTCACGCGCAGCGCCGGTACAACACCG
This sequence comes from Longimicrobiales bacterium, assembly GCA_050732575.1. Taxonomy (GTDB): domain Bacteria; phylum Gemmatimonadota; class Gemmatimonadetes; order Longimicrobiales; family RSA9; genus JBBDWZ01. The sequence goes on from JBOHRF010000044.1 coordinate 13,344, forward strand.
GACACCACTGCGCCCAGTAGCGTGAGTCCCAGTGCATACAGGATTGTGGTCCGGGATATGTGGTCGTTCACCCAATAGGGCAGATCGCCCAGGTTGGCCTGCAGCATGGACACGGCCCAGCGCATGCCGAAGCGCGCGGCCGCCAGTCCAACCACCGTACCGACAGCACCCAGCACCAGCGCCTCGGCAAAGAGTTGCATGATGATGCGGCCGCGACTGGCGCCCAGTGCGTTGCGCACCACGACTTCACTCTCCCGTGTAGCCGCGCGCGCAAACAGCAGCAGCGCCACGTTGCCGCAGACCAGCACGATGAGCATCACCACTGCCACGTTGACCACGCGCAGTCCGGAGAATTCGCCAGGACTCAGGGTTACGATCGAGCGCGCGTACGGCACGATCCGGGGCTCGAGGTGCTGGTGTGTCTCGGGAAAATCCGCGGCCGTGCGCTGGCCCAGGTGGCTCAACTCGGACTGCGCCCCGGCCATCGTGATGCCATCGGCGAGTCGGCCGAACACTCTGATCTCCGGCCCCTGCAAGGGGCCGTACGTTACGGCGTTCAGCCGGAGCGGTGTCCAGACTTGATGGTAGACGGGGAAGGCAAATCGCCTGGGCATCACACCCACCACGGTCGTCTGGACCGTACCCAGCCGAACGGTGTGGCCAATCACATTGGGATCGCCGCCTAACCGCTCTCGCCACAGTTGGTAGCTCACGACCATGACCGGCGGTGCCCCCGGCTGTTCGTCCGCTTCGACCAGGACGCGGCCGAGCAGCGCAGCCACGCGTGTCACGCCAAACGTCGATGCCGTGACTTCCGCAACCTCCACCGGAGCGCCGTCCGTTGCACTCGTGAACAGATTGCGATCGAGCGAACGGAACGCGCTGAGCCCCGCAATCGACCTCAGTTCCCTGCGCCAGACGCTGAAATCGTACAGTGCGCGTCGGTCCTGCTGGCGCGCACTCATATTCACGAGGTGAATGCCCACGATGCGCTGATCGTCTTCCAACGCCAGGTTCGGCCGAAGCCATTGGCTGATCAGCTCGAACGTGCAGGCGCCCATCCAGATGGCAAAGGCCATGGCCAGGCCACCCACCACGGTAAGTCCCGGGTACCGTGCCAGCATGCGGAAGCCCAACTTGAAGTCCAGCCACGAGAATTTTATCTCGTCGACACGATGCAACCCGCGTGTGGCGCGTGCTTCGTGTTTGTAGCGCTCGATGCTGCCGAACTCCTGGCGAGCCTGGCGCAGCGCTGCCGATGATGAGAGGCCGGTACGCTCCAGGTCCGCCGCGCGCAACTCGACGTGCAATCGGAACTCGTCTCGCATCTCCGCTTCCAGCTCGGATCGCCTGCGAATGCCCTGCCAGAGCGATTTTGTGCGGGCAAGCAGCTTCGAAATCATCGGGGTAGCGCTCCCTGCTATTCCTGTTTGAGCGCTTCCGTGGGCTGGATGCCCAGGGCGCGCCGCGTGGGTACGATGCACGCGAGCAGACACACGCCCAGCATGACGGCCGTAAACACAACCACGATAACCGTCGACTGCGCGACACCGATGCCGCCCGCCACAATCAGCTCGACTTCGCCTCTCAGCACCATGAATGACACGAATACACCGCTGGCCAGCCCCAGCGCGAGCTGAGTGAGAGGCCGCCTGAAGATGGCTGCCAGTATGCGACGGCGATCGCCGCCCAGCGCGATGCGAATCCCGATTTCGCGCGTACGGCGCGACACGGTGAACGACATGATCGAGTAGATGCCGGCCAGTGACAGTCCCAGGACCAGCAGGCTGACGCCGATCAGGATGCGCACACCAGTGTTGTACAGCTGCACGCCCTCAGCGCCGATGCGGTCCATGCGTTGCAGCTGATTCAGCCGCAGATTCGGCTCGAGCAAGGCGGCTAGCTGACGCAGGCGCGGCGCAAAGGATTCCGCATCTTGACGGAGGTGCACAGCCATGTGAACGGAGGCGGCGCCGGCTTTCAGAGGAGCGTAAAGTCCCGCTGGACTCATCTCGGGGTGCCGAGTCATTGCGACTTGTTGGACCACACCGACGATCTCGTGCCAGGGGCCCCACTCATTTCTCGAGACCTGGAAGCGTACGCGGCGGCCGATTGGATGTCGTCCGCCCAGTACGCGTTGCACGAATTCCTGGTTCGCCACCAGCACGTGACGGTCGGACTCGAAGTCAGCCTCGCGGAATCCGCGTCCGGCAATCATGGGCGCACTCATGGTCGGGAAGAAATCGGCCGCGACCGCAGCCGTCTGGACCCACGGCGGCGCGGCCACGCCCTCAACCTCGATGTAGTCGACGCGATGGCTGCCGCCCGGCAACTGGCTGGCGAAGGTTACGCCGGCAACGCCCGCCTCCGACGCCACGCGCCGACCCAGTTCATGGTAGGTGTTCACGGGGATCGCATCGTCAAGCTCGAGACGCACTGACAGGTATTCCTGCGCCGGCAAATCGAGCTTGAACGCCGCGACCCGCGCCGCGAACTGTCCGATGTACACAGTCGTGGCAACGGCGAAAACCGTGAGCGCGACCTGTGCCACGATGATCAGGGTCCACACGCCACCGAACTGGAGGCCACCAGCGCCGGCAGCAACCTGGCGCAGGCGCGCGCCCAGTCCGCGCGTCACTTTGAAAGCGGGCAGCACACCTGCGATGGTTGCGCCCAGTAACGTGAGCACCACCGCCCATACCACGCTGGGAAACGACAGGCTGGCGTGCCACCAGAAAGGCATGGCACCCTCGTACTCGATCAGGCGCAGAGCCATTCTCAGTGCCCAGCCGGCGATCGCGATGCCAGCCAGCGCGGCCAGTCCGCCCAACACCAACGCTTCGGCCACCAGCTGCGTGATGATGCGGCCGCGACTAGCGCCCAGCGCGTTGCGCACGATGATCTCGCTTTCACGCGTGGCCGCGCGCGCGAACATCAGGAGTGCAACGTTGGCGCAGATCAGCGCCACCAGCACCACAAAGATGAGATTGCTCGAGTACAGGCTGGCGCGCACCAGCGACAGGCAGCGGGTCCAACTCATACCGGTGCAGTGGATCCCCGAGTTCGATTCCGCGTAGTGGCCGATGTGCGGCCGCAGATGCTCATGCGTCTCGGGAAACTCGGCGGCAGCGCGCCGGCCCGCTGCGCTGAGTTCAGCGCGTGCCTGCGCCAGCGTGACACCGGGGGCCAGCCTGCCAAACACCTCTACTGCCGGGCCCACGTTTGGGGCGAGGCCGGTGCCGTTCAGGCGCAGCGGAACCCAGGCATTGTGGCTGTAGGGAAACTCGAATCCCTGCGGCATCACACCGACGATGGTGGCCGGCGTACTGCCCAGCTGCACGCTGCGTCCAACGATGGCGGAATCGCCGTGGAAACGCCTCTGCCACTCATGGTAGCCGATCACGATGACCGCGGCCGCCCCCATTCGTTCATCGGCGTCAACCAGGAAGCGGCCCAGCAGCGGAGCAGCACCGGTGATCCTGAAGGCATCAGCGTTGATCTCCGCCAATGCGATGGGCGAGCTTTCACCTTGTTCGACGATCAGGTTGCGAACGATCGTGCGGTAGGCACCGACATCGCGTACCGACTGGAGTTGGGAACGCCAGGCAATGACATCGGCCAAGCGGCTCGGCTGCGCACGATTCGCCGCCGCATCCCAATTGAGTATCGCCACGATGCGATCGCCATCCGGGAACGGCAGGGTGGGCCAAAGCATCTGCGTGATGGCCTCAAACGCGGCGGCGCCAATGGCAATGGCAACAGCCATGGCCACGCCGCCCACCAGCGTGAGGCCCGGGTAACGCACCAGCATCCGGAATCCCAGCTTGAAGTCCAGCCACGAGAAGCGCAGGTCATCAATGCGCCGCAACCCGCGCGACACGCGCCCTTCTTCCTTGTACCGCTCCGTGCTGCCAAACTCGCGCCGTGCCTGGAGCAGCGCCGCAGACGGCGACAGACCGCTGCGCACGAGATCCTCCGCGCGCAGCTCGATGTGCGCGCGGAATTCGGCGTGCATCTCCGATTCGACATCGGAGCGCTGGCGGATCCCTTGCCAGAGTGAGCGGATTCGTGCGCATGCAGAGAACATCAACAACTCCTTCAATCCGTTCCCTCTTTCCTTTTCCCCGAATACACCCCCCCACCCTGATGCAACGCAACGCTCTCCGCGCGACCGTTCTCTACCGTGAAAACCAGCCGGATCGTGTTGCTGGCACCGAGCGTGAACTGGTGGTTCCCCTGGTGGAAGAGCCGGCTCACGCTCTGGCCCGCAGGCTGCGCGTTCAACCTTCCACTTTCCACGAACACGCGAATATCCAGTGCCCGTGCGCCTGCCTGGACTGTGTAAGTGCCGGTGTACCGTGTCATGTCCTGCGCCGTGATGGGCACATCATCCACGCCGTTTCCTGCGGCCACCGCCGGTCTCACCGTCTCACTCCTGACCTTGCGCGCCGAGAGCGGGCTGCCTTCCAGGTCGGCAGCCAGGCCCGTCACCGCGCCCGTCGAGTCCTTGGAAAACGTCACGCACCACGGTGCACGCTTGATGTAGAACTTCGCGTCCGATTCCGCGTACATGCGGAACCTCACGTTGTTGGGCGCCTGGAACGTCAAGCTGCTGTCATCTTCCAATCTTACCGAGATATTGCTGCCGGTCTGTGCCTCGTAGGTGCCGGCGTAGCTCTCCAGTGTTTTCCCCGGCACGGAGACGACCGGGAAAGCGAAGGGCGGACCGCGGCGCAGGAAGTCCTGCCCGATGTCATCACCGAACTGTCCGGCATTGGTCAGCATGACGAAGCCCACGCGCTTCTCCGGATCGAAACCGATGTACGTGCTGAAGCCGGCCGTACCGCCGCCATGCATCACGAGTTTGCGACCCTGAAAATTCTGGATCTGCCAGCCCAGGCCGATGCTCAATTCACCTTCGACCGGCTTCTTCACCTCGTGGGCGAAGCGCATGGCGCGCTGCAGGTCCGTCTGCGGTGCACCGATGTTCGCCTTCAGGTACTTCAGCATATCCTCCATGTTGGAGCGCAGCCCGCCCGCGCCCTGAATCGCCTCAGTGGCAAACCAGAACGGGACCACGTCGCCGGTTGCGTTGTGGCCTTTGGTCATCCACGTTGCGATTTCGCCCGTTAGCGGGTAGCCGGTCATGGTCATGCCGAGCGGCCTGAGAATTCTCTCATTGAGAAGCGCGCCGTAGCTCTTGCCTGCCGCGCGCGCGAGCAGGTGGCCGAGCAAGCCCACGCCCAGGTTCGAGTACTCGCTTTGGGCGCCGGGATCGCGCCGCAATTGATGGTTGGAAAGGAAAGCGTAGAGCTTCTCGATCGTGAAATCGGCGTACGGATTGGCCGCATCCGCCGGAGTGTGGTTGTCCGGCAGGCGCGGCAGTCCCGAGTAATGTGTGGCCAGGTCGAGCAAAGTGATTTGAATGCCACTGCGTGACGGTGCGGTAACACCCGCGGGCAGGTATTTCGAAATTGGATCGGTCAGCGCCACCTCTTTTTTGGCCACCATGTCGGCCAGCAATGCGCCCGTGAACGTCTTGTTGATGGAACCGATCTCGAATACCGAGCGCGGCCCCAACGGGCGCGTGTTCGGTCCCGCTTTGCCGTAGGACACCACGCGCGTGGAACCGTCCGCTTCCAGAATCCCAAGTACGATGGCTTGCGATTCGCCATCCTCGACCAGGTAACGGAGCATCACGGCCAGGTCCTTGTCGGACGGGAAGTGCTGAGCCGTGCTGCTGGCTGGCAGCAGCAGCGCACCGGCCGGAGGAGTGCATGGCCGACTATGCGGATCGCTGTCTTCGTTCTACGTGCCATCATGAGAACTCTCCAGTACGGTTCGTGACAATCGTTCGTGTAGTTCAACGTCACAACTCAACCAACTAGCAGCATTAAATCGAGAGAACGCAGAGGAATCGTAGAGTAACGTTATCTCGTCATCACTTATGAATATGTTTGTTCGTACTCTGCGTCCTCTGTCGTTCCTCTGTGACCCTCTGCGACTGAAATCTTTTGCAGGTCGCCGAGCGACGAACGTCAATCCTCCTATCCCTCTTTCAGCGCTTCGGTCGGCTGGATTGCCAACGTGCGCCGCGCGGGCACCGCACACGCGAGCAGCCCGACCAGCACCATGAAGCCGGAGATGGCGGCAAGCGCCAGCATCAGGCCGGCCAGGTCCCATTCGGTGAGACCAGAGAACAGGAGCAGGACCAGCAGATTGCCGACCAGGATGCCGGTGCCCAGCTGGAACGCAGCGCGCGCGAACATGGCCGACAGCACGCCGCGCCGACTGGCGCCGAGGGCGAGGCGTATGGCCATCTCGCGGGCGCGCCGCGTGACGGAGACGGACATGAGTGCAAATAGACCGGCAGCCGACAAAAAGATGGCGACTGCGACGACGACCGTGGCGGCCAGAGTCATCAGGACGAGGGGCAGAGTTCGGCGGCGCACGGCATCGTCGAGCGTCCGCAGATCGTACAGACGCAAACCGGGCTCGACTTGCAGTGCGATGGCGGAAAGTCGGGGCGCCAGCGCGGCTGGGTCCCCGTTCACGCGCACCGCCACCATGGGCGGATACGCATCGGCCGGCGCCGCGGGCTGGAACAGGAAGTCCGCATCGCCGCGGTTGGTCGGCTCCATGCCGAGGTTGCGCACCACACCCACGATCTCATACCAGATACCGGGCTGCTCGTCGTTGCGCCGCGCAGCATAACGCACGCGCACGCCCAGCACGTTGCCGCCCAGATTGCGCGCGAACGATTCGTTGACGATGACCACGCTGTTCTGCGCACCCACATCGCCGGCGAGGAAATTGCGGCCCGCGACCAGCGGCACGTGGAACGCCCTGAAGAAGCCGACGTCGACGGCGGCAATGGGGACCGTGCCCTCGAGATTCGCATTCAATGTCACTGGCGATGCCGAACCGCGTTGCACTTCGATGACGCGCCGAGGGTGCACCATGCCGGGCAGATGGCTGGCAAAGGTGACATCAGTGACGCCCGGCTGCTCGAGCAACCGGCGTTTCAGCTCGCGATAGGCGGTTGCCAGCCGCGATCGGAACTCCGCGTCGCTCAGCTCGACGGCGCTGCCGAATGCGGCCTCGCGATCCAGCTCGGGCCGGAACGTGAAGTAATCAGGCGCTGGGAAGCTGGCGCGCGCGCGATGATCACTCAGCGCTTCGCTCAGTAGACCGATCGCGGGCGGCAGGCACAACACGGTGAACGCGACCTGTCCGATGATGATGACCGACCAGATCCCGCCGAAGCGCATGCTCGTGCCGCCGCTGCCCAGGCGTTTCAATCCCTCCTGCACATGCGTGCCGGTTGCCTTGAGCGCCGGAATCATCCCGACCAGCACCGCACAAACGATGGCTAGCACGGCCGCAAACAATACGGTCGGTAGTTCCAGAGTGTCGTTCAACCAGAAGGCGGGCGGCACATCAGTGTGGTGCGCATCGAAATACACGGTGGATCTAATCGCGAAACTCGCGAGCGCGAGGCCGACCAGCGCGGCGACGCTCGCCAGCACCAGTGCCTCGGCAAAGAGTTGCCCGATCACGCGGCCGCGCGTGGCGCCCAGTGCACTGCGCACGATGATCTCCGATTCGCGCAATGAAGTGCGGGCAAATACCAATGTGGCCACGTTCGCGCATGCGGCCAGCAGCACCAGCAGGATGGCACCATAACCGAGGAGCATAGGGCCGGAAAATCGCTCCCAGGGCATGGGGCCCGCGTAGGGCCCCACGCGCGGGCGCAGATGCTCGTGCGTTGCGGGATTCGACGCGGCCATGCGCTGGCCAATGGCATTCAGCTCGGCCTGCGCCGACTCGAGCGTGGCGCCCGCGGCCAGCCGGCCGAACACCTCGATGGGCGGGCCTTCCCGCGGCGGCGACTCTGTGAGCTGCAGTGGCAGCCACAGCTGCTGGCTGTGCGGAAAACCGAACCCTTCCGGCATGACACCAACAACCGTGGCCATGGTGCGGCCGAGCTGCACGGTGCGCCCGATGATGCGGTCATCACCCAGGAACCGGCGTTGCCACACGTCGTGGCCAATGACAACCACCTGCGCAGCGCCGGCCTGTTGATCTGATGCGAGCAGTGGGCGTCCCAGCAGCGGTGGAACGCGCGTGAGCGGGAACGCGGATGCGCTGATCTCTACTGCCCGCACCGGCTCGGCGCGGCCGTCGGCCGAGATCAGGTTGCGCTCCAGCGCGCGGTACGCACCCAGTTCCACGATTGCAGTGAGCTGATCGCGCCAATGGAGATAGTCGTGCACCGAACGAGGCTCCGTGGCCAGGCGCGCCGCGTCCCAGTGCTCGATGCGTACGATGCGCTCGCCATCCGCGAAGGGCAGCTCCGGGAATAGCCGCATGGTCACGACCTCGTGCCAGGACGCACCGATGGCGATTGCAGCAGCGAGCGTCAGCCCGCTGATCAAGGACAGCCCCGGATACTTCACCAGCATGCGCGCACCTAGCTTGAGATCCAGCCAGGAAAAACGCAGCGCGTCGACGCGGTGCAGTCCGCGAGATGCGCGGGCTTCCTCCTTATAGCGCTCGGTGCTGCCGAACTCGCGCCGCGCCTGCTTCAAGGCTTCCGATTGTGAGCGCCCCGTGCGCGCCAGGTCCGTCGCGCGCATTTCGATGTGCGCGCGGAACTCATCGCTCATTTCCGCTTCGAATGACGGGCGCTGCCGGATGCCTCGCCAAAGTGAACGCAGGCGCGCATGTAGCTTTGAGATCATCGTCCTGGCCAGATTCTTCGCGACTCAACCATTTCAAAAGCTCTCAATCGCAGCGGAGACCGAGGAACGCAGAGTAACATTATCGTGTCAACAATAGAAACATTGCTGGCCGTACTCTGCGGTCCTCGGCTGTTCCTCGGCGGCCCTCTGTGATTGAAATTTGTTCGGACCTGTCATCCTTCTGCTCGCAGCGCATCAGTGGGTTGGATGCGCAGCGCACGACGTGTCGGCACGACGCAGGCAAGGAGGCACACGGCCAGCATGAGCCCGGCGTAGGCAACAACGGCAAGCGCGCCCATCGGCCACAGCCCGTCGCCCAGTATGGCGAACGACAGTGCAGCAGCAAGCACGCCTCCGGCGAGGATGCCAATGCCGACCTGCGAGAGTGGCCGAACGAACGTTGAGGCTATGATTCGCCGCGGGTTGGCGCCCAGCGCGACACGAATGCCGATCTCACGCGTGCGCCGCGAGACTGCGAATGAGGTCACCGCGTAGATGCCTGCCAGCGAGAGAAGCAGTGCCACCGCGCTCACCAGCACGGTGATCCTGAACCAGAACGCGATGAATTCCAGGCTGCTGCGATTCAGCTGGCTGACCGGCGTGGGCCTTTCCAGTCGCAGCGCCGGATCCACCGCAACCGCGATGCCATGCAGGCGCGGCGCAAAGGAAACGGGATCGCTGCCTCTCACATGAACCGCAATGTTGACCGGATAAACGCTGCCGACTGCTGCTGGCTGATAGATGCCCGCAACCTTGGGATCGGGCGCGTGTGCCATGCCCAGGTCGCGGGCCAGGCCAACGATCTCGTACCAGGGACCCGGTTGTTTGTCTCGCGCATTGAACACGCCCATTTCGTCGGTGGGCAGGAAGCGCACGCGCCGGCCGATCGGGTTGCGGCCACCCAGCACCAGCCGGACAAACGACTGGTTCACGATCACGACCCGAGCGTCAGGCGCCAGGTCGCCGCTGTGGAAGCCGCGACCCGCCTGAATCGGTGTGCCCAGCACATCGAAGTAGTTCAAGTCGATGGAAGCGGAGCTCACCACATAACCGGGCCAGGCCGGATTCAGTGGTTGCGCACCGCCCTCGTTCACTTCGACATAGCGGCGGTCGTGGTACATGCGCGGCAGGCGCTCGGCGAAGGTGACTCCGGCAACGGATGGGTCCGCCGCCAGGCGCCGTTCCAGCTCCCGGTGCGCATTTTGGAATCGGGCGAGGACCTGCTGCTGGTAGCTGTCCGTGACGGCGTCGCGCGTGCCCGCGCGGCCGGCTTCCAGATCGACTGGACTTTCGCGGTCCATCTCCAACCGAACGGCCAGGTACTCGTTTTCGGGGAAACCGACATCGACGGAACGAATCTGCTCGGCATCGCGCCGCACGAAGAAGGCAGTCACGGGAGACGCAACCGTTACCGCCACCTGTGCCGCAATCACCACGGTCCAGATGCCGCCAAACTGCAGACCGCCGCCGCCCGCACCGGCCTGGCGCAGTCGCGCTCCCAGTGCACGTGTGACCTTGAGCGCCGGCAAGATGCCCGCGATGAGCGCGCACAACAGAGTGAGCAGCACGGCGTAGAGTACCGAGTCGGAGGAGAGCGTGCTGCTGAACCAGAACGGCAGCGGTGCGCCCTCCAGAAACTCGACCTGCACGACACGGAGTATCCACTGCAAGGCAATACGAACCGCTGCGATGCCGGCGACGGCAGCCACGGTTCCCAGCACCAGCGCTTCGGCAAAGAGCTGCGTGATGATGCGTCCGCGGCTGGCACCCAGCGCATTCCTGACTACGATCTCGCTCTCCCGCGCGGCTGCGCGCGCAAACAGGAGCAGCGCCACATTGCTGCAAATCAGAATCAGCAGCATGAGGGCGAAGATGTTGATGGACCCCAATGCCAGGAATTCCCGGCGCGCCAGGCTCAGAATGGTCTGCGCGTAGGGAATCACCTGCGGCTGCAGATGCTCGTGCGTGGCCGGAAATTCGGCAGCCGCACGCAGGCCCAGCGCAGTGAATTCGGCCTGCGCCTCCTCGCGACTGACACCCGGCGCGAGACGGCCGAACACGTTGATCCACGGGCCCTGCCGCGGACCCCAGGCCAACGCGGATGGTTTGAGCGGAGTCCACACATTCTGCGAAACCGGAAAGGCAAAGCCGGCCGGCATCACACCAACCACGGTGGTCTCCAATACGCCCAGGCGCACTCTGCGCCCCACCACGTCGGAAGCTCCGCCAAAGCGCCGCCGCCAAACGTCGTAACCAATCACAATGACCGGCGCTGCTCCGGCCGGTTCATCGGCTTCTACCAGCGGCCGGCCCAGCAGTGGTGACACGCCAGCAACACGGAACGCCGATGCGCTGATCTCCGCCACGCGCACAGGCTCGCCACCATCGGCGCCGACGATCAGGTTGCGTTCGAGCCGGCGAAACGCGCCCAGGTCAGCCACCGTCTCGACCTGCCCCCGCCACCTGAGAAAGTCGAATGACGCCTGTTCCTCCACACCCGCGGCTGCCCGATGCCACAGACGAACGCCGACAATGCGATCACCCTCTGCCAGCGGAAGCCGCGGATCCACCACCTGCGTGAAGAATTCGAACACGCTGGCGCCAACCGTGATCGCGAACGCCAATGCCAGCCCGCCCACGATCGTCAAACCCGGATACTTCACCAGCATGCGCAGGCCGAGCTTGAAATCCAGCCAGGAAAACCGGAAGTCGTCAATGCGCCGCAACCCGCGCGCTGCCCGGCCTTCCTCCTTGTATCGCTCCGCGCTGCCGAACTCGCGCCGCGCTCTGAGCAACGCCGATTCCGGCGACAAACCAGTGCGCTCGAGGTCCCGCGCACGCAGCTCGACGTGCAGGCGGAATTCTTCCTGCATCTCGGCTTCCACGGCGGTACGCCCACGCACGCCGCGCCACAGCGAACGCGCTCGCGCAAGAATGCCGGAAAGCATCATAGCTCCTGTGGTGTGGCCGCCAGCGAGCGTGCAATCGCTTCCACCAGCCGGTTCCAGCTCGCGGTCTCCTCGCCCAACCGCCGCCGGCCGGCCGCGGTCAGGCGGTAGTATTTCGCTTTCCGGTTGTTTTCCGACGTGCCCCAATCACTCGTGATCAATCCCTGATGCTCGAGTCGGTACAACGCCGGATACAACGCACCCTGCTGGATCTGGAGCGCGCCACCCGAGATCTGCTCGATGCGCAGCAGCACGCCATAACCGTGCAGCTTGCCCAGCGATACCGCCTTCAGGATCAACAGATCGAGTGTGCCCGGAAGCAGCGCTGCCTGGTCGGCCATGTTGGTCTTCTCCTATGTTGCTTAGGAGAAAAGTGCATGGCTCTCTCCTAAGTTGTCAAGGAGAAAACGGATAGGGCGAGAACCGTGTCCGTCGTCCGGCGAATGCCGCGATCTCGCAACACATCTTTCTGCCCTGTTTGCTCGTGTGTAGGGTTACGCGTCAGCCGTGGGCGGTTGGCCAGGGCTCCTGGCACGGCCCGACTACCCGTCTGACCGGGCGAGACGGGAAATCATTGGGCGCATTTGCATGAACGGGGTTTCGACCTGCCAACCTGGATCGCCCGGACGCGCCGGGCGCGAACCAGTTGTGTCTGTAGCCGGCGGCGGCCTCGGCGCCGTTGGACTGGAGGTTGCTGTTTTAGCCGGCACGGATAGAGAGGATGGCGGTCCGGCCAGGCCACAAGCGAGCGGCCGCGTGTTTGTTTTTGGGTCGGCGTGGTGCCGCAACAAATGGCGCGCCCATGATTCTCTGGTACGGATCGGGTCGATTGCAGCAGCGTTGCTCAGTGCCGAGCTGTCGCGTATGCTAGTAATGACGCAGCTTATCCGAATTCCTATCGTGTGGGGAGCCCGTTCTTCAGGGCCGCGCACCCCTGGTTCATACTGACAACTCAGATTGCCATGAGGGCTTGATGGGTTCATTCGCCGCACCGGTGCCTGAGCGTTTCCGGGATGCGTACGACATTCTGGGCGGGCTCGGTAGTGCGGAGGATGGTGCGCGAGCGTATCTGGCACGGGATCGGACCACGCAGGAGCTGGTAGCGCTGCGCGTGCAAGACTCTGAGACAGGCGCTGGCGAAGCGGGCGTATCGGTCGCGCGCACACTCAATTCCAGCATCCCTGCCGATAACCGGTCGTGCATGATATGCAAAGTGCGGATCCGCGACTGGCGACGTTTTTGTGTTTCATGTGGAGCGGACCTTTCGGGTGTTGAGCCGGACGTCAAGGACCCGCAGACCCGGCAGTTGCTGGAGCGGGTGCTGAGCGCGTCGCGAGAGCGAATTGAATTCCTGGGACAGGTCCATCGGTCCGAAGGTGGCGGTGCCGTTTACTTCGGGGCCGAGCGGGCCACGGGTCGCATACTCGCGCTCGACCTGCGCCGAACCGAGCCGCGCACTGGCCAGGCCGATGCTTATTCCCTGGACGTGAGCGCAGTTCTCCAGCGGCACGAGAG
>JBOHRF010000045.1:0-26066 GCA_050732575.1 Longimicrobiales bacterium
GTACAGCACGCCATACACGACTGCGGATATGTTCTTGCCAATGGGCTCAGTCAAATCCTGGTAGCGGCCGGGGACGCGTCCGCGAATGTAGGCGCGGATACGCTGGTGCTCAGTGAGCACATAGAAACACGTGAAAAGAAACACGGCAATGCCGATGGTCCAAACATCGATCGCCTCGCTCAGCTCATCGGCAATCTTGGCGCTGCTGGCGCCAGCCGCCGCTACTCCGCGGGTCAGCTCATCCTGCAGATCGATACGATCGCCCAGGGGAGTCTTGGACAGACCGACCGAGAGCCGAGCCACGATTTCCGTGCTGTGTGCGTTCAGGTAGGACGCGGCGGCGGAAATCTCGATCCAGCTATAAGCCAGAATTGCGACCAGTGGGACGGTGACCAACAGGATGCTGAGAATGGCCGTGAGTCGGGTGTTGTGCACGCGCCGGGACAGCCACTCGCGGAACGGGATCATATAGACGGCGACCACCACCCCCGCAATCACGGCCACCACCACGTGGCGAACCATATAGAAGAAGGCCACCACGATCCCCAGCAACACGGCCACCGTCAGCAGCGCTTTTCGCAGCTCGGGAACGGTATACTCCGCCAGGCTAACATGGTCGTTACGGCGGTCGGTACGTCTGCGGTCTAGGGGCACAGTTGGGCTCACGCTCCGGTGAACGATGGGCGACCCGGGCAACGGGCCAGCCAGGCCAGCTCGAATCAGCCCTGGAGTCCTATGCATCCTCAGTGCCGGAGGTGCGGCCCAGAGCGTGGCTGTCCCATCATGGCCGGAATTGCCGGCCGCCGATCGTCCTGCTGGCGTGGCTCAGGCTTCGTCGCGCCAGCGCTCCACCAGCCGCGCATAATGTCCCAGCAGCTCGCGCGCGCGGGCCTCATCACCGCTTTCAACCGTGACCACGAAATAGGGCTTGTCCGAGTGCGGGATGATGAGGATCCATTCCGCCTCGCCCTTCCAGATTTTCACGCCATCCACCAATTGCCGTTTTTCTCCCGCCGTGGCCTCCATCAATTTGCGCATCACAGCGCCTTTGCGGCCCCAAGGGCAAGCCACCCTATCCTGGACCAGGTGGATGGTGGGCAGCGAATCGGTAATCTCACGAAGGTGCATTTCCGAGCGGGCCAGCGCTTCCATCAGTTTCACAGCCGCAAACATCGCGTCGTAGGCTGGCATGAACTGCGAGAAGATGAACTCGCCGCGCGCGCCCGCGACCATATCGACGTCGGTGGCCGACGCCATCATGGCGTGGTGTTCGGTCTTGGTCCAAACGATTTCGCCGCCTGCGTTGCGTATGATTTCGGCGACCAGACCCGGTGAAGTCACGGGCACGGCCACGCGCCGGACTCCCAGGTACTCCGTTGCCAACTTCACCAACACGGCCTGGGTGACTTCAGGCTTGAGCGCGCGCCCGCCATCATCGACCAGGTAGATGACCTCGCCGCCCGGATCGATCCAGAGCCCCAACTCGGCATCGATGGAGCGCACAATACCGCCCAGCCGGTTCAGGCCTTCGGCGAATTCCTCTTCGCTGCGCGAAAGGCGGCCCGGCGATGCGTATGCGTCCAGACTAACGGTCTCCATGTTCAATGCGCCCAACAGCCCGGGCAAAACCTCAACCGTAGTTCCGTAGGCATAGTCGATCACCAGCGTAAAGGCACGCGCAGCTATGCGCTCGTGATCGAGTTCGGAGAGGAAATGCTCGTGATAACCTTCCACCACGCGGGTCGGGAAATTCACATCGCCGGTGTGGTCCGGGCTGGCGCGCGGAAAGTCTTCACGACCAAAAAGCCGTTCGATCGATTGGGTTTTGCCCGGCGGCAGGTCACGCCCGTCGGCATCGAAGAAGAGGATGTCCACGACTTTGGGATCGAACGGCGAGCGCCGCACGTGAATGCCACCCGCCTCGCGCCCGTGATGCACGGCGTGGCGTACCACGGGGATGGGCATGGTGCGCAGATCTTCCGCGTTCAGGCCGGCGGACATGAAACCCACCATCAGTGCGCGGTTGATCATGCGCGAAGCTTTATCCGAGTCACGCGAAGTCGCCACGAACGACCCACGACCCAGCAAGGCGCCGTACGCGCCCGCCAGCCGAACCGCGATTTCGGGCGTCAATTCGAAGTTGGGCACGCCACTCACGCGCGCGCCCGCAAACAGACTGCGCTCCCAGGCCTCACCCCAGATGAGCGAGTGCGTGAGTGCCGCTCGCTCTTCCACTACTTTGTCGGGCCACACCTTCACGTTGGGCCCGACTATCGCTCGATCGCCCACTTCCGCGCGATCCGCCAGAATGCAGTTTTCACGGATGAGTGCACCCTGACCGATGCGCACACCGGCCGTGCACACCGCTTCCGTGATGCGGGCGCGCGCGCCCACGTGACAGTTCTCCCAAAGCACCACGTTGCGCAGCTCCGCTCCCTCCTGAATCACACAACCGGAGCCCACCACCACGTTCTCCAACAGTGCGCCCGCGGCGACATCGACGTTGCGGCCCAGCACCACAGAGCCGTGCAGTTTGGCGTCCCGGTCGATGGCCGCGCCCGCTTCGCCCCAGATTCGGGTTTCGCCCAGCACACGTTCTTTGCCCGGCAAACACAACTTCACGCGGCCGGCCAGCACATCTTCATGAGAGCGGCGATACTCATCCAGATTGCCGATATCGCGCCAGTACCCGTGCGCCACGTGGCCGAACAAATTCGCATTCTCCCGCAGCATGCGCGGGAACAGATCCTTGGAGAAATCGAAGTTCGTGCGCACCGGCACCCGTTGCAGCGCCGCGGGCTCCAGGATGTAGATGCCCGTGTTGATGGTGTCGCTGAACACTTCGCCCCAAGTCGGTTTCTCCAGGAATCGTTCGATGCGACCGGTGCGCGGATCGGCGATCACGATACCGAACGCCAGCGGGTTCTCGACCGATGTCAACGCAATGGTCGCTTCCGCCTTGCGTGTCTCATGCTCGGCCAACGCAACCGATAGATCGAAGTCGGTGAGAACATCACCGCTGATGATAAGGACTCGATCATCGCCAATCAGCGCTTCGGCGTTACGGACCGCGCCTGCCGTTCCGTAGTCCGCGTCGGCCGTGGCGTACTCCATGTTCACGCCGAATGCAGAGCCGTCGCCAAAGTGTGACGTGATGTATTCCGGTTGGAAATACAGGATGGAGATGAGGTCGGTGACACCGTGGCGCTTGAGCAGTTCCACGATGTGCTCCATGATCGGCCGATTCGCGACCGGCACCATCGGCTTAGGCCGATTGATGGTCAGCGGCTTGAGGCGGGTGCCAAAACCACCCGCCATGATTACGCCTTTCATCTCGATTCCAGGGAGACGTCGTGCGTGGGGCGGGCGCGCAAAGCGCAATGCTCGTGCCGAGTGTTAAGCTAGATTTAAACAGGCCCTCAGGAAAAGGGGTTGACCGTCCCGCGTTGTCATAGCATCCTCCAACATCCTTCCCCGGACCTGCTACCTGATTTCATGGCAAGGACCCACACAAAAGAAGCGGCCGAAGCATTGTTGCGCGAGCTCCCATCGGTGGTGGGTGCCTTCGTGCGGGAAGACATCAATGGCCACCCGCGTGAAGTGCACCTGCTGATCGCGCCGGGACCCAATCCACGACATCTAGCGCGGGACGTGCGCGATCTGCTGGAAGAGCGGTTGGGCGTTCCTATTGACCAGCGCGTGATCAGCATCGCACAGCTCGCCGTCGCACCCGAGGACCTCGACCTGGATGCCGCGTCGGGCACAGGAACTTCTGTTCTGGCGCCTGAGCCCGAGCCGATGGTCACTGAGCCGCGACTCCGCTTCGAAGCATTGGAAGCCCAGACGCGCGGCAGCACGGTAGTCGTGCGCGTGCACCTGCGCCTGAACGACCGCACCATCATAGGCGAGGCGGCAGAGGTGGACGTGGGTCGCGGGCGGCTGCGCGCGGCCGCGGCCGCCGCACTGGGCGCTGCTGCTCTGGCCTGTGATCAGCGTCTTCGGTTTCAGTTGGATGGCCTTACTACCGTGCGCGCGTTTGGCCGGGAATACGCGCTCGTGAACGTTCTGGTGAGCGCGCCCAGTCTCGGGCGCAAGCCGGTGGCGTTAGCCGGCGCGCAGCCTCTCGAGGATGAACCCGATCATGCGGCCGCCCTGGCCGCGCTGATGGCCATCAATCGGCTCATTGGTCGGGTGATGGATGGGTAGATTCCGGGCTATGCTTTGCTGAGCAGCGCGCTCAGCGCGAAGTAATTCTGCAACTCACCGTGACGCACTACGGCGCGCCGGCTGGCCAGCGCATCCAGCGCACTCCGTGCAGCCGGTTCCGTGCACTGCGTGCGCGCCGCGATTTCGCCCGCGTTCGCGTAGCCCATGCCCTGCAAGGTGTGCCACGTTGCGCGCTCCTGGGCTGATGCCGGTCCCAGCAACTCGTATCCCGATCCCACCACATCGGCAACCAGAGCGAGTTCGTGCCGCGTCAACACCGCTTCGATCGGCTCGATGTGTTGTTCGGCCACACCGCGCGCCATGAAGAAAACCTCTGCCGGGCGGTCCACTCGTTGGTACCGCAGGATCAACTTGGCTACCGCTTCATCGGCGCAGCTGTAGTCGAGTACGACCACCTGCGTGAAGTCCAGGATCGACACGCAAAACTCACCCAGCTCGGCGAGCTGATTCTCGATGCCCAGGCGCAGCGCCTGACCCATGGGTCGTGTGACCAGATGTGAATACAGACTGGCCACCGAGCGGCGTACCAGTGCGGACAGGTCGATGGACAGAGGCACAATGTTGCCCGGCGCCGCATTCACCTGCGGACTCCTTCCCGGTTGCTCGCGGGTTGCTCGGCGTCAGTCTCGATGCGAGCGGGCAGAATAATGCCGATCTGGGCGCCCGGAAAATAGGGGAGTCCATCTTCCAGCGGCGCGGCATCATCCCAATCGGGGACTTCCGTGATGCGGGCCGTGCCGCTGCGAATCGAAACATGGCCCGACCAGCGGCCCGCGTTCTTGCGAATCTGCTGCAGCCCCTGACCCCGGTGTGGATCGTGAAAGCGATTCAAGCCATGCATGAACGCCTGCTCCAGCGCCATGGCATCATTCCAGCGATCGACGAAACGCGCGGCATGTGCGCTGGCCAGTGACGCGCGGAATCCGATGCCCACATCCATGACCGCAATGTTCACAACGCGCCGGCCACCCAGCCGCTTTTGCCAGGTGTACGACTGCGTGGCTACCCAGCCAGCACCTTCTGCGTGGTCCACGATGTTTTGACAGACTTCCGAAAGCATGGCCGTGAATTGCAGGGCCTGCGCGCGCGGATAGTGGAGTTGCGTGGTCAGAATGGTTTGCGCGCGCTCATTGACGCGTCCCACCACATCATGCACATCGTCATAGGACCGGATGCTCGTGATTTCCAGCAATACATCGGAGCTGCTCGTTTCCGCCCGCCGCCGGCGCGTGCTGCCGTGCAGCTCGAAGAGATCCTCGGCCTGCTCGAAGAAATCCATACGGCCCAGGTAGCTGACCACATCGGCGTCATCGGGCAACTGCAGCAGCGCCCGTTCCCCTCTACGTCGGGCCAGCTCGCCAACCGCGAGCAGTGCCAGCATGCCGTATGGATCGGCCCAGCGCGTATGCCGCGCATCCACTAACAGCCGCTCCTGCGTCTCTTCCCCGAGTCCCTCAATCAAGGCATCGAAGTGACGCTCATCCAGCGCTACCGGCGCAACAATCACTTTCATGGCGCGAGCCGACCTCGCAAATAGTGGTTCAGACCCGTAGCGCCCCGATGCAGCACGTTGCGACCGGCCGCCCTGTTGGCCGCCTCCATTGCGTAGTCCAGAGCATCGCCAGCCAGGAGCCGGCAAAAGAAGGTTGCACCCCACACATCGCCGCAGCCGGTGGGATCACCGTCCAGCGGCCCCTGCTCCGCGGCCAGGTGTCGACTCACGGCCTTACCAACAACGCGCAGGGGTGGCTTCACTATGCCGCGCGGCCGCCACGACATTGGTTCACTTTGAAAGCTCGGTGAGACAACGTAAGCAGCACCTCGCTCGGCCAACGTCACCAGCAGCAGCTTCAGCTCATCATTGACCACGTCTGAAGCAAAACGCCAGGGGTCTCCCCACGACTGCGCAAGTGTTTCCAACTCCGTTTCGTTGAGCTGTACAACATCGAAGCAGCGCAGCCATTCGCGCCAATCCACCAGCGCGCGAGGTGAGCGCAGGCCGCCCGCATCCATTCCCAACAACAACGAGTGGAAGTCCGCGTACATAGGACCATGATAGCCCAGGCGCAGCTGCAATGCTTCCGGCAACGTCAGCTCAAAGCCGGAGATGAAATTGACGTACAACGCGTCCACATCTCCCAGAATGGGCGCCAGCTCCGACCAGGTCCAACCCGGCACGCCCCCACTCAATCGCTCGCAGCGGCGCACGTTCTCCTGGTAGTGCAGCTCCACCCGGTTGTTAGGCTGCTCGACCACGCGGATTCCCGCTTCCACGTCAATGTTGCCCAGCGTGCGCAGGAACTCAAAAGCTCGGTCCTGCAGGTCCGTGCCCACTTTCAGAATGGGCACCAGCGTCCAGCTTGACGCCCGCGCCGCGTCCGCGGCCGCCAATGCGTAAGTGATGCCGCCCCACTCCTCGAACGGTGCAACCCGCACATCGCGTGCGTGGATGCGGTCCCAAACCATGGTGCCGAGGATACCGAGTTTCATCACTTCAACGGGCGTAGCGGGCGTAGCGGGCGTAGCGGGCGTAGCGGGCGTAGCGGGCGTAGCGGGCGTAGCGGGCGTAGCGGGCGTAGCGGGCGTAGCGGGCGTAAACGAATTGCGTTTCAGGAATGCGCAATACTTTTGTTGCCGAAGCACTGCGGACGTTGGGCATCTCGTTATCCGTTCCCGTCACGCCCGTCACGCCCGTTACACCTCACCGTACGTATCCTTCTTGAACACGGCGGCAGCGCCGATGACACCCGCGGTTCCGGGTAAGAGGGCGGGGCAGATTTGACAGGAATCCATGGCACTGCGGAAAGCACGTTTGCGCGCTTCCGCCTTGAGCGGCAGGAACAGATGATCGCCGGCTTTGGTTACGCCGCCCGAGATCACGATCATTTCCGGGTTCAGCATATTGATCACGTTGGCTATGCCGGCGCCCAGGAATTTTGCGGTCTCGCGCATCACTTCGTTGGCGTACGCGTCACCCAGCACTACCGCTTCGTACACGGTGGCGGCGGTAATACCCTCGAGCCGGCCATCGACCAGATCGGGCAGCATTGACTCTGCGCCCGCCTCAATGCCTTCCACGGCGCGCAGCGCAATGGCAGGCCCCGAAGCGTAAGCTTCCAAACAGCCGTAATTCCCGCATTTGCACTTGCGGCCGTTGGCTTCGATCGTGGTGTGTCCGATTTCACCCGCGGCATCGCTGACGCCGTGAAAGATTTCGCCCTGTAGTACAATGCCACCGCCAATGCCAGTGCCCAGCGTGATGCCGACCAGTGTATCCACGTTGCGGCCAGCACCCAACCACCATTCACCGTAGGTGGCGCAGTTGGCATCGTTGTCGAGCACGGCAGGCAGGTTCACGGCGTTGGCCACCAGGTCGCGCAGCGGAAAGTTGCGCCAGCCCAGGTTGGGCGTGTTGATCACGATTCCACTCTTACGATTCAGCGGACCCGGCGAACCGATGCCAACACCGGCAAAGTCTGCGGGTGTACCGCCGAATTTCGAGATCACATCGGCGCGCGCTTCCTCGATCATGTTGTTGATGCGATCCACGACGAACTTGGCACCGCGCTGCGCCTCGGTCTGATGGGAGCGCAGCGCCAACACATCACCGGTGCCACCATCGATGGGCAATACACCCACGACAATGTTGGTGCCACCCAGGTCGACGCCGATGATCCACTTTTTCCCGGTCACGCCACGCTCCTTGGCAGACTGGTCGCCGCCTGCGCCACCTCGATCCCCTCCCGTTCCCGCACAAACTGCAACAAGAACAAACCCACCGCGAAGAAGCCCACAATGGAACTCATGGCCAGTCTGTGATTACTGGTAGCGGCCAGAACTGCTCCGTACACCAGCGGTCCGAAGATGGACGACATCTTTCCAGAAAACGCATAGAGGCCGAAGAACTCTGCGTGTTTCTCTTCGGGCACCAGCCGAGCGAGCAGACTGCGGCTGGCCGATTGATTCGGCCCCATCATGAAACCGATCAGTACAGCACCCACCCAGAAACCGCTGATGCTGTTCGCGCTCACTCCGACCGTGCTCCCAACGATCAGGACCAGGAGAGAGATCGTGATGGTTTTCTTGCCTCCAATGCGGTCGTCGAGGTAACCCATGGCAAAGGCCCCAATGCCTGCGGCCACGTTCAGAGCAATGGCCATGGTCAGCACCTGCTGGAGTGTCATGCCCAGTACGGCCGCGGCATAGATCGAGGCCATGCCAATAACCGTGGTCAGCCCGTCATTGTAGATCATGCGTGCGATCAGCAGCTTACCGGCTTCGCGGTACGAGCCGGCATGCCGTACCGTCTCTGCCAGCCGCCGAAAGCCCAGTCGCAGGTAACTATCCGGAACAGGGCGGTGCTCGCTTTTCTCCTTCACCAGGAAAAACATGGGGAGCGAAAAGAGCAGGTACCAGCCGGCCACCAGAAGAATGGTAGCACGCACGTGCAAATTGTCGGTTTTCGGTATCCAGGCTTGCACCATGCCCAGGCCGATCGCCAGGGACAACAACCCGCCCATGTAACCCAGAAAATAGCCGAAACCGGACACCCTGCCGATCGTTCGGGTGGCGGTGACTTCAGGCAGGAATGCGTAGTAGAAGACGTTGGCTGCTTCGAATCCCGTATTCGCGATCACAAACAGCAGCAACGCCGGCAGGGCTGCACCGGGTCCCACAAAAAACAACAGCACTGTGAAAACGATACTCTGCAGCGCGAAGAGTACCAGAAGGAGCTTCTTGCGCGACGAGTAGTCGGCTATCGCGCCCAGCACAGGACTGATCAATGCTACGATCACGGCTGAGATGTTGAGTCCTCGGGTCCAGAGCACGGTCCCGGTCAGTTCATTGCCCACCAGCGTTTGTACGAAATAGAGATTGAAGATGAACGTGACCATCAGCGTGTTGAACGCCGAGCTGCCGAAATCGTAAAAGGCCCAGGCCAACACGTTCTTGCGGCGCAGTTCGCTCATGCCTTCGTTCCTGTCGCTTCGGTGAGCTCGGCAATCCCCAGCCGGGCACGCAACTCCCGGTTGCGGCGGATGCGTGCCCGGATCTCGCGGTTCTTCTTTACTACTTCGGGTTTGCGGTACGGCCGGTCGTGATCCAGATGGAAACAGACGGCGCGGTGCCGTACGCTCAGTCCGCGCAGTCCCAGATTGTGCAGGCGCTCACCCAGGGCCCGGTCCAGGCCGCCGTACCCCATCTCAGCGTCGAAGCCGTTGACCGCGAGCAGCGCCTCGCGGGTCACGGATGCGTTGTGGCCGTTGAAGGTCGCACGCGTGGGTGTGAGCCGGTCCAGAAGCGCGGCCCAGCCTCTCGAGCGCACCAGACGCAACCGCTGGCGTTCCGCGCGCGCAGCCCGCGCGCGCAGCCAGGCCACGTCATTCAGGTGTTCCAGCTCGATATCGGCACGCGTGATCTCTTCGCTCAATGGCCGCGGCAGCCAGACCACCCCACCCGAAAGGAACCGGCCCGGCCGGGCCAGCTCGACGTGGCTCTGCACGAAGTCGCGCCGGGGAATGCAATCGCCGTCAGTGAAGATCAGGTACTGCGCCCGCGATGCGAGAATGGCCTTGTTCAGGATTTCGCACTTCCGGAATCCGGCGTCGTCGTGCCAGACCTGGATCAGCCGCTCGCCAAACATGGCGCGCGCGCGTTCCACCACCGCGCGCGTCCTTTCATCGGAGCCATCATCGGCCACCAGCACGTCAAACGCGGTTGTGCTCTGCATAGCGTAGCCCCAGAGCACCTTTTCCAGCCAGGCCGGCTGATTGTAAGTCGAGATGATTACGGCCGTGGTCATGAGGTCCGAGCTGGCGCTCAGTCTCCCACCTGCAAGACCGCCAGAAATGCTTCCTGCGGTATCTCCACGGTGCCCACCTGCTTCATCCGTTTCTTGCCTTCCTTTTGTTTCTCCAGGAGTTTGCGCTTGCGCGTGATGTCACCACCATAACACTTGGCCGTGACATTTTTGCGCAGCGCCTTGATGCTCTCGCGCGCAATAATGCGGTTGCCAATGGTAGCCTGGATCGCCACCTCGAAGAGCTGCCTGGGAATCAGCTGCCGCAGTTTTTCCGCAATGGCACGGCCGTACTCGTACGCTTTGTCCGCGTGAATGATCACGCTGAAGGCATCAACCGGATCACCGTTGATCAACATTTCCAATTTTACCAGGTCGTTGGCCCGGTACTCGAGCAGTTCCCAGTCCAATGACGCGTAACCGCGCGTGGAGCCCTTCAACTTGTCGTAGAAATCCAGAATGATCTCGGCCAGCGGCAGATCGTAGTTGAATTCGACGCGCGTGGGATCCAGGTAGTGCATCCCTGCATAGGTTGCGCGCCGCTCGTGACACAGCTTTTGCACAGCGCCAATGTACTCGGCCGGACAAACCACGCGCGCCCGAACGTACGGCTCCTCCACACGTTCAATCTTGGTTCGATCGGGCATGAGCGAGGGATTCTCCACGATCAGGGTAGTGCTATCGGTCAGGATCACATGGTATTCCACGCTCGGAACCGTGGTTACTAGATCCAGCTCGAACTCACGCTCCAGCCGCTCCTGCACGATCTCCATGTGCAGCAATCCCAGGAAACCGCAGCGGAATCCGAAGCCCAGCGCTTGTGAAGTTTCTTTTTCATAGAAGAGGCTCGCGTCATTCAGCTTGAGCTTCTCCAGTGCGTCGCGCAGCTCTTCGTATTGGTTGGCTTCCGTTGGATAGACGCCGGCAAACACCATGGGTTTGATCTCGCGATAACCGGGCAATAACTCGGTCGCGCGTTGATCCGCGTCGAGCAACGTGTCACCCACTTTGGTATCACTGATCTTCTTGATGCCGGCTAGCAGATATCCCACCTCGCCCGCGCCCAGCTCCGGCTGTGAAAAGCGGCCCAGCCGGGAGTACCCCACCTCATCCACTGGGTAGGCGGCTTCCGGCGAAGCGCCGAACGTAATGCGCATGCCGGGGCGGACCACGCCATCCACCACCCGAATCATGGGTACGGCGCCCTGGTATTTGTCATAGTACGAGTCGAAGATGAGCGCGCGTAACGGTGCTTGCGGATTGCCGCGCGGTGCCGGAACCCGCTGTACGATGGCGTCGAGAACGGCGGGCACACCGGTGCCTTCTTTGGCCGAGACCGACAGCACCTCGTCAGGGAAGACGCCCAGCAGCTCGACCAGCTCGGCGCGTCGGCGCTCAGGCTCGGCGCCTGGCAAATCGATCTTGTTGAGTACAGGCAGGATTTCCAGCCCGGCATCCATGGCCAGGAAGAGGTTAGACAGCGTTTGTGCCTGTATTCCCTGCGACGCATCAACCACCAGGATGGCGCCTTCACAGGCCGCCAGCGAGCGTGAGACTTCGTAGGTGAAGTCGACGTGTCCGGGCGTGTCGATCAGGTTGAGCTGGTATTGTTCGCCATCGGCCGCATCGTAGAGCATTCGCACGGCGTGCAGCTTGATGGTGATGCCGCGCTCTTTTTCCAGGTCCAGGGAGTCCAGGACCTGGGACGCCATTTCGCGCTGCGATAAAGTGCCCGTAAGCTCGAGCAGCCGATCGGCCAGTGTGGACTTGCCATGATCGATGTGAGCCACGATGCAGAAGTTGCGTATGCGATCTATGCGCACGTTACTTTTTCGGAAAATCGTTGTTGGATCAGCACTTGACGCGCCAGCCGGAGGCAAAAGATACCCCCGGGCGGCGGGCGAGATCAACCGACCACGATAGGCCGCTTGCGCGCACAACTAGGTTCCAGCCATGACCCGCACGAATTGGTTGGACGAACTGGTGCTGGTGCTGCCCCTGAATCGCTGGTTGCCTGGCTCCATCCGCGCGCAGGCCGAGGAGGTCCCGCAACCGGTCGATCGCAAGGTGCGCATCGTGGGCGCGGCCAAGCAGCGCGCTGGACGAAATCACCGTGAGTCAGCTGTGGCCTGATTCGGAGCTTTCACGTACCGAGTTCTCACGCGCGTTCCGACGAATGGCCGGCCTGCCACCCCGTTCTTATGTGCGGGAGCGCCGGATCGCGCGCGCCAAGCAGCTTCTTGAGTCCGGACAACCGCTTTCCGAGATCGCCCTCGAGCTCGGCTTCTACGATCAGAGCCACTTCACGCGTGTCTTCAAGCAAGGCACGGGCGAGACACCGGCGGCATACCGCCGGCGCACAAACGTGCAAGACCACGACCAGGCATGGCGCAGCTCATCGCACTGGATGCGCATGCCGAAGAGCCCATTACGCTC
Source organism: Longimicrobiales bacterium (assembly GCA_050732575.1). GTDB lineage: Bacteria > Gemmatimonadota > Gemmatimonadetes > Longimicrobiales > RSA9 > JBBDWZ01. The sequence continues at coordinate 12,464 of JBOHRF010000045.1, forward strand.
TTCATCAATTCACAGGGCGGTCACGTTGAGTCCGGCGACACCGTGCACGACGTGGTTCGTTTCATTCGCGCTCCCGTACGTATGATCGGTACCGGCTGGGTGGCCAGTGCCGCGGCCCTCATTTTCATTGCGGCGCCGCGCGAACGCCGCTTCTGTCTGCCCAACACGCGCTTTCCGCTGCATCAGCCCGCCGGCGGAGTGGGAGGGAGTGCCAGTGATATCGAGATCGAAGCGCGAGAGATTTTGCGTATGCGCGAGCGCTTGAATCGCCTCCTGGCGCGCGAGACCGGGCAGTCCCTGGAACGCATCCAGGCGGATACCCGTCGTAACTTCTGGCTCGACGCGGAGGCCGCACTGGCCTACGGTCTGGTCGGTCGCATCATCGAGCACGCAGACCAGATTTAGGGAAACCGTAAGAAGAATCGTAAGAGACTTCGTAAGAGGCTGCGGGACGGAATCGGGATGGCACCGGAGAAAAGGAGAGTCACAGCACCACGCCTCTAATCCTTTGTTGTCTTACTCCCTTATAGGTTTTCTTGCGATTTTCCTTACGGTTTTTCTCTTCCGCGCGTCTGCAGAAAAAACAGCAAGATGCCAGCTGCGCCGGCCAGCAGTCCTACCAGGATGGCAGTCCGATTGTGCGCGGCCAGAGCGTGGCCAATGGCATAGGGCATGGCCATGAAAAGGCAAACACTCGAAAGCAGCAGAATGCTGCGCAGTATTGTCATGTTCCACTCCTGGCTGATTTCGGCCAAGATAGCGAAACCAGCACCAAGGGACGAACGGGACAGGCAGGCTCCGCCTCCCCTCCCTCCTGGAAGTATTTGAGCCCGCGACTTGCAACTCCTACAAATTTTCGACTAACATCGTGATGACATGCGGCCATCAACCACGAACCCGCACGAATTTGCCACGCGCGTCGATCTGCTCGAGCCGCGCGAGTTGGCCGCCCTGGGCGGCCTCGAGTTTGTTGCCCGCCAGGTGGTCGAAGGGTTCCTGACTGGACTGCATCGCTCTCCCCACCGCGGCTTCTCGGTCGAATTCGCGGAGCACCGGATGTATCAGCCAGGCGATGACCTTCGTCACATCGACTGGCGCATGTTCGGGCGTTCCGATCGCTATTACGTGAAGCAATTCGAGGAAGAGACCAATCTGCGCGCCTACCTGCTAGTCGACGCCAGCTCCTCAATGGGCTGGAGTTCTGATCCGCGCGTGGTCCCGCCCAAATCCTGGTATGCGCGGCAGCTGGCGGCCTGCCTGGCCCTTCTGCTGCTGCGCCAGGGTGACGCGGTGGGGTTGGTCGGCTTCGATGTGGCCATGCGCGAGCACATTCTGCCCCGCGGTGGTCGCCGCCAGTGGCGGGAGCTGCTGCGTGGTATTGGCGCACTGGAACCTCAGGGTCGAACCGAGGCGGCGCCCGCGCTGCGCGATATCGCCTCGCGACTGCGACGGCGAGGCCTGGTCGTCTTGATTTCCGATCTGCTCGTTGATTCCGAGGCAACGCGTGTGGCGCTTCGCTTCCTGCGCCATCGCGGGCATGAAGTGCTGGTATTTCACTTGCTCGATCCAGGCGAACGCGAGTTGCCGGGCGTTGGCGACGCGCGATTTGTGGATCCCGAAACGAACGAGGAACTGCCTGTGAGCGTCGCGGACCTGCGCACCGAGTATCGAGAAGCGGTGCGGCAGGCCTTGGAAGAATGGAAACGAACGTGCGCGCCGCTTGGTATAGACTACGTACTGGTGCCTACCGATCAGCCCATGGTGCACGCGCTGCGTGCCTACCTGCACAAGCGGGAGCTACTCGGCTAAATGGGTTTTCTGACTCCCATTGCTCTGGCGCTCGGCGCGGCCATTGCGATCCCGATCATCCTTCACCTGTTCCAGCGGCAACAGGGCCCGCGCCTGATTTTCCCCGCTCTGCGCTATTTGCGCCGTGCCGAGCGCGAGCATGCCCGCCGTATCAAGCTGCGCCAGCTGCTGCTGCTCGCCCTGCGCGTGCTCGCCGTATTGCTGTTGGCAGGCGCCGCGGCACGTCCCTTCATGCGCAGCGGCGGTGCCGCCCATGCGCCCTCCGCCGTGGTGCTCGTGCTGGATAATTCGGCCAGCAGCGGTGCCGTAGCGGGCGAGCGGCGCGTACTGGACGAATTGAAAGAGCGCGCCGTTGAGACCTTGATGCGAGCCGGACCCGACGATCAGTTCTGGCTGGTACGTGCCGGATCGCCCTGGGAGCCGGCGTTGCGCGGTGACGGCCTCACCATCGCGGACCGGGTGCGTGAGACGGAGCCCACCGCGGGTGCGGCCAATTTGCGCTCCGCAGTCGAGCGCGCGGCCGGTCTGGTCAGCGCTGGTGCCGAGGGCCGGGCGGCAGAGGTGCAGCTGCTCAGCGATTTGCAGTCGACCAACTTGCGCGGCAGGGCGCCACCGGTGGCAGATGCCGTTTCTCTGGTGGTCTGGGCGCCGCGCCGAGAGCCGCCCGTGAATCGCGGTTTAGAGGACGTGGAGATTGGCGGGGGGCTGCCGCCGCGCGCTGGCGCTCGCTCCACGGCTGCGGTGCGCGTGATGGGTGGTGCACCCGGGGACTCGGTGAACATTCGGCTGGCCATCAACGGTCGCACGGCTGCAGCCGGGATCGCGCCCAGCGGCGCGGCCGCCGTACTACAGATACCAGCGCAGCCGGAAGGTATGCTCGCCGGCTTTGCGGAAATTGATGCGGACGCGTTGCGCGTAGATGACCGCCGGTATTTCGCGGCGCGCGTGGAGCCGGTACCGGCCGTCGGACTCGCTCGGCCGGTTCCATTTCTGGATGAAGCGCTCACCGTTTTGGCCGATGCAGGTCGCTTGCAGCGCGCAACTCGTGGCGCGGCTGACATAATGATCGTGCCTGGCGGCGCCGACTTGGAAGGCGCTCGGCCGGACGTAGCCGTAGTCGTACTGCCGCCCCAAACGCCCGTTGAAGTTCCGGGCCTCAACCGCCGCCTGGCCAGCGCAGGGATTGGCTGGCGTTATGCCGCCAACGCAACCCCGGGTGAAGCGCGCTTTGCTGATGATGTGCTCAACCGGGACCCGCTACTTCGGCCGCTGTCGCAGGTACAGCTCCGCCAGGTGTACGCGTTACAGCCTACCGGCTCGCAGAACGCTGACTCTGTGCTCCTTCGTCTGAATGACGGGCAGGCCTGGGCCGTACGCGGTGAGCGCGCATCGGGCGGCCGATTCGTTTTGCTGGCCTCGCCGTTCACGCTCGAGGCCAGCACTCTGCCGACCAGTCCGGCACTCTTCCCGTTGCTCGATTTAATGCTGGGTCCATGGAGTGCCACCGCGGTCCCAACGCAGCAAGGCACGCCGGGCGAACCGCTGACGCTTCCCCAGGGTGCACGGCAAGTCGTGCATCCCGAAGGGGCCCGTGACACGCTCGCCGACGGAGAAAGCTACCGCGCACCTCCAACACCGGGTGTCTACCGAATTCTGGGGCAGGACAATGCCGAGATGGGCCGTTTCGTCATCAATCCGGCCCCGATCGAAACGCCGCTGGAACCTGCTTCTGCACGCCGGCTGCGCGATGCCTTCGCTGGCTGGACCATGGAACTCGCCGACCGGCCGGAAGAATGGGTGCGCGACATTTACCGCGAACGTCTGGGCCGCGAGCTGTGGTGGCCGGCGCTCGTGGCGTTGCTCTTGTTGCTCATTGCTGAGTCCTTGACCGCGGCAGCCGGCCGCGCGGCTCGATCGGAGACTGCGGAACCGATTGCCCCGCCGGCCGCCGCGCGATCACTCACCGGGTAAATGCATCTGCAGCTGCTAGCAGCGATGCGACGCCAACCGGCCTACGAGCGCATCGCAGCACACCTACCTCAGCCCGCGACATCCGTGCGCGTCGGCGGTTTGCCCGGCTCTTCAGCGGCACTGCTGATCGGAACTCTTTCCGCTCAATTCCCCACCCGACTCTGGATCGTGATCGCCACCTCGCCGGCCGAAGCTGAAGCCGTGGAAGCCGACTTGAATGCATTCGTGGGCGAAGGCCGAGCTGCCCTTTACCCGCAGCGTGAAACACTACCCTATGAAGCGGCCGAACATCACTTCGAGGTAAGCGGTCTGCGCGTGGAAGCATTGGAAGCTCTCCTTGCGGGTCGGGTGCGCATTCTGGTCACCACCGCGCGCGCACTTCAGGAGCGCGCTGAACTCCCCGCCGGTCTGGCCGAGCTGCGCCTCACGTTGGCGACCGGGCAGAACTCCCGGCCGCAGGATCTGGCCGACCGGCTCGACCACATGGGTTTCGAGCGCGTGCCTCTGGTGGAAGCCGTTGGAGAGTACGCACTGCGGGGCGGCATACTCGACCTGTTTGGATTCGGTGCGCCCGATCCGATTCGCCTGGAATTCTGGGGTGATGAAATCGTCTCCATCCGCCCGTTCGATATTCTCGACCAGCGCTCTACCTCCGAGCTGCTACAGGTCGACATTCTGCCCGTTGACCTCACCAGTGCCGGTACGGGCAGTCAGACCTCGTTACGCCGCTCATTGCTCGACGTGCTCTCTCGCGATGCCGTGCTGATTCAGTTGGCCGATGTCGATGTCGACAACAACGCCACGCATACCTGGCAGCAGGTGTTGCATCTGCACGATGCCGAACGCAAACGCGGCGGCTCACCCGAGCCGCCCGAACAACTGTTCCTGACGCCCGACGCGGCCCGCGCGCAAATCGGGAGCTTCGGCAACCTTCTCATCCGTGCGCTCGGTGATGTGGACCTGTCATTCAATGCCCGCGCCGCCGAGCCCATCGAACGCGACCTGGAGCGTCTCTCCGCACTGCTGCGGGCCGGCGCAGCTCGCCATGAGGAAACGTTCATCCTGTGCGACAACTCGGGCCAACTCGAGCGGCTCGAGGAGCTTTTGCGCTGGGGCGCTGGCTTGCCACCCCACACATCATTGGCTATTGGCGCTGTGGCCGCCGGTTTCGTACTCGACGACTCGCCGCCCACGGCGCGCGTGCTCACCGATCACGAAATCTTCCGCCGTGCTCGCCGCATCCGCCGGCAACGCCGGTTCCGCGGCGCCGTCGCGCTGGAAAGCCTGTCTCAGCTTCTCGACGGTGATTTCGTTGTCCATCTCGATCATGGCATTGGCATGTTCAAGGGACTGGAACGCGTGCGCGTGGGCGAGGAGGAAATTGAGGCGCTGGCCATCGAATACGCCGGCGGTGAAACTCTGCGTGTGCCCGTCTACCGACTCGATCTCATCGAACGCTGGGTAGCCGACCGCGAGGACGCACCACCACCAAAATTGCACCGCATCGGCGGCAAGACCTGGAAAAATCTGCGCGCCAAGACCGAGGCCGTCATTCAGGAAATGGCCGCACAACTACTCCAGCTCTATGCTGCGCGACAGCTGGCCGGACGGCCTCCCTATGGCACCGACACGCGCTGGCAAAAGGAGATGGAATCCAGTTTCCTGTACGAAGACACCCCTGACCAACGGCAAGCCACCGCTGACGTCAAACGGGATCTCGAGTCTCATCACCCAATGGACCGTTTGCTGTGCGGCGATGTAGGCTATGGCAAAACCGAGATTGCCATTCGAGCCGCGTTCAAAGTCGTGCAGGACGGCCGTCAAATCGCCGTACTGGCGCCCACCACGATTCTGGCCGAGCAGCACTTACACACGTTTTCCCAGCGTCTGGCCGGCTACCCCGTGCGGGTCGAGGCCCTCTCGCGCTTTCGAACGGCCCGTGACCAACATCGTATCCTGGCCGGCCTGGCGCGCGGCGAGGTCGACATCATCATCGGCACTCACGGGCTGCTCGATCCCGAAGTCATCTTCAAGGATCTGGGCTTGTTGATTGTCGATGAAGAGCAGCGCTTCGGCGTCAAACAGAAAGAGCGCCTCAAGGAGATGAAAACCGCGCTCGATGTATTGGCGCTCACGGCCACGCCCATCCCGCGCACCCTGCATCTGGCCATGGCCGGCCTGCGCGATCTGTCCCTCTTGCAAACGCCGCCGCGTGACCGCATGCCCATCATCACACACGTGCTGCCCTGGGTTGAAGAAGTGCTGGAAGACGCCATTCGACGCGAGCTCGATCGCGGTGGTCAGGTGTTCTTCGTGCACAATCGCGTTCAAACCATCGATGGCGCCGCCATTCGTGCCCAGCGCCTGGTGCCCGAAGCGTCCATCGGCGTGGCTCACGGCCAGATGCCCGCCGCTGCACTCGATGATGTGATGCGCCGCTTCCTGGCCGGCGAAATCCAGGTACTGGTCACCACGGCCATCATCGAAAACGGATTGGATGTTCCCAGCGCCAACACGCTCATCGTGGACCGTGCCGATTATTTCGGTCTGGCCCAGCTCTATCAGCTGCGCGGTCGCGTGGGCCGCTCCCATCATCGCGCGTACTGCTACCTGGTGGTGCCGGAGAACGTGACCGAGGAAGCAGAAAAGCGGCTGCGCATTCTGGAGCACTACACCGAGCTGGGCAGCGGCTACGCCATTGCCATGAAGGATCTGGAGCTGCGCGGGGCTGGCAATATCCTGGGCGGTGAGCAGTCCGGCTTCGTGCAAGCGGTTGGCCTCGATACCTACATGCGGCTGCTCGAAGAAACCATCCGCCGCTTGAAGGATGACCGCACTGCGGAACGTCATCCGCCCACCGAAGTGAATGTGCAGGGCGCGGCCTTCTTACCCGACAACTACATCGCGGATCCGGCGCAGAAGTTATCGCTCTATCGTCGGTTGTCCCGCATCGAGACCGTCCACGAGCTGCGTGCACTCTCCATGGAAGTGCGCGATCGCTTCGGTCCACCACCCTCCGAAGTGCAAAGACTGCTGTCCGCCACCACTCTGCGGCTGCTGGGCACCCAGCTGGGTGTCGAACGGATCACTTTGCAGGAGAATGCCGCCCGTGTCTCCTTTCGGCCGGGTGTTGTGCCGCGACTCGCTGCATTGCAGGGCGCCTTTCGCGATCAGCAAGTGGAAACCGAAATCAAGCGGACCATGCCGCTTTCACTCGTCATTCGGCGCCGGGGCGCGCAAGCACTGGCCGATATCCTGACCGATGCCCTCGAGGCACTGGTTGCAGAGCGCGCCGCCGCGGCCTGACCCTTGCTAGCGCATGTTTCGATTGGGCGCTAGCTTATGCGAGTTTGTCGTTCAGCCAAATTCTCAGGAGCCACAATGACGACGAAGATCGTCACCGTCCTCGCGCTGGTGAGTGGTCTGGCCACCCTTGGATGCGACAGCATTGGCCAGGCTATGACCGCACACACGGACGTCGTTGCGCGCGCCGCCGGTCACGAGTTGAAAGTTGACCGCACAGCCGCGCTCATCAATTCCAACCCGCAAATTCCGCCGCAACCGGACGTAGTGGTAGCGGTTGCCAACTTGTGGGTCGACTACATGCTGCTGGCCACGGCGGCATCCCAGGACACCACGCTGCGCAACGTATCGTTGGATGCGCTGGTGCAGCCGATGGTGGATCAGAACATCGTGGATCAACTGCAAACCCAGGTGGTCAAGGCGGACACGGCGCTCACCGATGAGGCGCTGCGCCGCCTGTTCGATCAGAGCGGCCAGGGTGCCGAGGTGCGAGCGCGCCACATCCTGATCTCGCTTCCTTCCGATGCTACGCCCGCCCAGCGTGACAGCGTATCGAACCTGGCTCGCCAACTGCGTCAGCGTGCGCAGGGCGGCGCCGATTTCGCCGCGCTGGCCCGACAGTACAGCGGTGATCAGGGCAGCGCGCAGCAGGGCGGCGATCTCGGCTTCTTCCCGCATGAACGCATGCTCAAGCCATTTTCGGATGCTGCCTTTGCGCTGCAACCAGGCCAGATCAGCGAGATCGTGGAAACGCCCTACGGTATGCACATCATCAAGTTGGAAGAACGGCGCAACGCCAACTTCGAGGAGCAAAAAGAGGCCTTCCGTGCGCGCATCAAGGATCAGCGCGTGGGTGAAGCGCAACAGAAGTACTTCAAGGAGCTGACGGACCCGCTCAAGATCGAAGTTGCAGAGGGTGCGTACCAGGTGGCCAAGGACCTGGCCGCGCGGCCGGAAGTGGAAGTGCGTGGTCGTGCAGCTTCACGGCCGCTGGTGCGTTATCAGGGCGGCTCGTTCACGGCCGGGGAATACCTCGAGTTCATGCGCCGCATCCAGCCACCGATGCGGAGTCAGATTCCGCAAATGCCGGACGAACAGCTCAAGAACGTGCTGGAAACCATCACGCGCAATCGGATTCTGGTGGAAGAAGCCCGGCGTAAGAAATTGACCATGCCGAAAACGACACTGGATTCCATTCAGAACGGGATTTACGGCCAGCTGGTGGACATTACGCGCAGTGCGGGCCTGCTCAACATCCCGCCGCAGGAAGGCGAAAACAAGTCGCAGGCTATCGAGCGCCGGGTGAATGCCCTGCTCGAATCGACCATCAAGGGAGAGCAGAATCTGATTCCGCTCGGACCCCTGGCGTATGGTCTGCGCGACCAGTTTGGCGGTGAAATCTTTGAGAGCGCAGTGCCTGCCGTGGTGACGCAGCTGCAGGCGACGCGGCCACCCCAACCGCAACAACCGCGGTTGCCCACGCTGCCGCCCGATACAACGACCACGCGTCAATAACGCAGGAACCTGACTCGGTTGAACGCATATAACGGGATGGGCCGACGCCCCGCGTCGGCCCACTCACTTTCGAGGCGGTACGTCACTCGGATCGGTTATGAACACTCGTTTCAGCATGTTTCTGCTAATGTTTGCGCTGGCCGCGCCTTTGTCGGCCCAGCAGTCGGCACCGCCGGCCCAGCGGGTGGACCGTATTTACGCGGTGGTGGGCGACAGCATCATCTTTGAAAGCGAGATCAACGAAGAGGTAGAGCGCATGCTGGAGGGCATGCGCTCCCGGGGCGAAACGGTGCCCACGGATTCAGCACAGCTCGCTCGAATTCGCAACGATATCCTGGACCAGGTAATCGATCGGCTGGTGCTGTTGCAGGCGGCGCTGCGCGACTCCGTTCTGGTTCAGGCAGTCGACGAGACCGCGCTGAATGAACAGATCGAGCGCGAAATCAGCGAACGGCGTCAGCGCATGGGTGGTCAGGCTCAGTTCGATGCTGCACTCAAAGAGCAACGCCTCACGCTCAACGAATACCGAGACATGTTACTGGCCGACCTGCGCAAGCAAACCTACAGTGAGCGCCTGCTGCAGAAGTTCGCGGGTGCGCGCAAGCCGCCGCCCGTTTCAGACAAGGAATTGAAAGACGAGTTCGAGAAGGCCAAAAGCACACTGCCTCCCCGGCCGCCAACCATTACGTTCCAACAGGTCGTGATGTTGCCCCGCGCTTCCGACGACGCGCGCGCGCGTGCCCGGGCCAAGGCCGACTCTCTGCTGGCACTGCTGCGGCTGGGCGCCAACTTCGATTCTCTGGCAACCCGCAACTCGGATGACCCGGGTTCCAAAGAGCTGGGCGGGCTGCTCGGGTGGAGCCGGCCGGCCATGTACGTCAAGGAATTCGCGGACGCCATCATGTACCTGCGTCCTGGAAATACCAGCCCGGTGGTCGAAACACAGTACGGTTACCACATCATCAAGCTGGAGAAAGTGCGCGGCCCGGAGGTTCAGGTTCGCCACATCCTGGTCACGCCGGCGTCTGCGTCGGATGACTTTGACCGAGCGTTAGCGCGCGGTAAAGAAGTGGCCGACAAGATTCGCGCTGGCGCTGACGTGGATTCCATGCACCGCGCAGTCGGCGACGTGAGTGAAAAAGCCACACGTCTGGGCCCGGTGGATCGTGGCAAGTTGAATCAAATCAGTCCGGAACACGCCGCGAATCTGAGCCAGGTCAAGCAAGGTGATGTGGTGGGGCCGTTTGCCGCGGGCGCAGAAGGTAACCGCAGAATCGTGATCGTGAAGGTTCAGGAGCTACACGAAGGCGGGCAATATACCATCGACGATCCGGTACTCAATTTCCGACGGAGCATTCAGCAGCGACGATTGATCGATGAGATCATCGACGAGCTACGTCGTCAAACCTACATCGAGATCCGCAAGTAGCCTCGGGAGGCAGCGCCTGTGGACCGTTCCGTAGGCGCTCAGTCCCGTCCCGCCGAGCGGCTGCGCATCGCCATCAGTCTGGGCGATCCGCGCGGCATTGGCCCTGAAGTCACAGAAAAGGCGCTGCAGCGGGTGCGCCAGATCGAACCCAGTCTGCACGTGGTGGCCATTGGCTCCGTGGGCCATGTCCAGTTCCCGCTGGCCGACCAATCCATCGATGTTGGTCCCTGGTCCGGCGATGCAGAATCGGCCGGGCGTGTGGCCGGACTTTCCATTGAACGCGCGGCCCATCTCGCCTTGTTGGGCCAGGTCGATGCGCTGGTCACAGCACCCGTGGACAAATCTGCGCTGCGCGCGGCCGGTTATGGTTTTCCGGGTCAGACTGAAATGCTGGCGCATCTGAGCGGACGAGCTTCGGTAGCCATGATGATGTGCGCGGAGCAGACGAAGTTGGGCGGTTCTCTGCGCGTGGTGCTGGCGACTACCCATTTGCCGCTGGCCCGGGTACCAACCGCGTTGACCACGCAGCTGCTGGTGGAGCAGGCACGCCTCACGCACGCTGCCCTGCGCGATTCCTGGGGTATCACTCAGCCGCGCCTGGCCGTGTGCGCGCTCAACCCACACGCTTCGGATGGAGGCCTGTTTGGCGACGAAGAAGAACGACTCATGCGCCCGGGCATCGATCAGTTGCGGCGCGAGGGAATCCGAGTCTGGGGACCGATTCCGGCGGACACCGTCTTTGTGCGCGCTATTGCTGATGAGTTCGACGCCGTGATCGCGCCCTACCATGACGTCGGTATGGCCGCGTTCAAAACGGCCTCGTTCGGCCGGGGCGTCAATGTCACGCTCGGCCTGCCCTTTCCCAGGACTTCGCCGGACCACGGAACCGCCCTGGATATCGCGGGTCGCGGGGTTGCCGATGCGTCGTCCATGCTGGAGGCAGTGGAACTCGCCATCCGGCTCGCTTTATCCCAGCCGATCACATCACATCGATGATTCGATTCGATCACGTTCACAAGCAGTATGCGCGCTCTGGTGCCGCCCTGGACGATATCAATTTTGAGGTCCGCAAGGGTGAGTTTTGCTTTTTGACGGGCCATAGCGGTGCCGGCAAATCCACGTTGCTGCGCCTGGTTCACATGGCAGAAAAGCCGAGCCAGGGTGAGGTGCGGGTTAGCGGCTATTCCTCCAGCACCATCCGGCCCAATGACATTGCCATTCTTCGGCGCAAGATCGGATACGTGTTCCAGGACTTCCGGTTGCTCACCGATCGCAGCGCAGCCGCCAACATCGCGTTCGCGCTGGAAGTCACGGGTGCTCGCAGCTCGTCGATTCGGTCCCGGGTGGGACGGCTCCTCGCCATGGTTGGACTGGCGGCCAAATCCGAGGCGCTGCCCACCGAACTGTCCGGGGGTGAGCAGCAGCGCGTCGCCCTGGCCCGCGCACTTGCCCATGATCCGCTGGTCCTTCTTGCCGATGAACCCACCGGCAATCTTGACGAACGGGCAACCTGGGGCGTCTTCGATTTGATCAAATCGATCAATGCATCCGGAACTGCTGTATTGCTGGCCACGCACAACCTCGACCTGGTTCGCCGCAGCTCGGGAGTCCGCATGATCGAATTGGCACACGGCAAGGTCGTCTTCGATTCGGCGGCGGGGCGCTGAGCATGCCTTACGCGCTGCGTGAAGCGCTGGCGGCGTTTCAGCGAAGCCCGGTGTTGAGCGGCCTGTCCGTGGCCATGATCGCGCTGTCTCTGCTGGTGATCGGCCTGTTTGGCATTGCCGCGCACAACGTTCGGCGCGTACTCGATCGCGTGGAATCGCGCGTTGAAGTCGTGGCCTATCTGCGGGACAATGCCGACTTCGGCGCCGTGGTTGCCGCGCAGGAGGAGATGAAGAAGACGCCCACGGTACGTGAGGTCCGCTACGTCTCGCGCGAGCAGGCGCTCGAAATTGCACGCGCCGAGCTGCCCGAGTTCCAGCAGATCTTCGGTACACTGGACGGCAATCCGTTGCCCGCGTCCATCGAAGTGGCCATGCAACCGCAGCAGGGCAACGCCGACGCCGTGGTAAACGTGGCCAAACGCTTGGCCCAGTATCCGTTTGTGGAAGAAGTCCAGTTCGGGCGAGAATGGCTGGACAAGATCTATCTGCTGCGTCGCGTGGCAGGCGCCGCCACCCTCATCATGGGCGGCGCCTTCGCATTGGTGGCGGCACTCATCATTGGCGCGGCAATTCGGATCGCCGTTTTTGCGCGCCGCGATGAGATCAGCATCATGCGACTGGTGGGCGCTACGGACAGTTTTGTCCGACGTCCGTTCCAGATCGAAGGTCTCTTGGCCGGCGTGGCCGGCGCCATCACCGCACTGCTGACGACGTACGTCGCCTACCGCTTGATGTCACGCTCACTGTTTCAGCTCGAGTGGATGCCCACCACCTGGATGCTGGCCATTCTGACCTTGGGCGGTTTATTGGGCGGATTGGCCAGCAACATTGCCGTGCGCCGACATCTGCGGGAAATCTGATGCGCGGCCCCGCTCTGTTTCTCATGCTGTTCGTTCTCGGTGCGTCAAGTACGCGGGCACAACAGGCACAAGACAACATTCGGCGCGAATTGCGCGAGAGCCAATTGCGCCTCGAACAGATCCGCGCTGAGCGGGGGCGCTTGCAGGAAGAAATGTCGGGACTGCAATCGCGCGTGCGCGACGCCAGCCGCGAACTGGCCAACATCGAGCGCTTGCGTTATGCCTCCTCCCGGGCGCTCCGTGAACTGGAGTTCCAATCCAACGTGTTGACCACACAGGTAGAGAGTACTACCGCGCAACGCAGTCTCACACACGCCCGCCTGATCGAGCATGATGGGGCATTGAAGCAACGGGTCCGATCGATCTACAAGCGGGGAACACTCAATTCCGTGCGCGTACTGCTGAGTGCCGAAAATTTTGGCAATCTGCTGGCGCGCTACAAATACCTGAAGATGGCGGCACTTTATGAGCGCATGCTGGTCGATGAAGTGAGCCGGCTGGCCAATCAGCTGCGCGTACAGGAGCAGGCCTTGCGCCAGGACCTTTCCCAGCTGGATCTGCTGCGCGCTGAGAAGCAGCGGGAAGTGGCGCGGCTTCGACAGGTTGAGACCCAGCATCAGAGTACACTTCGTCAATACCAGCAGCGTCAGCGTACTACTCAGGGGCGTCTCGATCAGCTCGAAAAAGATGAACGCGCAGTGGCCGGCGCTATTGCCCGGCTCGAGAGCCGACGTCGCGAGGAAGAGAATCGAATGGGCGGACGCGTGAGCGGAACGCTCACCACTCGGGATTTGGGTTCACTCAACTGGCCCGTGGACGGTCAGCTGGTCTTTCGCTTTGGGCCGGACCGCCGCCCCAACGGTGTGGTATTGCGCTACAATGGGATTGGCATTGCCGCGCCGGCCGGCACGGCAGTAAAGGCTGTGGAAGCGGGCGAAGTGCAACTGGCCGGACCGTTGGAAGGTTACGGACTCGCTGTGGTCGTCAGCCACGGCGCAGGCGCATACACGCTGTATTTCCGACTTCAGCAGATCAGTGTGCAGGTGGGG
>JBOHRF010000046.1:0-25809 GCA_050732575.1 Longimicrobiales bacterium
ACCCTGCGTTTACGCCAGCGAGTTGAGCCTGAGTTGCGAACGCCTGCCAGATGGCAGGAATGGCCGCTTCCTTACCGGTCAACATCAGATAAAACGGAAACAGATACGAATCGTACGCGTGCGAATTAAAATCTCCTGGTGTACGCTCATCCAGCGATAAACTCACGTCCGCCAAAAAGCCCTGGGCCGGTCCATGCTCGGTTTGCGCTTTCGGATACGCCTTGTGTTCGGCCCAGGTCGCGGTTGCTTCACTCATCCAGTCGTAGTCCTCGCACGCGCCCTGCAGCGGTTTTGCACCGGTGATGGCGTGCGTGATTTCGTGCGCCACGTCCTGCAACAGGCCTTTCGAGGTCGCACTGCCTACCGGATTCACGCTGTTCAAGAGGATGAAGAACGCGGCTTCCTTGCACGGCCAGGTGGTGGTATCCGTGTGCATGGTCACTCCGCGCCATGGTGCCGAGCGACCGTAGCGTTGCACGTTCCTGGCTGAATCTGCAGGCGTAAAGCTTGGGCGCACCAGAAAGATGTCCAGCTCCGGGCCACCGCTGTTGAGCATGTATTGCATATCTGATTTGGGCCGACCGAGCACACGCGTAAGCGCCGGCCAAATGGTGGCCGTGATCTCATCCGCGATCTTCTCCGCCTTGGCCGAGTCGCCTCGATGATGCAGCTGCGCCCACACCTTCACTGCGCCGCCTGCCGCCAGCTTCGTGAACCAGATGGTGCTGGGACGTTCGCTTACCGGTGTGACACTGGTATCGTCCACCGGGTCATCGCCGGGCACAGGCATTGGTTCGCGTGGTACGTCCGGCGCCGCGCTCAGCGCCACCCAGCTGCCGGGCGCCGATGGCGGCAGGAAGAACGGCATGAGCTCCGCGCGCGTTTGCGGTGAGAACGTGCGCAGCTTTGGACCAACCGCAAATACGGAGCGAGGCACTTCGGTGACCAGGCTGTCGATGCCGCGATACTGCTCGGGCAATCCGGGATGGCCGAAGGCGGCAAACACGCGATACTTGTACGCGGACTCCTCAGTGATGCGGCCAGCGGTCAGCGCGTCGCTGATCAGTTGGTAACTGGTTGGTCGCGATTTGTCCTGCGGCGCGCCTGACCGCGCGGACGGTTGTGTGAGCAGCGCAATCGCCATCGCCAATCCGATCAGTCCTCGAGTCATCGTCATGCTGAATCCTCAACGTGACCGTGGCACGTCGAGCATGCGATTGATCGTGTCCCAGTCCAGCTTCTGATACGCGGCCCAGAATGCTTTCTTCACGGCGGGGTACGCGCAGGTGCCGATGCCTTGAAACTGAACTTCGATCGAGCGCACTTCCGTCGTTGATCGACGGGCGCGCCAGAAATCGTAGTTTGGAGTGAGGATCCGAATCACGTCCGGCGCATCGCGGTCAGTCAACCACCTGCCGGATGCACTCAGCCGGTCATCGTCACCGCCGGTCAGCGCCGGCAGCCTGAGCTGCGCCGGGGTCTGACGACGTCGCTCGGCGTTAATGCTGTCGCTCATCCAAGCCGATTCCGCCCACGCCTTCTGATTCGCCGCGCGATCGTCGGGTTCCGACTTCTTCAGGCTCTCGCCAACTTCGCGTTCGGTGTCTTCCGCGGCTTTGCGCATTTGTGCCAGTTCCGCGGCCGGTACCGAACCGGCGAGGGTCTTGAACAGGTCATCACGTTCCTGTTTGCGCTTGGCCGCGCCGTCCAGCCACTCCTGGTAGGGCGTCTTCTGCAATTGGCGACGATACTCCGCGAGCCTGGCTCCGCCCTTTCCTATACCCCAGAAGATCACCGAGTCGTAGTACTCGTCGCGCGTGATATTCCTCCAGGGCAGCTCGCCGCCCGACGTGAGCAGCACGTTCACGTTGCCGGGTTCGTCAGCTGATTCGTGGAATGAGCCGTAAACCTCGGTGGCAAACCGCATGGGCTTGCCTCGTTTCTGGTCGGTGTAGATCCTCCGCTTCTGTTCATCCGTCCAGAGAGAGCTTCCGGCTTCGCCTTCGAGCGGCCGGTTGAAGGAAATGTGGATGCAATCCCGGCCCTCGCCGGCAATCGCCCAGGTCGGTGCAGCAACCATGAGCTCGATGCTGTGGGCCTGGACATCGCTCGCGCGCTGGGTTTCGTCGGGGTGCAGGATTTTCCCGCCGAATCCGAACTTCGGATAGATTTCAAACCCGACCGGCCGCGCGAGCTCGGGAATCTGCAACAGCATCTTTTCGACTTGCTCGAGCCGAGCCGTGATCGCGGCCCGTTCGGCAGTGCTGACAAACTGCGCGCCATTGAGGACGCGCGGCAGCCAGCCCGGCCGCGGCCCTGCACCCGGCACGCGTTGCGCCTGCCCGTTCGAGTTCAGCACTAGCGCGCTCGCCAGCACAGCTGCTACGAAACCTCTGTTGATTGCGCTCATTGTTTCACCAGCTCGACGCGGCGATTCTGTGCGCGTCCCTCGGCACTTGTGTTCGGTGCAGCCGGCTTCGTATCGCCGAAGCCTTTGGTCGTGATGCGACTGCCATCGGCGCCGAACTGCGACACCAGCGCAGCCTTCACTGCCGCCGCGCGCGCCTCGCTCAGCGCAAGGTTGGCGGCGGGCGCGCCCACGTTATCGGTGTGCCCTTCGATCAGAACTTTGAGGTCGGCGTGCTGCTTGAGTGTCTCCGCGATTTCCTTGAGCACCGGCCGCGATTCCGGCTGCAGGTCGGCCTTGCCGGTCGCGAACAGGATGCCCTGCGTGGCCCAGCGTCCCTTGCCGGCCAGGGCATCATACAGCACATCGACTTCGCTTTCGGCAATGCGAATGCTCGTGATGTAAACCGCGTTGTCGCCTTCCTCACCGCCCAGCAGTACCCAGATCGTGGAATCGCGCCGAAATGCCAGCTCGGGCACGTTGTAGATGCGTCGCTCGTTCACGAACATCTTGAAGTACGGCCCATCCATGAGCACGCGCAGGTGCGTCACCTTGCCGATCACACCTGCGTGCATCGCTTCCGGCATGCTGGCGTCGATGGCGCGATCGTACTGTGCGCGCCCGCCCAGGATGAAAGCGCCCTCGCGATGCCAGGTCACGTTGGCGGACTCGGCGCCGCGCTCCAGCTCGGCGCCTCCCTCGAACACG
Organism: Longimicrobiales bacterium; assembly: GCA_050732575.1. Classification (GTDB taxonomy): domain Bacteria; phylum Gemmatimonadota; class Gemmatimonadetes; order Longimicrobiales; family RSA9; genus JBBDWZ01. The sequence goes on from JBOHRF010000046.1 coordinate 3,116, forward strand.
ACCAGGTCGCGCTCATTGGTCGCGGAAGGGATCACATCGATCTCGAGCGTGAAGCGTTGCGGAAGTTTGCCGCGCAAGGGGATCAGGAACTGCGATCGGCCGGTGCTTCGGAGAACCTTGGTGCCGCCTCGCTCGACGACCTCCAGCGGGCCGTCAATATGCCTCAAGCGGCGCGCGAAGTTGCCCACGCGGTCTTCCGAGAAATCAGTGAAGAATAGGACCTTGCTGCCGGGCACGAAGTCGTAGTTTTCCCAGACACCAGACGCCTGGGTTTGGGCGCTGCCCGGTGCCGCGAGGACAGTGCTCAATAACAACGCGAGAATCGATCGGCGAGCCATACCATCCTTCCGGTTGGACGAAAAGCGGGAAGATGGAAATGGCTCGTCACGCGCCGATCAAACGGCGTCAAAAAGCGATCAAGCGCTAATTGGCTGGAGCCGCGCGTGCTTTCGCGCTGCGGTAGCGCTCGGAAAATTGCGGATCTGCGGAGCGCCAGGCGCGCTCGACCGCGGCGTAATGCACGGCCGCGCTGTCGCGCTGGCCGGCCGCCTCGAACACCCGGGCCAGGGCTTCCTGCAGCTCGGTGTGAGTCACGTAGGTATTGCTGCCATCCACACCGCCGCGCAGCGCGGGCTGCAGGATGGCGACCGCTTCGGGATAGCGGCGCAGGGCCATGAGGCTGCGGGCCATTTCCAGGTTCGTGCGCGTATACCCGTCCGTAGCCGAGTACAACGATCGCCGAAAAGCATCCAGGGCTTCAGCGTGACGCTGCTCACGCTGCAACAGCAGGCCGCGCAGAAAGAAGTGCAATTTTGGATCGCGTCCGAAGCTGCTGTTCGCGCCGATTCGCTCCACGCTGTCAGCCAGTGCTCGAACGGCAGCGGTGTCACCGGCTGCGGCCAGCGCGGTTCCCGCCAGCGTCATGTGCCAGGTGATGTTGCGCGCTTTGATGCCGGGTTCGATTTGGCTGACCCGGTAGTCCGCGACCATGGCCAGAAATCGGCGCGCCGACTCGCGCGCGTCCCCACGTTCCAGCGCGATGATGGCGAGCTGTGCGTTGTCGCGGTAACCGGCCAGGCGCTTGCCGATGCCGGGAACGACGCCATGCAGGCTCAGGTTCTCAGCGTCACGCAGGCGGCCCTGGTTGCGCAGCACGAAGGCGAGCAGCCACGGATTCTCGCCGTGCGCACCTGGCGCTGCGCTGCGCAGCTCGGAGATGATGCGCGCTTCCAGCTCCGGCAAACGTCCGGACCGGATCAGGTCGCGATCGAGCAGCCAATCCTTGCTCACCTGTGCCGCGTTCAATTTGGCCGCGCGGACAAGGGCGGCTTCGGCTTCCGCGCGGCGGCCCTGGCGCAGCAGCGGCTCGATCGCAGCCTCCCAGCCACCACTGTGGTCAGGGCGAAGGGCAAGCAGGCGCCGCGTGGTGCGCTCGGCCGCGGCCGCGGAATCCCACCACAAATAGACTAGCGACATCGTGTACAATGCGCCGCACACGCGGCAATAGGTGCCGTGTATCGCGCCCGCCATTGAATCGATCGCGACCGCACGGTTGTAGGCCGACACCGCGTTGGCCCAATCGCCGGCGCCCCAGAGCGCGGTTCCGAGCAGAAATTGCGCGTCCGGATCGTCGGGATAACGATGACTCAGCTCGCGTGCGCTGCCGAGATGTTGGCCGAGCGGTGCCCTGCCTTCGGCCAGTGATACCTGGATGATGAGGCGCTCACGATCGACGGCCCTTTCGGCCAGTCGCCTTACCAGCGGCAGAAGCTGAGCGGATTCTTCCGGTCTGCCATAGGACCAGGCATGGAACGCGGCCATCGCAAACGTCGAATCGCGCTCCAGCGCGGCCATCATCAGCCGGTAAGTGGCCGGTCCATCACCCTGATACTTTGCGCGCAGTCCCTGCTCGTAGAGTGCGTAAGCGATCGCCGACCGCGTACGCACCGTGGCCACTGCATTGGGCGGCGGATCCAGGCCAAGATCGCCCGCGATGACTGCGGTTGCGCTGTCGGTCAATGCGTACGCATCGGCGCCGTGCAGAGTGTAACCCTGACGCACCACACCAGAAGGCAATGCCACACGCCGCAGCGTGAGCACCAGGCCGCCCGAGGCAATCGCCAGTTCTCCCTCGATGATCTCGTTGGCTCCCGCACGGCGGGCTGCATCCGCCATGGGTGCGGGCGTTGTTCGAGCATTACGTGGCAACAGCTCGAGCAGGCGGGAATTGGCCACCACCTGGATGCCTCGCACTCGCGCCAGATTGGTCGCCAGCAAGTCGCGCAGCGCAGGAACCAGCAGCGCTGTGTCCTGCGACTGGATGCTGCCCACCGCAATGAATGGCACTGCTTCGCGTGATGAATTCGACGCGACAATCGCGGTCACGACCACAGTCGTTGCCAGCAATGCGCCCAGCGCGGCCGGCATGACCCAGCTGCGGTGCGCGCTGCGTTTTGTAACGTTGGGAATGTCCTTGATCGCGGGCCGTAACGCAGTGTCGTTCCGCGCTGCTCCGAGCACGCGCGGGCTCTGCAGACCCGTGATCAACTCGCCGATCGCCGGATCCGGCTCGGTGCCAAGCTCGCGCCGGACGTGCAGTTCGTGCTCCTGCGCGTATCGCAGTGCGGCAGAAGCATCACCCAGGGCAATGAGGGTGCGGATGCGGCCGGTCGCGTACGTGGCACTGAACGGATCCAGCTCGCAGAGCCGCTGCCACCAGGCGGCCGCTGCCACGAAGTTGCCCCTTTCGACCGCCTGTCGCGCCAGCGTCTCGAGCGTCTTGATGGCTGCGAATCGCAAGCGCGAGCGCGTCTCCTCCACCCACCGTTCGAACTCGGCCGCGCCGGCCAGATAAAAACCTTCGAGGAAGGTGCCCGTGTACAACTCGGCCGCGTTTTCCAGCCGGTTCGCCCCAAGCGCGTCCTGAAACTGGCCTACATCGCTGGCAATCGAGTCGTGCAGGCGCAGCAGGATTGTGCCGCTCACCCATTCGCGGCCAGTTTCGCGGCGTAGCAAGTACAGCGTCTGCGACAGCGTGTGCCGCGCCTGCTCTTCGTCCGTTTCCGGCCAGAGTATGCCGAGGATTTTCTCGCGCGTTATGCCGCGCGGGCCGCTCGCGGCCAGCAGCGCCAGGAGGGCAAGGCGTCGCCGTCCGGGCGAGGGTGCGGAGCCTTCGCCCGGGCCGGCCTCGATCGTGAGCCCGCCAAAGGTTCGGAGCAGCAAGCTGACACCGTGCGGCTGAAGGAGATTGCCCTACGGGCCACCTCGCCTACGGTAACTTATCCGCTACCCATTGTCGACGTAGAGCGCTCCGCCGGGTCGATCCGCTACAGCGGATAACGCTGCAGATACTGCAAGTCATCCTCATCAGTGCGCACCAGGTACAGGTGCCGCGCGCCAAAGCCCACCAATGATGTTCGAGCGGGCAAAGTCACGTTGCCCGTGCGTTCGCCGCGCGCGTTGAACACATCGAACACGGGCGTCACATCGCTGGACGCGCGATTGCGCAGCACCCAGATCTCGCCATTGGGCGCAACACGCGCCGCGCCCGAGGCGAAAGCCGGCTTCCGTTCCGGCCAGATCGGCTCGGGAATCTGGAAATTGGCGGGCGGCGCGATGGGCTGACCATCGCGGCCCAGGAACGTGGGCCGCACGTTGCGCCGCGCCGCGCGCCACCGCTCCTTGTCTTCCCCCGTTACGGGAAATGACGTGAAGGGCACGCTCTTGCCAACCACGCGTTGCCCATTCGAGCCCATGATTTCCACGTGATAGTCCGCGGTGCGCACGATGATCAGCCGGCCATCGGGCAGGACGGTCCAATCATCAACCGGATCGAATGGACTGGTCACACCCACCACCGTGCGTGGTCCCGCACTGGACGTCGATGCGTTCACTCGGCGCGGCGGCACCGCTACAAACGCCAGCGTGTCGTGCCGGTGTGTGGCTGGATCGTAGCGCATTACGGGAATGGAGTCCGGAAATGCGGGAGAGCCATCCACGTTGGTCACAACGAGCGGCGCCTGGTAATACATCTGCCCGCGCACATCAGTCGCGCGCAGCGTGCCGCCGCCGCCGCCCTCGGGCCGGAAGATGCGCGCCGGTTTGCCATCCGGACCCAGAATGAGAAAACGGCCGTTGGGTGGATCCTGCACGAGCGTGGAATCGCCCGGCAGCGCATAGACGTTCGTGGGCCGACGCCATTCACTGGGACCAGACCCTTCCGAACCGATAGGCGCAGCCTGGCTGCTCTTCGGATCGATGAGTTGCAGCGTATTCTCGCGGGAATCGAGCACGATCAATCGGCCATCGCGCAGCTCGCGCAGGGACGCGATCTGCGTGAACGGTTCTTTGTGCTCGAAGTCGGGTTTGCCCAACGTGCGTGTTTGCTGCGCCGCTGCGCCGAGCGGCCATAACCAGAGCAGAAGCAACCATCGCATAAGCGCCTGCTTGCGTGAGGGGTCAGGGACACAAACAGTATGGAGTTATACTGAATGTGAACACGCTTATGCAGGAACCGATGCTGTACGGGCAGTGAGTGGATGACCAGGCCGAGCACGCGCAGGCAGCGGGCAAGACGTTGCAGCCAACGGCGCATGCGCCGGGCGAGCATGCACGCGCGGACTACAACACAGAATTCACGATGGAGTTGGGCACTCCCACGACATCATTCATCGACCTGGTGCCGCCTGTATCAAGGGTCGAGGACTCGCGTCGGCGTCGGGCTGGGCAAGGGTCCACCGTTACCGAGGTTGCCGCCGTTGCCCCAGCAGTAGGCCTCAAACGTGGTGGTCACTCCGCAGGTGAACGCGTGTCCAACGGTCAGTTGAATCCAGGTATGCCCACCGGCGATGCGGGTTGGCACAACCTCACTCATGGTGCTCGAGCCCGTGCCGAGTTGGCCAATCTGGTTTCCGCCCCAGCAGAGGCCTTCACCAGTTGTGGTCACACCGCACGTATGTATGGCCACGCCGCTAAAGAACCTCGAGGTGCTGAGCGACGCCCACACGCGGGCTCCGGCAACCGTCGCCCAGGTCGGACTGTCTGCCGCGATGCCGTGACCGAGATTCCCCGCGCCACCGGATCCCATACAGAACGCAACGTTGTCGTTCCGAATCCCACATTGATAACGGTCGCCGGCAACGACCGAGCGCCAGCGATGTCCGCCGGAGATGAGCTCTAGGCCGGCGAGCCCGCCAATCAATTGCCAGCAGTACGCATCGCCACCGGTTGTAAAAGCGCAATGTCCCAGGAACGCTGCGCCGACGCCCGCCCAGTTCAAACCGCCGGCCAGAAGCACAGGCACCGACGTGTTTCCCTGGTTGGGAGCATTGGTGCCCAGCACATCGCCCCAGCAGTAGATGTTGTTTGTCGTCGTCACGCCACACGTGGTGTGCCATCCAGGTTTTACAGCGATCCATTTGTGGCCGCCGGAAACCAGCACGGGCGTAGACGATGGCCCATTGCTGCCGTTTCCCAGTTCACCGGAGCCTCCACTACCCCAACAATACGCATCGCCGCTGGTCGCAATGCCGCACGCGTGTCGACGGCCTGCTTGAACATCGGAGAATACAATGCCACCCGGCACGGCGATCGGCCTTTGCAGGTAGCCCCAGCAGAACGCCGCGCCGGCGCGGTTGAGTCCACAGCTGATATCTACACCCGCAGCAATGCGGGACCATTGCGTGGAAGCGGCGGCTGCCACCGTGAGCTGGAACGTGGCGGTGCGATTCGCGAGACCCTGAGTCTGCCCAGTGATCAACAACGTGTACGTCGCGGGTGTTGCCGTGGTGCCGACGGTAATGATCAGAAACGATGAGTCGGCAGTGATGGTACTGGGCGACAGGATTGCGGTGACACCGGCGGGAGCGCCGCTCACACTCAGACTCACTGCACCGTTAAAGCTCGTGCGCGTGAGCCGCACAACGGCAGTGTCGGTTGTATTGCGCGCTACGGTCAAGGCGGCGGGTTGCGCGGTGACGGTGTAGGCACCGGCTGCGGCTGCTCGCACCGTGATTGAGAGCGTGAAGCTGGCGGTCACGCCGCCCTGACCGTCCGCGCGTATCCTCACATTGTAGGTCCCGGGCGTAGTCGACGTTGCCGTGCCAATCGTGGCCAGGCTGCTCAGCGTGCCACTGGCCACGGATGCCGGTGAGAAAACGGCAGAGAGTCCAGCGGGCGCGCCTGGCACCGACAGATTGATCGGACCATTGTAGCCGTTCAGCCCGGATGAGGTCACCGCCACCTGACCCGATTGCCCCGCGATCAGATCGAGTGTTGACGGTGCCACAACGAGCAGGATCGCGCCACCACCCGGTATTGGGTCTGGAGACGTCGTGCCACCGGAGCAGCTGGCCAGCACAATGGCCAGAGGGAGGCAAGTCCTAAGCTTGGGAGCAGGCATCACAGGATTCCCACCGGAGTAACGTGGCTGAGGGTCTGGATCCGCTACAGGGTAGGAGGCGTCAGTGTGCTCCGGTATCGCGTGATTACGCGATATGCAGCAGCAGTGTCACTATGGTGGATGGCAATTGTGGAGCTACTTCCTGCCTGACCGAAACCCGGTCAGGACCGGCCGCGCATAGCTCACCGTCGTTTACGTACGCTGCCTTGTGCGCGCGCTGGAGTCCTGCGCATCATCCGCCATGCGCACTCTCCCGATACTCCTCGCGTCCGCCCTGCTCGCTGCAGCCACCCAGGCCGCAGCCCAGAACCGGACTGACACATCCGCTGTCGCACGACGCGACGCCACCAACACACTCCCTCTGGTGACCAGCCGCACGGTGCGGTTTACGACCGACCAGGGAACTTGGCTGTCGGTTGACGTCTCACCGGACGGATCGACCGTGGTGTTCGATCTGCTGGGTGACATTTACACGGTCCCTCTGGCGGGCGGAAAAGCGACGCGCATCATGGGCGGAAATTCCGTCGATGGACAGCCGCGTTTTTCGCCTGACGGGAAATCCCTGGTGTTCATGTCCGACCGCAACGGCTCCGATGCCACCTGGCTTGCTGATGCGGACGGCCGGCGCGTGCGCCTGCTCACCAATGGTGGCGCCTACCCGGTGTGGACGCCCGATGGCCGCCAAATCGTGACCGGCAGCCGGCTGGTGGATGTGCGCGGCGGCGCGGGCGTGCCGCTCAGCGGCGTTGGCACCGGTGCAAGCCTGACCGCAGACGGCCGCTACATCTGGTTTCAGAGCGGGACACAGGCCGCACGCTACGATCGCCAGCGCGGCACGATTTCGAGCCGCACCAATCTTCCGGGCGGCGTACTGCGGCCATTGGTTAGCAAAGACGGCAAACGACTGGTGTACTTCACGCGCTTCGAGGCGAAGTCTGCGCTCGTGGTGCGCGATCTGGATACCGGCAGCGAGCGGTGGGTGACCATGGGTACGCAGCCGGAAGCATACGTCCCGCCGCCGCCGTTCCAGGGACCGCTACCGCCCGGTGCCACTCCGCCGCCACCAGCTCCGCCGCCGGGCATCGGACCGTTGCCCACGTCCGCGTGGTTGCCCGACGAGAGCGCCATCGTCACCTCATTCGATGGCAAGTTGTGGCGCATCGAGATCGCGTCCGGTAAGAAAACCGAGATCCCGTTCACTGCCGATGTCGAGCAGCCGCTGGGCGCGCTGGTGCGCGGCGCCTACACGATCGGCGATTCGGTTGTTGCGCGTCAGATTCGCGAGCCCGCGCTTTCACCCGATGGCAAACGCGTTGCCTTCACCGCGCTCGGCAAAGTCTGGGTGATGGATCTTCCCGCTGGAACGCCGCGCCGGCTCACGACCGCAACCAACCTGGTCGAAACCGCGCCCACCTGGACGCCCAATGGGCAATCGGTCACGTACGCTACATGGGTCGATGGCGTGGGCGGTGACATCATGCAGGTGAGCGCAAGTGGAGGCACCCCGCGCAATCTCACGCGTGCACCCGCCCTGTATGCGCGCCTCAACTACACGCCCGATGGTTCTCGCCTCGTGTTCGCGCGCGCACCGCGCCAGGCATTCACCGCAATCGCCAACGAGTCGCTCGTGCAGCCGCGCACCGCCGCGGGCGCGGGCACCGAGCTCAATTTCGAGCTGCGCTGGATGCCCGCAACAGGCGGCCCGCAGCACGCCATCGTGATGGTTGCCGATGTCGGTTCGCTGCCCCTCGGTGGATTCCCGCATTTCACATCCGACACGACCCGTGTGTTTTATCACGATGGCACTGCGCTCGTGTCGGTTGCCTGGGATGGTTCCGATCGCAAGGTCGTGCTGGCGCGCGCCACACCCCAGACGCTGCTATCGCCCGACGGCGTACACGTGCTGAGTCGCGCCGGCCCACGCCGTCACATCTTCCTGTTCGAGCGGCCGCAGGTAGCCGACTCAGTGACAGTCGATCCGCTCGCGCAGACACCGGTGGTGCCCATGCGCCGGTTGACGCGCGCAGGCGGCGACTTCCCCTCGTTCTCGCGCGACGGCAGCAAAGCGGTATGGACTCACGGCGCCACCTTGTTTGTATACGATGTTGCCCAGGGTGATAAAGCCGTCGTGGACTCACTCGCCGCTGCACTTACCCGATCCGCGCCCGCACCCGATTCTGCCGGTCGCACCGCTGCTGATACAACCAGACGGCAGCAAGCGGATCCTGCCGGGCCATGGACACCGGTCTACGATGCCACGCGGCACGCGATTACGATTGCGGTTGCCGCGGACAAGCCAACTGGTGTCACGGTGCTGCGCGGCGCACGCCTCGTAACCATGAAGGACCTCGAGATCATTGAAGACGCCGACATCGTGGTCACCGGCAATCGCATCACTGCTATTGGCCGGCGCGGTCAGGTCGACATTCCGCGCGGCGCCCGCACGATCGAGGTGGCAGGCAAAACCATCCTGCCCGGCTACGTGGATGTGCATGCACAAATGGCGGCACCGAGCCAGGTGCAGCGTACGGTCATTCCCCAGTACCTGGCCAACCTCGCCTTCGGCGTGACCACCACGCGCGATCCCGAAGCGCAGGCCGCCGATGTCTTTACCTACGCGGATCGGGTCGCGCTAGGCGAGCTGATCGGGCCGCGCGTGTTTGCTACCGGGCCCACCGCGCTGGACTCGGCTGCGATCCTGCGCACCAACCCCGACGCACGCAACTTCCTGGCTGCGTACGCCAACAGCTATCGCAGCGGCACCGTGCGCGGGGATCTCACGGCCACGCGCGCCGATCGCCAGCGCTTTCTAACCGTGAGCAAAGAGCTTGGACTCACCGCGGTAACGAATGGCTCGCCTGATTTCCGGAAGAGCCTGAGTGCGATTCTCGACGGGTACGCCGGTCACCTCGGATCGTACGAGATCATGCCGTTGCAGAATGATGTCGCGAAGCTGATCGCCGAGGCGGGCATTACCTACACGCCCATGCTACTCGGCCGGGTTGGCTCACGGCAGGGCATGGAGCATGTGCTCGCTACCGAATCGCCGCACACCGATCCCAAGGTGCAGCGCTTCCTGAGTCATCGTGACATCGATCGGCTCGCGCGCGGTCGCTTCCCATGGGCGGACCCGGTCGAGTACCCGTTCGATCTCATTGCGCAGGGCGCCGCACGAGTTGTTGCCGAGGGCGGAAAGGTTGCCCTCGGATCGAACGGTCGCGTGCAGGGCCTGGCCTTCCACTGGGAGATGTGGCTGCTCTCCAAGGGCATGCGCAACCACGACATCCTGCGCGCCGCGACCGTCTCTGGCGCGGAATCGCTGGGTCTGGGCGCACAGCTCGGCTCGATCGAAAGCGGCAAACTGGCCGACCTGCAGGTGCTCGACGCCAACCCGCTCAGCGACATCCGCAACACCAACACGGTGCGCTACGTGATGAAGAACGGCCGTCTGTACGATGCGCTCACGCTGGAGCAGATCGCGCCCGTGCGCAGGAAGCCGGACAACCTCTGGTGGCTGACCAACGTCGTGACCGAGGAGGACCGCTGATGAGCACAAAACTCGCCTTCACAGTGCAGCGTGCCATGTGCGCCATGGTGCTCTCGTGCGCGCTGTTCGCGCCTACACTTGCCGCGCAGAACGGAGCGCGCGAGTACACCGTCGTGGCCGGCACGATGCCGCGCGACCCGACCAATACGCTGCCCATCAAGCCGACCCGCATCGCGCGCTTCACCACCGATGAAGGCACGTGGATGTCGCTGGCCGTGTCGCCTGATGGGCGCACGGTCATGTTCGACCTGCTCGGCGATGTCTACACCGTGCCTGTCACCGGCGGCAAGGCGAAGCGCATCCTCGGTGGCAACTCGATGGATGTGCACCCTACGTTCTCGCCGGATGGCAAACGCATTGCCTTCATCTCGGATCGTTCGGGCAGCGACCAGCTCTGGGTCGCGAACGCGGATGGCTCCGATCCCGTACGGCTTTCACAGTTGCCGGGTGGATCGATCTCGTTCCCCGTGTTTACTCCCGACGGCGAGTACATCCTGGGCGCTCAGAACCTCTACCACCTGGCCGGCGGCGAGGGTGTGCGCGTGCCGTTTGGCGCCGGTGTCACCGCTTTCTCGCCGGACGGCAAACGCGCGTACACGTCGAACCGTTCGGGCCAGATCATCGTCTACGATCGCACTACCGGTCGCACGCACACGCTGGTGAGCAATCCGGGCGGTGCCATGCAGGTGTCGGTCAGCCCTGACGGCAAGAGGCTCGCGTACTTCACGCGCCATGACAGCCGCACCGCGCTCATGCTGCGCGACATCGAAAGTGGCGATGAGAGCGTGCTGCGCATGGACGTGCAGCACGACGCCAGCCAGCGCGCAGCCAGTCTCGGTGTCATGCCAAACCCGGCCTGGCTGCCCGATGCATCCGCCATCCTCACAACCTACGGCGGCAAGATCTGGAAGATCGATGCGGCGAACGGCAAAGCATCGATGATTCCGTTCAGCGCCGACGTCGAGCAGTACATGGGACCGCTATCACGCTTTCATTACGCGATCGCCGATACATTCCTGGCGCGGCAGATTCGCGATCCTTCGCCGTCACCCGATGTCAAGCGCCTCGCCTTCACGGCACTCGACAAACTGTACATCACCGAGTTGCCGGGCGGCGCGCCGAAGCGCATCACCAGCGCAAAGAATGTGGTCGAGCATTCGCCGACCTGGTCGCCCGATGGCAGGCAGGTCGTGTTCGCGACCTGGACCGATGAAGCGGGTGGCGAGCTGTATGTCGTAAATGCCGATGGATCGGGGCTGCGCAAGCTGAGTCCTGCGCCCGCGTTCTACTTCCGTCCAGTGTATTCGCCCGATGGCAAACGCATCGTGGTCGCGACCGGGCCGTGGGTGCCGCGCCGCAACTACGTGGACCGCCTGAGCGGCGCCATGGACGAAGGCCCGCTCACACTCGCGTGGATGAACGCGGAGGGTGGCGCGCTGAAAGACATCGTTGAGGTTGGCGGTGTGTCGTCCATGCCAGATGGGCCGCTCGCGCATTTCGGGCCCGACCCCGATCGCATCCTGTACACGAGTGGTGGCGAGCTGCGATCGATACGCTGGGACGGCTCCGACCAGCGCACCATCTACACCGGTGATGCCGTGATGCTCTCGCCTACGGGCGCCTACGGCTTCGTGATGAACAATCCGACCAAGCGCATTTCGGTGTTCCCGGCGCCCGCGGTGGGCAGCGCGGTTGCCTTGAGTGCGCGCGCCGAGCGGCCACTGGTTCCGACCCAAACCGCCATCGAAGTTGGCGCCGAGTTCCCGGGCTGGAGCAAGGACGGCAAGTACCTCTACTTCTCGCTCGGCCGTTCCTTCTTCATGTACGACATCGGCGCGGCGATGGCCGCACGTGCGGACTCATTGCGCGGCGCGTGGCAGAAGCGGCTGGCCGGCGATACGCTGCCCGTGCCCGGGGCCGACACGCTACCGCATCGCCCCGCGTACTCGCCCACACGCTACGACATCAAGGTCGCAGTGGCTGCAGAGAAACCGAGCGGCGTGGTAGCCCTGCGCGGCGCGCGCATCATCAGCATGAGAGGCGCTGAAGTCATCGAGCGCGGCGACATCGTCGTGACCAACCATCGCATCACGGCGGTTGGCGCCGCCGGCAGCGTGGCGATTCCTGCCAATGCCACTTCCATCGACGTATCGGGCAAAACCGTCGTCCCCGGCTGGGTGGACGTGCACGCTCACACCTGGCCCTCGCCCGACGTGCACAAGACCGCAGTCCCCGCCTTCCACGCCAACCTCGCCTTTGGCGTGACCACCATGCGCGATCCGCAGACCAACACGAGCGCAATCATCACGTATGGCGATCGTATTCGGGCCGGCGACATGCTCGGCCCGCGCTTCATGGGCACGGGCCAGGGCATCTTCAGCGGCGAGCAGATCAATACGCTGACGCGCGCGCGTGAAGTGGTGCGCCGCTACGCCGAGTTCTACGAGACGCAAACCATCAAGCAGTACGTGGCGGGTAATCGCCGCACGCGCCAGCTCATCGCGATGGCGACTTACGAGAATCGTATCTCACCCACCACGGAAGGCGCCGGCGATTTCAAGATGAGCATCTCGGAAATGCTGGACGGGTACGCCGGTCACGAGCACGCGTACGAGATCTGGCCCGTGTACAAGGACTTCGCGTTGTTGTCCGCGGCCAGCGAGATCACGTACACGCCGACCATGCTGGTCGCGTACGGCGGGCCGGAAGGCAAGTACTACATGATCGCGCGCGAGAACGCGTATGAAGAGCCGAGACTCAAGCGGTTCACGTTCCAGCCCGATCTGAACCGGCGCACGCGCCAGGGCATCTGGGCGCCGGAAGATGACTTCATCTTCAAAGGTGTGTCCGCAGCCGCAGCCAAGATCGTGGCACACGGTGGCATGGTCGGCGTCGGCGCGCACCACGAGGTGCAGGGCATCGGCACGCCGTGGGACCTCTTGCTCATCGCATCCGGCGGCATGCCGAACCACGATGTGCTGCGCGTGGGCACGATCTTCGGGGCGAAGTCGATTGGTCTGGATCGCGAGCTGGGATCGATCGAGGCCGGCAAACTCGCCGATCTCATCGTTTTCGATGACAATCCGCTAATCAACCTGCGCGCGATCCTGAAACCGCGTTACGTGATGCGGAACGGCCAGCTCTTCGAGTCGGAGACGCTGGATGAGATCTGGCCACAGAAACGCAAGCTGGAGCGGCGCTGGTGGATGGACTGGCTGCCGGGTCAGTGGTGAGCCGCGAGCGCGTTGACGGTATGAGGAAATTCGCCAGGCTCGCTGCACCCTGTGCACGGCTACAGTATGCCCTAATCCGCCATGGCTTCGCCCCGGTTAGAGTGCAACCATGATCGTAGACAGAACGTTGACCGAACGCAGGCCAGGAGATCCGGTGTCCAGGCAACCCGGGCCGCGCATCACGCCCGCGGAATACCTCGAGGCGGAGCGCCAGGTCGAGACCAGGAATGAGTATTACGACGGTGAAGTGTTCGCCCTAAGGCGCGAGCCGAAAGCACGGCCTCATCGTGACCAACCTGATCGTGTCCCTGGCCGTACAACTCAAGGGGCGACCGTGCGAGGTGTACCCGGGGAGCTTGCGCGTGAAAGTCGAGTCCAGCGGACTTTACAGCGTATCCGGACGTTGCCGTGGTGTGTGGCCAACCGGCCCTGGAAGATCAGCATTTCGACACTCTGCTGAACCCGACGTTATTGATCGAGGTGCTGTCGCGCAGCACCGAGCGATACGACCGCGGAGCCAAAGCCGAGCATTACCGGCGCCTCGATTCTCTCCAGGAGCTTCTGCTCATCGTACAGGACAAGCCCGGATTTACGACGCATCGAACCGTACCCACGCCGTTCTTCATCGGCGCGCACTTGCGTATGGCGGAAATCAGCGAAAAGCTCGTTGACCGAGAGAAGGCCGCGTACCACGCCACTCGCGTGTCACTTCTACTCCAGGATTCGGATCCCGCGTTTCAGCTGCTGCTGGAATCTGCCGGACGAATCCTGACTCGTCTCAACAGCGAACCGAGACGCTAAACACCAGCGCCTCGAGTTCTCGCTCGGTTGTGTGTTGTACCAGATGCTGACCGGCAATCCGCCATTTGCGGGCGCGGCTGGGGCAGGCGTTCTGGCGAAGCTCCTCACTGCGCAGCCGGAGCGCCTGGAAGTTGCGGCCATCGGACCGCGCTCGAGCCTGTCCTTACTCGAGCCGTGAGCAAACTGACCATAATGGTCCTATCTTGAGACCATGAAGGCCGTGACCGTTACCGAGCTGAAGGCCCACCTGAGTAAGTACCTGAGGATGGCGGCCCGGGGTGCGCGGATTGTCGTGAAAGATCGCAACGAACCGATCGCGCAGCTCGGACCGCTGGAGACCGTACCTGTTGCCTGGCCGGAGCGGCTGGCGCGAGAAGGTAGGCTACGCACGGGATCTCAGGAATGGAGCAACCTGAGGATTACGAAGCTGGGACGAGCGATTGACATTCAAGCTTCGCTTCAATCTGTCCGTGAAGAGGCGAGTGAAATACGTCGACGCTAGTGCGGTGCTGCGCATACTGTTTGAGAGTGGGCCGTGCGTTCCACTCGACCCGGAAGATCGTGTGGTTTCGTCGCAGATCGTCCAGGTTGAAACCTTCCGGGCCGTCGACCGGGCTCGCCTGCTGGGCCACCTCGATGATGCGGAGACGGCAATGGCGGGCAGCCAGCGTTCGCCACGGCGCGACGGTGACCGGGCACCTCGATTCTGCTACTCGTAACGGCGGGTGCGGCTTCGAGAGCACGGGTTCCGCTGAGCTGGTTCAGGCGGTTACGAGGCGCGAGGACCAGCTTTGACCGGGCAATTTGTGGCCGCACTTCACCAACACGGTTACCAGAACGATGAACAAGACGCCAGGCAGGGCGCACAAGCGACTGGTGAAAGCGCCGAACTTGTTACCGCGCGTAGCTCTGGTCGCGGCGGGAGTAGCATTCCCGCCAGATGAGACGTGGGCTCTGCAGGCGGGGCTTCCTCAACCGGAACAGGTGAGGGAGTTCCTCGACTCGTTCATGCCCGCGGCCATGCAGCGCTACCACATTCCGGGGGCTGCAGTCAGCTTCGTGCGGGGCGACCAGGTGGCCCTGACGCGCAGCTATGGCGTGGCTGAGCGAGAGACTGGTCGGTCGGTTACGGCGGAAACACCATTCCGTGTCGCATCGGTTTCCAAGACCCTGACTGCGGCAGCCCTCATGCGGTTAGTGCAGCGAGGCGATCTGACGCTAGAAACCGATGTCAGTCGCGTTCTGAAGCGCTTGCAGCTGCGTGGCGACGCGCGCGGTGTGGTCACGCTTGCCCACCTGCTGACACATACAGCCGGCCTCGATGAGCAGCGTTCGCTCGATCGCGCGGTCAGCCCCTCCGCGGCCGAACCGCTGGGTGCGTATCTCAAGCGGCGCATGCCGGCTCGCGTCATGCCACCCGGCGTAGTGATCAGCTACTCGAACTTCGGGTACGCGCTGCTGGCCAATATCGTGGAAGAAGTGTCCGGACAGCTGTTCCCTGAGTTCGTCCAGCGCGAGGTATTCGCACCAACAGGAATGCTGCGAAGTACGTTCGACCAGTTGCGTCCGCCCAATGACCTGGCCAGGGGGTACGACTACCGAGACGGTGTTTACCATCTGAAGCCATTTCGATATGACAATGCCATCGGCGACGGTGCCCTCATGACCACGGCCGCCGACATGGGTCGCTTCCTCGCCATGTTATTGTCGCGGGGCGAGTTGCACGGTACTCGTGTGTTGAGCGACTCGAGCGTAACGCTGATGTTGACCCGGCGGTTTACGAATCATCCTGGGCTGCCAGGCATGTGCCTGGGCCTGTATGAGTCGTTCCGCAACGGCCACCGAGTGGTCATGCACGAAGGCAGCATGGACGAAGGATTCGAGAGCCTGCTTTTCCTGATCCCCGATGCGCGCATGGGGCTCTTCCTCGTGTACAATCAGGCCAACAGCAATCTGCGTATCGATTTGATGCGCGATTTCTTCGACCGCTTCTTCCCCGGCTCTCAAGCGCTGCCCGCGCCTCCGACGACTGCGTATCGTCTTGACCTGTGGGCGGGTGAGTATGGTCATATCAGGCATCCGCGCAGCATCCCACAGAGGTGGGTAGTGCCACGCGAAAAGGTGGTCGTAACGACCGACAACGGTGCGCTTCGCATCGCGTTCAGCGGCGCTAGCACAGCCCGTTGGATTCCGATCGCAGATGACCTCTTCCGTCGCGAAGACTCCGACCGTCTGATTGCATTTCGGCGAGATGAACAGGGTCGTCCCGCCTACCTGTTCCTGGGCATTGATGCTTACGAGCGTTTGCGCTGATGATGTCTGGCGCATGCGCTGAGGACTTGAGCAGCAGATGGAAGCTCAACACTCGCTTCAGCATTCGTCACCGCTTCGCGTTCGCCAATCGTCCCTGCGCTGAAGGCTTCGGCTCGACGGCACTGGCGCAAGTGCGCACACCCGTCATGCTGGTGCACGGACTCAACGATCACAACGTACCGCGCACCGAATCGGAGCAGTTCTACATCGCGCTCAAAGATGTCGGCGTCGAGACCGAGTTGGTGCTGTACCCGCGCGCGGGCCACGGGCTCGCGGAGACCAAACAGATCGTGGACTTCGCGGATCGCAGCATTGCCTGGTACCGGAAACACTTCGAGAAGCGCGGCGCGCGCGTCTCGGACGGAGGCAGGTGAACGTCCTCAAGACTTGATCTGATCTGCTGATCGCAACGGCGGGTGATGAGGATTACTGCGAGTGCGGCCGAGCCGCGACCCGAAACGGTGCTCGATCTACACGTACAAGGAGCCGCGGCACGCTCAGCTGGACCAAAGCGTGAAACCAACGCGAAGCTGCCAGAACCGCTGCCATTCTCGACCCTCACCCAAGGATTCTCGTGGTGCACCGATTCTGAAACGCTCCAGATCGTACGCGACACCGACATTCCAGCGTTCGATATCGAGGATCTGTGCGCCCCAGGAATTCGGGCGTCGGTACCCGAGACCGAGAATCCAGGCCGGAGAGCTGCGGGCTGGGTACCACGCGCCTTCACCGATCACCCGATGTATACTGTCTTCGCTCCCTACAGGTGTCAGAACGATGCGCGCCTCGCCAGCCATGCTCACGTTGCCCGTCGTGCTTGGGAAGTCACGCACAACATCTCCGTCCCTGAGCGGTATCGCATCGACAACACAATAGGGGTCTGGCGGAACCTGGATCTGTGCTGAGATCCCCAGCTCGGCAGTCAGGAAACGATGGATCCGGTGGTGGGCTTGAACGAACGGCGCGGCGCCCACAGGGTTGCCACAGCCCTCCTGAAATCGGTCCGGATACTGTGACGCGAACGCCAGGCCTGGCGTAACGCCTGTCCTCGGCTGCTGCGCGTGGAGTGCGCGGGCACTGATCAGGGCCAGGGCGAATGCTACGGCAGGCCCGGTGACACCCATGCGGACTCGATGCACACAACCTCCCACGAGGGCTGGCGGTACGTGGGAGCTGACGCTGCAGGTCGCTCAACCCGCTCGCAGAGTTTCAGCACACTGTGCTACCGTGGTGCTTTTCCTGTTCCGCGTATGAAATTGAATTCGGCATCGATCATCTGGCGCTGACAAGAAGTCGACGTTGTGCCCGCGTGAGGCCGGCGGTACGTTCGACAAAGCTGTCCGGGTCGGCTTGCCTGCCGTGACCCTGTGCTGATTCCAAACATCATTCGTGCACCCCGGATGCTGCCATGGTCGAGTTACGCGTTTTTGGCCAGCTGGATCTGCGGGATCAGCACGGAGCTGCGATTCGCTCGGTGCTGACCCAGCCCAAACGCGTAGCGCTGCTGGCCTAACCTGCAGGCGCTCGACAGTGATTCCACTTTGGCACTCGCTACCGGAACCTCATTGAGACGTACATCAATCTGAACCAGCTGACAGACGCCGGCCGCACACTCGACCGCTTCGCGCGCACTCTGCCGGCCACGTTGACATCCACTACGGTCGTCTTACGCTTGCCTACGCTACTCGCGATCTCGAGGCTGCTGCTGCGATGCAAGCCTATGGCGGCGTGGCAGGGCCCAGTACGAAGGCAGAGAGTTTGTCACTTCTCGGCAGGCTGGCCCTGGTCCAGGCAAAGTCGGCGAGGCCACGCGCACAAGACAGGAGCAGTTCTCGATGGCCCTGGCACGTGGTAACAGGCAAGCCTCGCTCAACGAGGTCATATGGCGGAGCCGGATCGACAATGAACTGCTCGAAGATCCGCGACGCGCGATCACCAGGTTGAACTCGGCTAATGCACCTGAGTGCGTCGACAGATTCCGCCGCTGGGCCGGTCATATTTCCCACTTGCGCAACTCCTTGCGACGTTAGGTGACGTACGCCGCGCGCGCACAAGTACTGGCTGATTACGAGGAGGCGATACCCGTCGCACTCCGCGGCAACGATCGGCCGGAACGCGCCGCGCTGTTGGGTCTCATCGCCCTGGCAGAAAACCGTTTCGACGTGGCCTTGCACGGCATTTCCCTACGGCGTGAAAGATCTGCTCGATACCAAAGGCATCGCCACGACCTACGGCGCCGAGCCGTTCAAGGATCGCGTGCCTGACGAGGACTCCGTTGTTGTGCAGCGCTTGAATGACGCAGGTGCCATCCTCATCGCCAAGCTCAGCCTGGGCGCGCTGGCACTCAACGACATCTGGTTCGGTGGTCAGACCATGAACCCGTGGCTGCTCGAAGAGGGCGCGTCGGGTTCCAGTGCGGGACCCGGCGTCGCAACTGCTGCCGGACTGGTCGCATTCGCCATCGGCAGTGAAACCGGCGGCACCATCGTGGCGCCTGCGATGCGCTGCGGCGTAACCGGATTGCGCCCAACATTTGGACGTGTCCCGCGCACCGGCGCCATGACACTGTGCTAGTCACTCGACAAACTGGGCCCCATGACGCGCACGGTGGAAGATGTCATGCGGGAACTGCAGGCGATCACGGGTCATGACGCGGGCGATGCATCGAGTGTAATCCCGCGCTCACGACGGATCCGGCCAGCTCACTCAAGGCAATGGTCGTGGGTAACCTGGCTCTAGGGAAGTGCGATCGGGCTGGGTGTCGCGCTGGCAACTGGCGATCCACGAACAACACGTAGGCAAGTCGGCCATCCATGCGGCCGGTGGTGTCCGTGCTTGCGAGCTGCCGTATTGAATCTGCCAGCGCGCGGCCGTGCCCGGCGCGCACGCGCATGAAAACCAGGGGACGTGACCAGGCAACGCCTGTACGAGCCTGGACCACGAGCGGAGGCGTCGTAAGGGGAGCTTTGTGGCGACCGAATGGTAGCATGATAGACCTGGGCACGCTTGGTGGAAATGAAGCGATACCCAACGACATCAACGAGCTGGTTCAGGTAGTGGGAGAAGCGAACGACTCCACGGGGACGAGGCGGGCGTTCGCCTGGGACTCCATAGACGGTATCCAGCCGCTCGGGCCCACGGAGTCGGCGGCTCATGGGATCAACGAGGTTGGGCAGATTGTGGGGTGGAGCGCGGAGGTTAGCAATCCCGTGGCCACGATATGGCAAGTCGTGCAGGACTCGAACCAGGTCCGAATCGAACTTGTCGTGGGCGAATCGCTGGAGGCACGTCCGAGTGGCACGGGTGGCGACGTCACCGTGACCTTCCGTTTGAGCGTCGTGAACAGAGCGGGACAGTCGATGCCAACTCGTCCAATCTCACTGACGATCGCCGCCGTCCCCTCGTCTGGCGGACACAATCACACGGCTGGTGCACGTCCGGCTGGGTCGTTGAACGTGACGAGCCCGTTCACCACGGATTCAATCGGCTTCCGCACTGTTATCTACACGACTCCGATTCATGCTGGCAGAGTCGCTCTGAGGGCAACCAGCACGAATGCCCGAGACGATGTCGATACCGTAATTGTGCGAGTGCCTGGGTTGGGTGAACTCGCGGATGGGACCAACTTGAATAGAATAGGGGTGTTGCCCGAGCATCCGAGCAGTCATTGGGGAACACCACAAATGATTCTGGCAATCGGGCATCTTGCGGATTCACTTATGCAACGTGCGCAACGCTACAACTCGGGTTTGGACTCTCTCCCGGCTGGGAGCGTGTGGCCCGGAGTCGGAGGAGAGGCTGTACTGGGAGTGAATGACATGAGCATTGTCTGGGGCGGGCAGTTTGACTGGGACGCGGCGCACAGACCGTGGACTCCACCTCATGCTGGACACCGCGTTGGTCTGAACGTGGACCTCGACATTCGCGGCAAGACGTCGCTTTGTCCGGATTCCGCGCTTTCCTGCTCCCAACGCCAAGATTCTCTAAAGTATGACTATTATTTCCGGATTATCAGGCAAATCTGGGAAGGCCATTTTCGTCGCAGTCGCCTTGGAGACGAGAGGAGGTTACTCAATCATGTCCATCTCAATTATTAGCTTCCGAGTTCCCATCGTTACGTTAGCAATTCTGACATGCAGCGGCTGCGCGACCGCTCCGCTTAGCGCAAGTCTTCAAGATTCAATACCTTACCCGAGGGCTGACAATTTGCAGACACGGTTGTCGGCTGCGGCCGTTGCGAGTGGCGGCGATACGATCTGCGTGACCCACACGCTCTACAATGACGCGACGAGCGCTCTGAGAGTTGAAACGCTTGCTATTCCCACACCGGTTAAGCCGATTATCATGATCACGCCTGGTATGCGCAAAGGCTGGGTGCGCAGCGCTGGAATAATTGCTGATTCCGTAGCATTGGAGTGGTTCGCTGCGACGGATTCTGCGAGCGTCTCTGCCGGAGATTCGGCTGCTCCATTCGCATATTCGGGTGTCGGCGTTCTCGGCATCGTCCGCTACTACGTTCGTGGGTATGTGCCGCCACCCCCTTTTGACGATTCAGTACCAGATCTCTACAAGGCGCGGCTGCCGATCTGGGAAGACTCTTACAGGAACTGGACCATTGCCCTCAGGCCGTTCCCCACGAACATGACGCCGCTCGGATTGGTCCAGAGGCTCGAGTCTCTCACGGATGAGGCGTGCAGCTTGGGTTGGGTTGCTGAGCCGGGAATCTGCAACAGCCTGGAAGCGAAGCAGCGTGCCGCGCGCCGCGCCATAGAGCGTGGCGACTTGCCTGCGGCGTGTAACAACATAAACGCGCTGCTCAATGAAGTGAACGGGTTGCCGGATTCGAAAATAAGGCCGGAGGGTCGCAGCTTGTTGCGCCTCAACGCGCAGCATCTCGTGCGGATGCACTGTGGCGGGTGAGTAGCGCCAGCCGGTACAAAGGACCACGTGCTCGTTCGGCCGTTCATCAAGTACGTCCGCGACAAGTACGCTGGTCAGCCCGACGAGCCGTATATGCTGGCCGCAGAATTTGCACTGAAGTAAGCCGTTCGATCCCGTGTTGCTGGGCGCGCGCGTGCGCAGCAACCTGCGCGTGCGCGAGACACGCCGCCTCGAGCGCACCAGCGCGCAGCAGCTGCGCATGACCGAAGCGCTCAATACGCGCCTGCTCGACAGCCTCGCCCTGCCCGCCCTCGCCAACAGGCTGTCGGCGGGCGAGCCCTCGTGTTCGAGTTCGCAGAACAGGCCAGCGCGGAGTACGCGGGCTGGCCAACCCGGGCAGTGCGTCCGGCGCCGCGGCGCGCCTCGATCAACTCAACGCGCTGTTCTCCGTCTTTGACTCGAATGCGGACCGGCTGGGTGTCACCGTCACCCGCCACCGACGCACCCGCCTACCTCATCCTGGCCGGCGTGCCCGGAGTCGATCAAAACGAAGCCGAGTCACTGGCCGCGCTCGCGCTGGAGTTGGTGACCGAAACCAGGCGCTAGGCCACAACACTGGTGAACCGATCCTCGTTCGCATCGGCATCCACACCGGCCTTGCGCTGCTCGGTGCGCTGTCCGACCAGCGCCTTCATTTGCTCCTTGGGGGAGAGGCGGTTGAGGTCGCAGGTCAGCTGGCGGCGCATGGCCAGGGGCAAGCGCAGGCATCGATCGAATCCTGGCGGAGTCAGGCGTCGCCAAGATGACGCTGTACCGGTACTTCGCCTCCAAAGACGAGTTGATCGCTGCGTACCTGGAGCGTGCGGATGCGCAGTTCTGGGCCTGAGCCGGATGTTTCCGGCACAAATGTCATCGTCGGAGGCGCGGCACAGTGGCCAGGCGTCAGCAGCCCTTAGCGTTAACGGGCGGACACAATCACACGGCCAACCGGCCAGCAGGTACACTAAACGACTCGACGCCGACAACCGATTCGACCGGATTCGCAACGGTCACATATTTCGCTCCCCAACCTTCGGGTATCGTCACTGTTACAGGTACCAGTGCTGCGGCCCGAAACGGATTCGCGAACCTCGCGATTCAGGTACCCGGGTTGGAACAGCTGGCAAACGGCGGTAGCATCGACACGATTGGTGTGACCACTGCCCACCCGAGCGCTCATTGGGGGACTCCGCAGATGAACGCGGCGATCAGAGAACTTGCCGACAGTCTCGCGCTTCGGGCTCAGTTTTTCGTGAACAACCCTGACTCTCTTGGAACGGGCCAAGTGTTTCCAGCCGTACTTCAGGTGAACGACTTAAGCTTGTTGCTGGGCGGCATACTGGACATCAGCGACCTGAACTGGGACGGGGATCATGTCGGGCATCGTCGAGGGCAGAATGCAGACCTCAGAATCCGAGGGACCGAGCACAACAAATACCGTGAGATCGCCCGTTACATATGGGAAGAAATACTGGATCGC
>JBOHRF010000047.1:0-25449 GCA_050732575.1 Longimicrobiales bacterium
ATCGAAGGTCTGCGCGTACTCGCGAGGCGTGACCGCCGCTACGGCGCCGATGGAAAGCCCTGATGCAAGACGTCCCGTGATCTTGGCAGCGCCGGCAATGGTCGTGTTGGTTGGCTGTTTGACGAAGTCGCCGCTGGCCGCGCCGCGCGGCGCCGCGCCAATGCGCCGGCTATAGAACCAGGTGGGTCGGCCCAGGAAGCTCTGCCCGCGCCCGGTCAACAACTCATTGCCTTCAATGAAAAATGGACGCCGCTCATCGAACACGGTCTCGAATGCAGTCAGGTTCACGACCGCCGGATCGGCTTCCACCTGGCCGAAGTCGGGGTTGAACGTGGCATCGAGTGTCAGGTTCGGTCCCAGTCCCATCTTGAGATCACCGCCCGCGCGTCCGGCCATGCGGTCATCAAATGGGTTGGTTGGATGCACGTTGGCGCGGTAGGTCACATCGGCCGCCACGTAGGGAAGCAGCTCCAGTCTGCGCGCGGGCGGAATACTCGAGATGCCTTCCAGCAATCCGAAACGAGATGCAAAGCCGGCGGCCGAGACCGGGATCAGCACCCACTGGATGCGCTCGCTCTTGTCCGATACGTGGCGCGTGAGCTGCAAGCCCCAGGTCTGCTGCGTACCCGCGTTGAAGCGCAGTTGCGAAAAGGGAATCCGCATTTCGGCCACCCAGCCATCGGCATCCACGCGCGCACGCGCGCTCCAGATGGGATCGTACTGCGCCTCGCGCCCACTGTCTTCGCTATCCTGCGGCAGATACCAATCGCCGCGCACGCCGCCCGAGGAGACCGAAAAGCTGTACGCCGTGCGCCGGTCCCGGTATGGGTCGAGGGAAACCGTAAATACCTCGGCATCACTTTCCCCATCACGGCGAGTGATGGAGGTGCGAATCGCCTGAGGGTCACTCCGGCGCAGGCGCGCGCCGACGTACAGCGCATCATCATCGTAAAGCAGCTTCACTTCAGTCTGCACGCTGGGAGCAGCGCCCTCGTTGGGGATCTTCTGCACGAAATCCGAGATCGGCTGCGCATTCGCCCAGGCGGCATCGTCGAGCACACCATCAACACGCGGTGCAGGCCCCGTGTTGCGCGTGGCACGCGCGGACTTGGACGCTTCCGTTTGCGAAGCACCGGGAACGGGCTGCGCCGCTATCAGCGCGGTGAAGGCAAGACAGACGATCGATGTTCGAGACATGGTCATCCCGGCAGCGTTTCAATGCCAATGACAGGAAAAGATCGGCCGTGTGGCCCTGGTAATGATAGGCTGATGCGGCTGCGGGGAAACTGCCCGGGCCGTTCCTTGTGATCAAAAACAAAAAAAGCGCGTCAGGACGACGCCGCCAACGGCGGCGCCAGCAGCTGAACGAGCACTTCTTCCACCGTCGTTGTGCCTGCGATGATTCGATTTCCCTGGGGCGTGATGCGTCGATGGGCAAAACAATTGTACAGCTCGGCTACGGCTTCCGCGAACGACTGCGACAGACCGGCCTGCAACAGCGCCGGCACATGCCCCGCCGAGGGGACCGGCACAATTTGCAGGGTCTTGCCTATTGCCTTGCCCAGCGCGTCGGCGAGCTGGCGCACGGAATAAGATGGTCCGACCAGGTCGATGATTTCACTATCACCCGGAGTAGCCAAAAGCACGGAAGCGGCACAACGCCCAACATCACGCGTGGCAATGGTAGGCAACACGGCATCGGCCGATGGCAGGAAGTTCGGATAGACACCAGCCCCCACGGCGGGTTGGATCACCATGGCAACGTTTTCCTGAAACCAGCACGGGCGCAGCGTAGTCATTCTGGTCGGCGTAGCGCGCAGCGCGTTCTCGAAATAATGCAGGTCCTTGCACGGGCCATTTCCGTCCGCCAGAGCGGCCGCGACCGCGGACAGAAGGACGACGTGGGAGACGCCGCTATCGTGGACGCGCGCCACCATCGCATCGACCATGCGTCGGCGATCGCCATGAAAATCCGCAGCGTTCGGATCCTCCGGCAGTAGAGCGAAAAACCCGTCCGCGCCGCGCAGCACGCCGCTCAGGAACTCACCATCCGTCAGGGAGCCAAGCGCGACTTCGGCACCTCGCCGTTCCCAGGCTATGGCCCGTTGGGGATCCCGCACGATCACCCTGACCCGGGCTCCGTGCTCCAGCAACTCACCCGCCACAATTGACCCGACTCGGCCTGTTGCGCCGGCCACTACGTACATGGCCATTCGAGACTCCTGGTTGAGTGATATGCAAACGTGTGCTGACATCACAACCGGCGGAGTCTGCTGGTCGTTCCTCGACACCGGTCTACGGGCAACATTTCAAGTTTCCGGCGCCGGGCACTGTGTATTGGCGGGACGATACCCGATGCCGGAACGCGCACGCCTACAGCGATTTGCTCATCAGCACCAGGTGCGCCGGAATTCGCAGTTTGGATGGCTCGGGGAAGGGGCCGTGGCAACCGGTGAGAAACCAAAACCTGCATAAAACGCAGGCAACTCCTCGCGCAGGTTCACTACATCCAGTTCGAGAACGGGGCAGCCTGCGGGGCAGGCGATGGGAGGGCAGCTGTCTGACGGGCCGCCGAATGCGGGGTTCGGGGGACATAACCGAGTGAGCGCGCGAGTTCCGGATCCACCGCGTAGAGGGCCCGATTCGCGGCTTCCTCGCGTTGAGCTACGTCCGGCTCGGTGCGGACGTCCTGCTGGTGCGGACGACAGTTGCTTTTCGCACCTTTTGACTCACCCAGATATTAAAGACTGCGCTGGAGGCCTGGTTTCATAGCAGAACCGCCCAAAATGTTGGAAACGCAACTGTCGTCCGCCGAGTTATATCACCGGCTCGCCCAGGAGATCCATGTTGGGGTGCACACCCAGCCCGGGTTGGCGGGAAGCGGCCATGCGGCCCTGGCTG
This sequence comes from Longimicrobiales bacterium, assembly GCA_050732575.1. Lineage (GTDB taxonomy): Bacteria > Gemmatimonadota > Gemmatimonadetes > Longimicrobiales > RSA9 > JBBDWZ01. The sequence goes on from JBOHRF010000047.1 coordinate 2,902, forward strand.
CGCTGGGGCGCGCCATCGGCAAACGAAACAGTGACGTACGAGTTGAAGTCCGTGGCTGAGAACAGGAATCGCTCGGGCGTGCTGTGGGCCAGATGGGCAATGGCGGCCGTGGTGATATCACCGCCCCATGTGTCCTCGATGGTCATGGCGATGCCGAGCGAAATGCACAGGTCACGGATCTGCCGCGCTTTGGTGAGTCCACCCACCTTCGAGATTTTCAGATTGATCACATCCATGGCGTGATCGGCGGCGCCGCGCACCACCATGTCAATGCCATCGATGTTTTCGTCCAGGATGAACGGGCGGTTGGTGTGTCTGCGCACGGCCAGGCATTGCTCGTACGTCATGCAGGGCTGCTCGATGTACACGTCGACATTGCGCACGGCATCGGCCACGCGGATGGCGGCATGTTGGGTCCAGCCCGTGTTGGCGTCGGCAATCAGCACATCGCCGCGTTTTAGCACGGCAGCTGCGGCGCGGATGCGATCGATGTCGGTGTTCGGGTCGCCACCCACTTTGAGCTGGAACTTGGTGTAACCTTCCTTGCGATAGTGCGAGATGCGCGCCGCCATCTGATCGGGCGCTTCCTGCGAGATGGCGCGATAGAGAGCAAAGTCGTCGCCCACATGCCCGCCCATCAGTGTTGCGACGGGCAGACCACTGGCCTGGCCCAATAGATCCCAGCAGGCCATGTCGATGGCAGACTTGACGTACGGATGCCCGCGCATGGCCGCGTCCATACGCTCGTTGAGCAGACCGAGCGCGAGCGGATCGGCGCCCAGCAGTTGGGGCGCGAGTTCGGCAATGCCCGTACGTGCGCCGCGCGCGTAGGCGGGCAGATACGCGGGCCCGAGCGGGCACACCTCGCCCCAACCCGTGAGTCCTTCATCGGTCTCGACCGCGACGATGGTCGAGTCGAAGACGGTGACCACGTTGCCACCCGACCATTTGTAGCTGCCTTCGTGCAGCGGCAGATCGATCTGGTAAGTACGGATCGCGGTGATCTTCAAGGCGCACCTTTTTCCGGTTGACCCGATCAACGCCGTTGCGAAGGGCGAATCAGCCGATAGACGTGAACGCTTTCGACGTCGAGCTCGTTTCTGGAAAGCGCCAGAACATTGTCTCCACCGACATGAAGGACGCGCAATCGTGCGGGCACCTGGATGTTGGCAAGCCAGGCACCATCGGCTTGAAAAATGGACCAGGTGAGCGTGTCTGCTTCCGGCGCCTGGTACTCCTGCGCCCAAACGTTGCCACCGTCAGCAACTTCAATGCGCTGATACGCGGGCAGGCTATCGGGGTACACGGCGACCTTCAGCCAACGCTGAAAGTCGGTGCGCAGTGCACTGCGCACCGGGCCCAGCATCTCACGCGCATAACTTTCTCTCAATGCGCTCGTGACCGCGCGGCGCGGCGTCTCGCGGCGTATGATCACACCGGGCGCGGCAACGCCATCGTGAATGCTGATCTCGTAATGATCTGCATCGGCGTAGTAGAGCCGATCGCCGCCCGTAGCCGCGCTGGCCTCGCGCGCGAACGGCGGCAACGGCGCGGGCGGTGGAGGATGTCCGCCCGGCACGGCCATCCCACCCGGCTGATTTCGCTGTTGGAATGAAGGCGTGTAGATCTCCAGACCTGGCAGCTCGGCCAGTCCGCTCTCGTAGTGGCCAGTGGCCGACCATTGTTGGTAAAACACGAGGTCGCGCCACCGATCCGTTCCCTGGCCCGGCGCGGCGGACAAATTCACGCCGGCAATCACGGCTCCATTGGCCAGAAAGCCCACGACGTGTGGTGCAAAGAGGCGCGCGGGCGAGGGTGGAGCATTCAGCCTGAAACCGCGCACGTATCGGCCGGCGGGCTCAAACACCTGGATGCGCTGCTGCAGGGCATCCCAGGCGGCAATCGAATCGCCAGGAATGCGCCACATGCCAGTGACGCCCATCCCTTCGCCACCAAAGTCTCCCGGACCGCTGCCCACCCGACCCGTACCATGCTGGTAGCGCCCGCTGGCATCGTACCAGCGCAGCATGGGCGGAATTCGGTTGGCCACGACCATGCGTCCGTCGTTCAAGTACGCCGCCGCAACCACGACATCCAAGTGTTGCGCCGAATCACCGGGCGGACCGCTCAGCACGAGCACGGGCTGTGCCGCGAGCGACCATCCATCTTCTCGAGCCGACCCGCTGGTGACGATCCTGATGCCCGCGCTGTCGCGAATTGTCGTCTGCGGAGCTGGTAGCTCGGCAACACCGCAGTGCGCGAACGTGACTACAAGCGAAGCGTAGGCAGAGGCTCGCGTACCCTTGCTCCAGGGGATCATGGCGACACGCTCAGTCGGCGCGAAGTGTCAAGCGTCCTCACGGGCGGCATGGAGGTCGGAACGGCAGGTCAAGATGGGAGTGTGTTGCCCGGCGCGGCAACGGTAGCAGAAAGAGTGGAGCGGCGCCGAGGCTGGGAACGCCCCGGCGCATCCGTTCAAATGGCGCCGCCCATGAGACCGCGCACGAGCTGGCGCAGCGCGACCTGCCACACGAGCGGGCGATCGGGAAGATCAGTTCGACGCGCCGTACGCAACTGCTCGACGTCTTCTTCGCTAACCACGCGCTGAACGCCCAGAGCACTCTCCAGCAGATTGGAGCGGCGCGCCAGCATTCCCTCTGCGCCGATGCGAATGGCCTTGCCATCGCGGCCGATCAAAGCGCCCGTGATCTGCAGGACGTTCACCGGATCATCCAGCGAAGTAAGCCAGGGCAAACTCACGATGTAACCGGTGCCCAGCTCGACCTGTTTGGCACCCAGCAGGTTCTTCTGTTGCGGCCAGTGGTTGCCGACTTCCAACGTGAGCAGGAGAAGACGGCCTACACCCTGGCTGTCGGCGGTTGCTGCTGCGCGTGTCGTCCAGGCACCCGCCGGCCGGGCGACGGCCAGATGCATGTACGTTTTGGAGCCGCCGCGCGTGCTGCTGCGTACGCAGTCACCGCTGGCATCGGTCTCGCAACTGAAACGGACGTCGGGTGCCAGTGCGCCGGCGGGCGACGGGCCAATGGGTCGGGTCAGACCCAGCGAGTCCAGGAACACGTTCATTTCCTGGAGCAAACGCGACACGGCGCTGCCGGAACCCGCGCGCGGATCGAACAGCGCGTCCTGCGAACCGCCCCTTTGATACGCGATGGAGAAGTGGCCAATGTGGCTGGTGTCCGCATTCAGCAAACCAGCGTAATAGGGAGGGCTCTCGAGCAGCGTGTCACCCACACCGCTCCCGATGGTGGCGCCGGCACACGCGATGGTCAGAAACAGGGGCGCTGCGATGGCCGCGCGCCGCGCGCGCCGCAGGAGTGCTTCAAAAACGGACGGCAACATCGTTGTATTCCTCGAAGGTTTTTCACTGCCGAAGCTGCTACTTTGTTTCTGGCGCGATGTTCCGCACCCGGCAGCGCAGGGCGCCTGGGGTTGATCGATCCCGCGCGCGCCACCTAGACTTCCCCGATTCGCCCAACCCCGGGAGGTACAATGCCCGTCGGCGCCGTATTTCGAACCCTTGGCGTGTCGGCCATGCTGAGCGCGCAAATCGTCATGCGCGCTGGCGCGCAGGTCACGCGGACCGACCAGGCGAGCGGCACGGAAGCGCTGCTCATTGCCGTGAGCCCGGTCAACGAGAACGTGGTCTGGGTGAGCGGCGCGCAGGGCACGTGGCTGCGCACGCTCGATGGTGGCGCCAGCTGGCAGAGCGGGCGCGTGCCGGGCGCGGACTCCCTGCAGTTCCGCGATGTGCACGCCGTCGATGCCAATACTGCCTACCTGCTCAGCATCGGCAACGGCGCGCAATCGCGCATCTACAAGACCATCGATGGCGGACAGAACTGGACCCAGCAGTTCACCAACAGCGAGCCCCAGGGATTCTACGATTGCTTCGATTTCTGGGATGCCAATCGCGGCATTGTGATTGGTGATGCGATCGATGGCAAAATCGCGATGCTGACTACGAGCAATGGCGGCGCAACCTGGACGCGTGTGCCGCCCGAAACGCTGCCTGCCGCGCCTAACGGCGAGGGCAGCTTTGCCGCCAGCGGGACCTGTGTCGAGACCGTTGCAGGCGGACACGTGTGGATCGTGGCCAGCAATCCGCAGCAGGGACGCATACTGCACAGTGCCGACTATGGCCGCACCTGGAATTTCGTCGCGCTGCCCATCACGACGCGTGAAGGCACGGGCCCGCAGTCCGTGGGTTTTCGCGATGCGCGCAATGGCATGGCCCTGGGGGGTGGCAACAGCGCGCAACCCGGCGATTCACTGACCGCGGTGACAACCGATGGCGGCCGGACCTGGGTTGCAGGCGCGCGCCCGCCGCTGGCGCGTGGCGTTTGGGGCGGTGTGTACGTGCCGGGCACGAACCCGGCGACCATCGTGGCCGTGAGTCCATCGGGAGCCGTCTATTCGCGCGATGAGGGAACAACGTGGACGGCCCTCGATCAGTCCAACTACTGGTCGGTTGGATTTGCCTCACGCAATGCTGGCTGGGCCGTGGGCGCGCGCGGGCGCATTACGAAGCTCTCGGGATTTTGAGGAAGGCCGCATTACGGATTCGGGAGCGTAGATCGGGTGACACGAGCGGGAGCGGGGAGCGGACAGCCCCACCATCCGCGCGCCCGCCCACTCCTGCTCCCGTTCTGCGCTCCCGCTCCCGCGTCAGTCCTGCGCAAGCCGCACGGCTTCGTCATTCCCGGATTGTTAGTCGCGCCGCTGGATTACTATTCTCGTTGCGAGGCTTTTATCATGATTCACGTTCGTAGCGCTTTGCTGGGGCTGAGTGTGCTGACCGGCGTGCGCGCTTGTGCTGCAGGTGACGCAGGATGGTCGATCACCGAGCAGCGTACGGCGACCGGCGTGCCGCACATCATCAACACACCGCCCGCCACCGGCATCGATCCCACGTGGACCATTGAACCCGAAATCCACATTGGCTCCGTGGAAGGCAAGGGTCCCGCGACGTTCGGCACGATCAAGAGTCTCGTCGTGCTATCGTCGAGCGGAGCACGAGTCGCTCCGTCATGCAAGTGCCGTACTGGCCCAGGCCAAGCACGGTCATGGACCCGCAGCACGCGTGGTGGAGCAAGCCGTCGCACGAGAACGACTACCGCATTCTGCGCGCTACCTTCACCGGTGACACAACGCTGATCTTCGACAGTCGTCGCCCTGCCGTTCCCGTATCGTCGACGGAACGTGACTCCGTGATTGCCGCCATCCGCGAACGCGCGGGCTCCAATCTGGACTGGTCGCTGATTCCGCACACGAAACCCATCGTCACGCAAATGTTTGTGGCGGCGGAAGGCGATGTGTGGGTCAAAGTTACAACCGCGCAAGATTCGCTGAATACGTACGATGTGTTTGGTAGCGATGGTCGCTATAAGGGAACGGCCGTGACCGCGCTGCGCGTCATGCCGTTTCTGCGGCCCGTGGTGCGCGGCGACCGATTCTGGGCCATCGTGCGCGATGAGCTGGATGTGGCGTACATTGCGCGTGGCCGTATCGTGCGGCGGTGAAATCATGGCAACGGTTCGACCATGACGACGAGACGCGAGTTTCTCGAGCTGAGCACCGCCGCTGCGCTGACCGGTGTATTCGGCCTGCCGTGCAGGCGCTCAAAAGCTCGGCATCCCGATACCTCTATGTATCGTCCACGGGCGTGTTTTCTCCCTATCGCACGGTTGACATCCCGGAGGATGGGCCGATCCTGCTGGCCGATGACCCACCCCAGGATCCTCCCAGTTACGGCGTCATGAAGGCACTCAGCGAAAACGAAGTGCGCGCAGGCTTCGGCAACAACGCCTTCATCGTACGGCCCAACTACATCTGCGGCCCTGGTGACACGACGGACCGCTGGACCTACTGGCCCGTGCGCATTGCGCGCGGCGGCGAGGTGCTGGTGCCGGCGCGCAAGGGCGACCAGGTGCAGTACACGGACGTGCGCGATCTGGCCGAGTGGATGATCGCGGCGCTGGAGAATGGAACGGGCGGCACGTTCAACGCGACCGGCCCCGCGGGCAAGCAGACGCTCGAGCAATTCGTCAACGGTCTCGCTCCGCTGGCCACAACACCGCTCACCTTCATCTGGATCGAAGACTATGAGTGGCTCAGGCGCTACCCGCTGCGGACGCGGCCCAATGGGACTACATCGGGTTTGACCTTCGCGGTGCCCTGGGTCATGGCGGAGGGCAATGCGCTGGGACACGTGCGCATCGCCAATCGCAAAGCCGTTGCGGCCGGTTTGAAATTCCTACCGCTGCTAACTACCGCGCGCGAGACGCTGCAGTGGCGGCAGTCGGATGCCGTGCCGGAAGCGCTGAAAACGCAGCCGCGTTATGTGCTGACCCTGGAGCAGGAGCGGGCAATGATCGATGCCTGGAAAGCCCGCGCTCGTGGTTGAACCGAATCAGATCGGTTGCGTGTCTCAGTTGGATCATTGCGGCGGGAGAAAAAGACAGGGTTTAGGATTAGGGGGAGGATGTAGGGTGGTAGGGATCGTCTGAATCGGAGGCTCCGTTTGCCGCTGCAGCGCGCTTTCTCCAAAGAGACGCGTGACCTTCGATTAGGCAGCAGAATCCGGAATTCCAATTCTAAGGGATCTCTGATCAAGCAGCGGCTCGCAGATCCCATGATAAACCTGCGGGCGCGCGTCACAGCGCCCGCCCTCCCATACGCCATGATCCTTGATACTACGTCCTCGGTCGTTGGTCATTGATACGACATCAACTCGACTCGTCCTACCTTGCCCGTGCCGTTGATACCGATGGTCACAAAGAATGCGCGGTTTCCGGTCTCCAGATTGGACATGCCATACGCGCGTTGGAAGGTCACTCGCCCGTTTTCGACCACAGCCACAGCAACACCCGGGATGCGCCGCAGCTTCATTTCATGGTTCACGATGGAAACGATGGTTGCCGGCACCGAACGTCCCGCCTGCGCGTGCAGCACTGAGAACCACGAAGAAACCAGGAGATGGACGCATAGCGCGTAGGCTATCCGGCGCATCGTGCCGCCCCTCGATTTGGAATTGATGGTTGATCTACTTCAGATAGAATCGATTCATTGTTGGTTGCAAAACTGGCAAGGGAAGGGAACCTGGTCATGACAGGGCTTCCCAGCGGCCCGTTTCCGCGGAGCGGAACAGTGCATCGATCACGTCCATGTTGGCGATGGCATCTTCCAGAGATACGGGCACGGGCTCCAGGCCGCGAACCGCCCGCGAAAATTGCTCCGCCTGCACGGTGTACTGATCGATCGTAGGCAGGGTCACGGTTTCCATGCCGCTGCCAAAAACATCACGCCCGTCATCGATGAAGATGCGGCACGGGCGGTCGGGCGGCGCGTTGAAGGGAATCTCGATTTCCATGCGAGCGCGCGTGCCGTGCACGTGCAAGCGTTGATAAGGCGCGAGTTGGGTAGCGCAGGAAAAAATGGCCTGACCGGAAGGGAACTGCAGCAGCGCGGAGGTCAGCCGATCGATATGGAAAGCCGGATCCCGGTCGATCAAGGAAACCACGCGTAGCGGTTCGGCGCCATATAGCCAGCGCGACAACGTGATGGGATAACAGCCGATGTCCAGCAGCCCACCACCCCCGTAGTCGGCGCGGTTGCGGATGTCTTCGGGGTCGCTCTTGAAGTAGCTGAACTGGCAGGTGATGAGGCGCAGCTCCCCAATGCGACCCGAGTGCACCCGCTCGCGCACGGCCAGCCATTGCGGGTGCGTACGCACCATGAACGCCTCGCCCATGTGCACGCCGTTCTGGTCGCGGGCCGCGAGCAGCTCACGCGCCTGCGCAGCGTTGAGTGCGATGGGTTTTTCGCATAACACGTGTTTGCCCGCGCGGGCGGCTCGTAACGTCCACGGCACATGGAGGTGATTAGGCAACGGATTGTAGATGGCCTCGATCTCGGGGTCGGCCAGCAGCTCATCGTAGTCGCCGTAGGCGCGCTGAATGCCCAGCTTTTCGGCGGCTACCCGGGCTCTGTCTGCGGAGCGTGACGCGATGGCCACCACCCGGGCCCAGCGCGCGTGCCTCATGGCTGGGATCACCTTATCGAGCGCAATGTGTGCCGTACCCAGGATTCCCCATCGTACGGGCACGGGCGCACCCCCGCTCAAGCGCGGGATCGTGTTGCCGGCATCTTGCCCGCGAGATACCATTGCTCCTCCATGTCAGCGCAGGAAACTTCCCTGTTGGACGGCCGTTTGACGGCATTGATCGCCGAGCTGCGCGCGATTTGTGGCGCGCCGTGGGTCTACACGCACGAGCATCAGCTGCGCACGTATGAATCGGATGGCCTGCTGCAATACAAAGTAGTGCCGGCGGCCGCCGCGTTGCCCGGGAGTGCGGAAGAGGTGCAGCGAATTGTGGCTGCCTGTGCGCGCGCGCATGTGCCCTGGGTGGCGCGCGGCGCCGGCTCCGGCCTTTCGGGTGGTGCGCTGCCCGTACACGATGGCGTGCTGCTGGTGCTCTCGCGCCTGAAACGCATCCTGGACATCGACCTCGACAACGGCCGCATTTGCGTGGAGCCAGGTGTCACCAACACGGCCGTATCCGCCGCCGTAGCACCCTATTTCTTCTATCCGCCCGATCCTTCCAGCCAGGCCGTCTGCTCGATCGGTGGGAACGTAGCCGAGAACTCAGGTGGCGCGCACTGCTTCAAGTACGGCTTCACCACCAACTATGTGACCGGGCTCGAGGTAGTGTTGTCCGATGGCGAAGTCGTGCAGCTGGGCGGCCGCGAGCTGGATACGCCCGGCTACGATCTGCTGGGCGCGTTCGTTGGTTCGGAGGGCACCCTGGGTGTGGCCACCAAAATCTGGCTGCGCGTGGTGCCCGTGCCCGAGAGCGTAAAAACACTGGTGGCGTTCTTCGATACCACGCGCCAGGCGGGCGAGGCCGTGTCTGACATCGTGCAGGGCGGGGTCCTGCCCGGCGCCATCGAGATGATGGATGCCAAAGCCATCGAGGCGGCCGAGCAGGCGGCGCACGCCGGTTTCCCGGCGCGCGGCGCAGCGTTGCTGGTGGAGCTGGACGGCGCCGCTCACGAATGTGAAGAACTGTTCGAGCAGGTCGTCGCCATCTGCACGCGCAACGGCTCCGATGATGTACGCGTCGCGCGTGATGAAGACGAGCGCAAACGCTTCTGGAAAGTGCGCAAGGCCGCGTTTGCCGCTATGGGCCGCATCTCACCCAACTACGTCGTGCAGGATGGCGTGATTCCGCGCACGCGCCTGCCCGATGTGCTGGAGCGCATAGAGCAACTGGCTCGCGAATATGGTCTGGTGGTAGCCAACGTATTTCACGCCGGTGATGGCAATCTGCATCCGCTGGTCTGTTATGACGCGGCAGTGCCCGGCCAGGCTGAACGAGCCGAGGAATTATCAGGATTGATCCTCGATGTCTGTCTCGAGGCAGGTGGATCGATCACAGGCGAACACGGCATCGGCGTGGATAAGAAAAAGCATATGACCAAGATGTTTGCCGAGTCGGACCTCGATGCCTTTCAGCGCTTGCGCTGCGCCTTTGATCCCGCTGGCCTGGCCAATCCGGGCAAAGTCATGCCTACTCCTCGCCTGTGCGGTGAAGTGCCCGGGCCATATCGGCAACATCCGCTGGAAGCGGCGGGCCTGGCGGATCGGTTATGACCAGTTGGGAGGCGCAAGATTCTCTCGATCGTTCTTGTACTTCTCGTAACTCTCCGGTGTCATCCAGCGGTTGCGCCACCAGGTCCTCTCTGCGGGCCCACGCGAAAAAATGTTTTGCCGGTAAAGGGGTTGACCAGCTCCCACTCGATGATCGTGCCCAGATCGACGGGGTACCACAAACGCTCGTTGGTGAGAACTTCGGCGGTCTTCTTTTTGGCAGCCGATTTTGCCTTGTTAACGATGTCAGCGGCAACGGCCCCGGATCCCGAAGACGGCAGCTGGTAGGTGGCCTGCTGGTCCGGGAGCTCATCCGGTTCCAGCCGCCGATAAATGCCCACCTCCGCGCCGTAGCCACCGGGCCAGTTCTCGCTGCTAACCGGGAAGCGCTGACACTGCGGTAGCTCTTCCAGGCTTCTGACGTCTCGACGTAATCGTACCCGGCCGCATCCTCGTATTTGTCGACTTTGCCACCCGAACTGACGAAGCGTGCAAGGTCAATCGACTGCTGGTAAGCACCCATGATGGTCTCTCCTGGTTCAGGCCAACTCCGGCGCTTCCAGATTGGTTGTAGAGTCGTGTGATCCGCGAAATGGTAGCTGGCAGGTGGTCAAGAATGAACGTGGTAGGAAGGCGCCGGTCCACAAGAGGTCCACGGTGTGCTTTCGCAATGCGTACGCCCGGCCCATGATTCGGCGCATGACCGCGCAATCCATAGTGGACCGTCCCGGCACAATGGCGGAAGCAGCGGCCACCATCCGCGCGCACGCGCAGGCGGGCCGGGTCATGCGTCCCCGCGGCGGCGGAACCAAACTCGGTTGGTGCCCGGCAAGCGAGCAGCCGGTGACGGACCTCGACATGCGCGGGTTGAACCAGATCATCGAGCACAACGCGGGCGATTTCACGGCGATACTGGAAGCGGGTGTGACGCTGAAGGACGCGCAGTTGGCATTTGCGGGCGCAGGTCAGATGCTCGCGCTGGATCCACCGCTGGGCGCTGACGAATCAGCCACGATCGGTGGCATCATGGCCAGTAATGACTCGGGGCCATTACGCCATCGTTACGGTAGCATGCGCGACCTGGTGATTGGCATCACGGTCGTGTTATCGGATGGCACGATTGCAAAATCGGGCGGCAGGGTGATCAAGAACGTGGCCGGTTACGATCTGGCCAGGTTGTTTACCGGCTCGATGGGTACACTGGGCATGATTGCGCGCGTAGCCGTGCGTTTGCACCCTCTGCCGCAGGCCACGGCGACCGTGTTGGGCCAATCGGATGATCCCGACCGCATGGCGGCGGCCGTGCTTGCAATCGCGCGCGCACCCGTGGAAGCCGACTGCTTTGATGTGCTCTGGGCCGGTGGCCACGGCACACTGCTGCTGCGTTTTGCCGGCCGTGCCGCGGACCAGCGCGCCCGCGCCGCCGTCCACCGCATGGTAGGATTGGAAGCAGTGGAAACCGTGAGCGATGATACACAGTTGTGGGCGCAGCAGCGCGCGCGCCAGCGCTCGGCAGAAGGTCTGGTGATCAAGGTATCGGCCCGGACCACGGACCTGGCGACCGTGTTGCGCACAGCACGGGCGCGCGGAACCATCGTGGCGCGCGCAGGGCTCGGACTTTTCTGGGTATCAATGCCCGGTGATTTCAACGTGGCCGCGTTGCGCCAGGCACTGGCGCCGCGCGCTTGCACCGTGCTGGATGGAGCCGACCGCGTGCCGGACCCGTGGCCTGTCCTGGAGCCCCGTACGCGAGTGCTGATGCAGCGCGTGAAGGACCGCTTCGATCCGGACCGCGTGTTCCGGCCAGGTGTGATTGCAGGAGGGATGTAATTGGACCACGCATCAACAAGCAATCGGCCCGTTGGAAATCCGGGAACCCGCGCCTGGGACGACGTGCGTCCGCCCGAGCTTGCATTGATCAGCGAATGTGTGCATTGCGGTTTTTGTCTGCCCACCTGTCCGAGTTATCTGGTCTTTGAAAACGAGATGGACTCGCCGCGCGGACGCATCGTGCAGATGCGCATCGGGCACGAGGAAGGCAGTGCGATTTCCCCCGAGATGACCACCCACCTGGACCGCTGCCTCGGCTGCATGGCGTGCGTGACCTCCTGTCCCTCGGGCGTCAAATACGATCGGCTCATCGAACGCGCACGGCCCCAGTTGGAGCGACACGGCGCGCGTACCTGGCGCGAGCGCGCACTGCGGCGCACCATCTTCGCCCTCTTCACGCACCCGGCCCGCTTGCGTGCGTTGGTGCCGTTCCTGGCGCTGCGTGGCCTGCTCCGTTTGCCTGTACCCTTCGCCCGCCTCATGCCGAGCGTGCCCGTGCGCGCGTCGTTGCAGCGGTTGCCGGAAGTGACACCGGCCCTGGGCAAATTGCGCGGTCGTGTGGGCCTGTTGCAGGGTTGTGTGCAGCGTGTCCTGTTTGGTGATGTCAACGCCGCCACCGTGCGCGTGCTGGCCGCCGAGGGCTGGGAAGTACACGCACCGCGCCAGCCCCGCTGTTGTGGTGCGCTCATGCTGCACACAGGCGAGGAAAATGAGGCGCGCGCGTTGGCCCGGAAGACGCTCAGCGTGTTCGACCGCTTCGACTATGTCATCGCCAACGTGGCGGGTTGCGGCTCGGCCATGAAGGAATACGGCTATTTCCTGGAAGACAAACATGCCGTGGCATTTTCGGCCAGGGTCCGTGACGTGCACGAATTGCTGGCCGCACACTCGCCGCGCGCCGAGCGCAAGCCGCTGCCGCTCAAAGTCGCGTACCACGACGCCTGTCACCTGGCCCATGCACAGGGCATTCGCGTCCAGCCGCGCGCGCTGCTGCGCGGAATTCCGGAGCTCGAGCTGGTCGAGCCGGCGGAATGGGAGCTGTGTTGTGGATCGGCCGGCATCTACAACCTGACGCAACCAAAAGCCGCAGCGCAGTTGGGCCGGCGCAAAGCCGATAACCTGCGTGCTACCGGTGCGCAGGCCATTGCCGCTGCCAATCCCGGCTGCGCACTGCAAATCGGCGCCTACACCCATACGCCCGTGTATCACCCCATGACCTTGCTGGATCATTCCATCCGCGGCACGCGGCCCGCCATTCGGACGTAACGGGCGCGTAGCGGGCGTAGCGGGCGTAGCGGCCTAACGGGCGTAGCGGGCGTAACGGGGGTAGCGGCGTAACGGGCGTAGCGGAGGTAGCGGGCGTAACGGGCGTAACGGGCGTAACGGGCGTAGCGGGCGTAACGGGCGTAACGGGTGACAGGTGTAGCGGGGTTGCTCGAAGAATTGCGTACCCTAACGATCGAACGGCCCTCAATAATCCCCGACACGCCCGACACGCCCGACACGCCCGACACGCCCGACACGCCCGACACGCCCGACACGCCCGATACGCCCGATACGCCCGATACGCCCGATACGCCCGATACGCCGTTTCTCTACGGTCTATCAACTGCGCGCAGCGATCTCTATAATCCGCTGATTTCGTTTGATGATTCCGAAGATTCGCGTAGTGATGCAGTAAATATCCCTAATGACGGGTTCAGTATCTGCGGAGCCTGGTGATGAGCGTGCTATCGAGTTGGAGACGATTGCTGGGTCCGCCGCGTGACCGCACTCACGACAGCGCGAAGCTGGGCGTCTCTACGGCACCGCATCGCGCCACCGAGTGGCCCGATTCCGATGCGGCCCGGGACGATCCTGGTCCCGACCCACCTGGTGCGGCGGCCGCGCTCGAAGGGCTGCGTGCGCTCTTCCAGAAACACCCCGTGCCTACCGCCATCCTGGGATCCGAGTGTCGACTTCTGAGCGCCAATACGGCGCTGTGCAGTCTTCTGGGCTACAGCGAGCTGGAGTTGCAACAGCGCACGCTGGGTGAGCTTCTCCGGCAGCCGGACCCAGGGCCAACCGACGCGCGGGCCGCGGTGGCCGAAGAGGTGGAGCTCCGGGCACGCAGCGGTGAGCGGATCTGGACGAAGTTGACGCTCGTGGATGTGAGTGGCCCCGGGCATTACCGACTGGTTGTGCTGGAGAACAGCGCGGAGCGGCGGGGCCTCGAGGATGCGCTAATGCGCGCTCGCGAAGTCTGCGCACGCGTGGTGGAAGCCAACACGAACGCCATCGTCGTCATGGATGGGCCGGGGACCATCATACTGGCCAATCACGTGGCTGCAGCCGTTACCGGGTACTCGGTCGACGAATTGTTGGGCATGGACTATCGCAAGATTCTGGCGGAAGCGGAGCACGCGCCCGCCACTGAGCGGATGCAGGCGGCGCTGACGGGCGGGGAATTTGTTTCGCAGTTCGAGACGAAGGTGCTGCGCAAGGATGGCACCACGCGCACCATCAGTGTAAACCTGCGGCCGGTCACGCTGGAAAATGGGCAGGCTGGCGTGGTCAGCACGGCCGAAGATGTAACTACGCAGCGCAGCGCCGAGCAGGCGCTGCGCATGAGCGAAGATCGCTATCGTGACCTGGTAGAGCAGAGTGGCTTGATGATCGGCACGCACGACTGGAGCGGCCGTCTGCTGAGCGTCAATAGGAGTTTCATTCGTTTCACCGGTCACGAACGCGCCGAGGAGCTGATTGGCACGCCGGTGAGCGAACTGCTGGCACCGTCGGTCCGCCATCTTTTTCCTGCCTATCTCGAGAAGATTGGTGCGCATGGCCAGGCGCACGGCCTGATGAAGGTGGTCACGCGCAATGGCGACGTACGCATCCTGGAGTACAGCAACTCGGTGCGCCAGGAAGGTCTTACCGAACCCATTGTCCGGTGCTTTGGCCAGGATGTTACCGAGCGACTGCGTGCCACCCGCTCGTTGCGCGACAGCGAGGCGCGCTACCGTGCGCTGTATGAAGACAACCCGGCCATGTACTTCACGGTCGATGCGGACGGCATCATCCTGTCCGTGAATCGGTTTGGCGCGATGCAGCTGGGTTACGAGCCGGTCGAGCTGGTGGGTCAGTCCGTGTTGAGCGTGTTCCTCGAGGCAGACCGCGCGGAAGTGGCCGAGCAGATGGCGATGTGCCTGGACCACCCGGGCGACCTGGCAGATTGGGAGTTCCGCAAAGTGCGGCGCGACGGCTCCATCCTCTGGGTGCGTGAGGCGGTGCGCGCGGTGCCCAACGCGCAGGGTCGAATCGAAGTCCTCATTGTCTGTGAAGACATCACAGAACGGCGTCGGACCGAGCAGGCGCTGCGCGACAATGATGCGCGCCTGCGTGCGTTGAGCGATCACCTGCCCAATGGCGCCGTCTACCAGCTGATTCGTGATGGCGGTGAGCGCGTAAACTTTTCCTACATGAGCGCCGGTATCCAGCAGCTGCTCGGAGTCTCGGCCGAAGATGCGATGCTGGATGCGCGCGCGGTCTTTGACCTGACCGTGGCCGAGGATGCGCCGCGCATGCAGACGGCCATTGACCAATCCATGCGTTCCCTGGGCGTGCTCGATATCAGCATTCGGATGCGTGCGCCCGACCTGGTCAGGTGGGTGCACTATCGCGCCGCACCGCGCCGGTTGGCGGACGGCGGCACCTTGTGGGATGGTGTACTGGTCGACGTCACCGACGCCCGCCGTAACCTGGAAGCTCTGCTGCAGACCGTGGACGCCATTGTCTGGGAA
Organism: Longimicrobiales bacterium; assembly: GCA_050732575.1. Lineage (GTDB taxonomy): Bacteria > Gemmatimonadota > Gemmatimonadetes > Longimicrobiales > RSA9 > JBBDWZ01. Next base: position 18,181 of record JBOHRF010000047.1, read on the forward strand.
GCGGAAGGCGAGGTCAGCGCCGATGCCGTGGCCGAAACGTTTGTGAGCAATCAGGCGGAACGATTGCTCGGACATCCCATTCGCGACTGGCTGGACCAGCCCACCTTCTGGCTGGATCACTTGCATCCGGAAGATCGATCGCGGGTCGTTGCCACACGGCGCCAGGCCATCGCTGCGGGTGAAGACTACGAGATCGACTATCGCATGCTCGCTCAGGACGGCCGCACGGTCTGGCTGCGCGACATTGTCAGCATCGCCGCGCGTGACGAGCAACGGGTCCGGTTGCGCGGTATCATGGTGGACGTGACCGAGGCCAAACACGCGGAAACGGCGTTGCGTGAGAGTGAAGAACGGTTCCGCATGCTGGCCGAGGCCATGCCGGCCGCACTGCTCATCTATCGCGGCGAACGATGGGTCTACGCCAACCCGGCCGCCGTTACCATAACCGGCTACACGCGTGACGAACTGCTGGCCATGAAGATTTGGGAACTGGTCCCGCCCCAATGGCGACCCATTGCCCAGGAGCGGGCCCAGATGCGACAGCGCGGCGAGCAGTTGCCCCCGCGCGGCGAGTTGCGTCTGCTCACCAGGGAGGGCCGCGAGCACTGGATCGAGATCATCGCCACGCCCATCATATTCCAGGGTGTGCCTTCCGTCCTGGTCACCGGTTTCGATATCACCGAGCGCGTACGTGCGGAAGCCGCATTGCGCGAAAGCAAGGAGGCGCTGCGCCTCAGTCACGAGCGCTCGCGCGAGCTGGCCGGCAAGTTGATGCTCACGCAGGAAGAAGAGCGCCGCCGCATCTCGCGTGAGCTACACGATGACCTGAACCAGAAAGTCGCCGCGCTGTCCATCATGTTCAGCCGGCTGCGGCACGATCTGCCCGAGTCCATGGATGTCGTGCGCGATCAGCTGTTCGAGCTGCAGGTCCGCATGATGGGACTATCCGAGGATGTGCGTCAACTCTCGCACCAGCTGCACCCGGCCGCGCTCGAGCACTCCGGCCTGGTGCCTGCGCTGCGCTCTCACTGCGCCGAGTTCAGCGCCCATGAAGGCATTGCCGTTGACCTCAACATTCGTGACTGCGCCGAAACCATTCCGCCTCAAATGGCCCTCTGTCTCTATCGCGTCACCCAGGAATCACTGCGCAACATTGCCAAACATGCGGGTACCCGCGAAGCGCGCGTCACGCTCTCCTGTTTCGATGATGGGGTGGCCCTCTCCATCGCCGACGCCGGCGTGGGATTCGATCCCGAAGAGGTCAGACGCAAGGGTGGCCTGGGACTGGTCAGCATGGAAGAACGGATTCGGCTCCTCCACGGAAGCATGCAAATCCGGTCGGAACCCGAGGCCGGCACGGAACTGCGCGTGCATCTGCCCTGGAGTGACGCGTGAGCGGGACGCGTGACGCGGGACGCGTAAACTCGGCGGTCTGTCACGCTCTGGTGTGAGCACTGCCTCTATGCGCGCTGCCACGCGTACCAGCTACAGCTCCCCCGGCGGGACAGTGAACTCCGAGTTTACTCGTACCGCGTCACGCGTCCCGCGTCACGTCTTGATCCAGGGATCCCGCTGCAGCCAGCGCGTGTCGTTGGGTGAATAGATGAACACGACGCCGCCGTTGGAGAGCATGGGCAGCAGACGTTGGGCGCGGCGCGGCTCCATGGCCGGGCAGCCCTGGCTGCGGCCGGCGCTGCCGGCGGTCACGTAGGGAGCGCCGTGGGCCACGATGCCGCGCGCGCGTGCGGCATCGTTGAAACTTCCGGACTCGCCGCGCATACGCAGGCCGACCGAATTATAACTGCGCCCGCCGGATTTGCCGCTAAAGGTGTACGTCTCCTGGGCCAGGTACACTCCCAGCGATGAGGCCAGGCTGCCCGCGCGATTGGAGAATTGGGTCGGCACGCCCGTGCGATCGCGCGAAGATCCGCGCCCATGTGCAACGGTGAACGGACCGTCCACTACGGAGAGTCGTTCCATGTCAAAGACGTATCCGCGAGCCGACCGGCCATCCAGCCCGAAGTCCACAAAATAGAGGTAAGGCTTACGCACCAGGTCGGGATGCGCGGCGCGGTAATTGTGGTAGGCGCGAAAAGCCGTGCGCAGCGCCTCCGGATGACTCGATTTCACGACATGCATCGACAGCGCGCGCAGGGCGGCTTCGGCCAGCGCGGCCGGATCATCCGAAGTTGTGCTCACGGCGCCGGGCAGTGCGGCGGAGCCATCTGCCAGGACCGGGCTGGCCGCGGCCTGAATGGGCTGGCCCACGAGCGGCCGCTGCGCGGCAACCCCGGGGGTGGAAGCGAACGGCAAAGCCATCGCCAGGAGCGGTGTGAAGCTCGAAACTCGGCGAAACACCCGTTGAATCATGCGTCCTCGCATTACGTAATTGGGCAATCGGCGCCCACTATCTCGTGATGTAGGGATAACGCGGCTTGCTCCACCGCGCGGGGTGACTGTAAAAACGTACACCCGCTAAGGATCGGGGTTTCAACGATTTATGAAACCTGCACGCGGGCCGTCATTATTCCGGCTGCCACGCGGGCAGGAGTCCGTCAGACGGGCTGCACCGTGACCAGGCGCGGGCCGCGCTGCAGCTCGATCGGGTTGCACAGCGGCCGACCAAATCCCTCAAAATGGACGCGCATCACGTCGCCCGGCTCCAATGCAATGCCGGCGCCGAAGCTGAACGCGTCGGCCCCGAAAAAGTGCACGTGCAGGTCCCCCGGCCGGCGATGTGCGGCATACTTGAAATGATGGTCGTTGAAGTCGGGATCCACCACCAACTCGGGTCCGACCGCGCAGTTGCGCAGCTTCGAATGCGCCAGGTACAGATAATTGCGACGCTCCAGCACGTGATCGGAGAACTCGTTGCCCATGGTCATGCCGATGCGGCGCGGCGTCCCCGCCGGATCGATCAGGTACACGCCCGCAATCTCCGGTTCCTCGCCGCCATCATCGGCATACGGTGGCACGGTGAGCGGCTCGCCGTGCGCACGCAACAGGGCGCCATTCCCCTTCTAGAACCACTCGGGCGCTGTGCCAATACTGGCGGCATCGGGGCGGCCCCCCTGCGCACCCCATTCGTACATGCGCAGACTGTCCGTGTGAGTGGCATCGGCCGCATGCATGGCCTGGCGCTGCTCCGCGCTGCGCTGATGCGTCAGACCCGTACCGCTCAACAGGAGTCGTGCCGGATCACCCGGATGATCGATCACGGGCAGGATGCGCCAAGCGCTGGTGCCCTGATAGATGGGCTGGTAGTCAAAGTGTTGACCGGTCAAGTGGCGCGTAACAGTGGCGGCCAGAGTTCCGCCGCCCACCAGCGCGGCATTGGCCAGCGCATAAACCGAGTCGTAAGCATCAATCAGCTCTAGCCTATCATCCTGGGCGACACAAACGCGCCGCTCACCGTTTGACTGCCCTACCTGGATCAGTCGCATTCCACTCCTACGTTCCACGCGCTTTCACGTTCACGTTCACGGTTGGAGCTTGACCGACAAATCGAGCGATGCCTTCGGTTCACCATGTTCGGGAGCGGGAGCGCATAACGGGAGCAGGCGCGGCCGGGCGCGCGTGCCGACCTACCGATGATCGGTGCGCACAGGCCCGGCGTGAATTTCAGCCTGGCCCTGATGGGCAAAGACCTGACCTACGCCATCGCGGAAGGTGCGTTGTACGCAGTTCCGCTCTCCACCGCGGAGGCTGCATTGCGCTCCTTTCAACGCGCCCACGATCAGGGCCACGGCGCCCGGGACATGTCGGCTGTCATCGAGCCGCTGCGCGTTGTTGGATGAAGAAGTCCCTTGCCGTGCTCGTGTATGGGCTGACACTCGCAGCCTGCACGCCGACCGGCGTGAACGTCACGAGCACGCCTATCGGCGATCTCCCCATCGACGTCTTCACGTTGTCCAATACGAACGGCATGGAAGTGCGCATCATGGAATACGGCGCCACCATCCTGAGCATTCGCGTTCCCGACCAGAACGGCACGATCGATGACGTCACGCTGGGTTTCGACAGCCTGGCCGACTACCTCACCAGTCCGCGTTACTTCGGTGCCGTAGTGGGCCGCTACGGCAACCGCATTGCGCGCGGCCATCTGTCCATCGACGGCCAGACGTATGAGCTGGCGCGCAACAACGGTCCCAACCATTTGCACGGTGGCCAGCGCGGCTTTGACAAAGTGGTCCGGCAGGGGGCGTCCTTCCAACGCGGTGACACGGCCGGCGTTGCTCTGCGCTACACCAGCGCCGCGGGCCAGGAAGGTTATCCCGGCACGTTGCCGGCGAGTGTGACGTACACCCTGACGCCCACCAACGAGCTGGTGGTCGACTACGCGGCCACGACCGACGCACCGACCGTAGTCAACCTCACGCAGCACACGTTCTTCAACCTGGCGGGCGCGGGCACGCGCGATGTATTGGATCACGAATTGTTGCTGCACGCCAGCCGCTTCACGCCCGTGGACAGCACGTCGATTCCCACCGGTGAGCTGGCCGCTGTGGCAGGCACGCGCTTCGACTTCCGCACCGCCCGGCGCATTGGTGCCGGCATCGCGGACCACGCCCAGCTGCGCCAGAGCAACGGCTACAACCACAACTTCGTGCTGGATCGAAAGAGCGCGGGTCTGATGCTGGCCGCGCACGTGAGCGAACCAACCAGCGGCCGTACATTGGATGTGTTGACCACCGAGCCGGGCATCCAGTTCTTTACCGGCCATTCGTTGGATGGCAGCGCGCCTGGCAAAGGTGGCGCCCCTATCACAAACACTATGGCTTCTGCCTGGAGACGCAGCACTTTCCGGACTCACCCAACCAACCACACTTCCCCTCGACGTTGCTCCGACCGGGCGAGACCTACCGCACGGCAGACGGTCTTTCGCTTTGGCCTGAGTCCGGTTCGACTCACAGCTGGGTAGCCAGATTCGTCATCAAATAGGTCGTAGCAAACGTGGCGTAGTAGTGTGACCCGGCGTAACCGACCGCGCCGATCACCTGGAACCCCTTGGCCGCCTGAATGGCGGCCAGGCGGCGCAACACGGGCACGCGCGGATCACTGGCAGGCAACACGTTGGCCAGCTCGCCCATGGACTTGGCGCGCACAAAGGCCAGTGCAACGATATGCGAGCGGGCGGCAATGGCGGTTGGGTTCTCCACGAATTCGGGACCGAGTGGTTGCGTGAGCGGACGAAACGCAAGGGAGTGGATGGGCGGCAAGAATGTGTCGAGCCAGCCGTAGAACGCGCTGCGCTCGAGCAGGCGGCTCATGATGGCCGCTTCCATCAGACACGGTGAAAGAAAGTCACTGCCACCCGGTTCGGCCGCGGTGTTGCAATTCTTGTCGCTGCTAAACAGACGCGTTGCACTCTCCCGAATGGTGCGCTCCAACAGGGAATCGTAAGCCATGGCGTAGTCGAGCGCGTTGTCCATGGCCATCGCGGTATTGGGGTGCACACCCGTGCGCACGGGCTGCTCGAGGCCCTTCAGATAGGTGACCAGACGGTCCGCCATGAACGCGGCCAACGGCTGGATGTTGGCGGCCCAGCGCGCGGCATCCGGATCGTTCCACGAACGCAACTCTCCCTGCAATCTGAGCAGCCAGGCATAGCCGTAGGGCAGCTCGAAGTTGCCCGCGCCGCGGAAGAACTCGAGATCACCCGCAATGTTGCTGGCGCCAAAGTGCTCGTTCAGCTTCTGCCGAATCACACCTGCCGTGGGCAGGTCGGGCACCAGCTTGAGCAGCTTGACCAGCGTCCAGGCCGAGTTCACTGCCGAATGCCAATCCGAGCAACCGTAGAACGCGCGTGTGTTCTCGAAGTCCGGCACCGGTGTGTACGTGACCACCCACAAATAGGGTGGTGGCGTGGGATGATTGTGCGGATGATCCATGCAGGAGAGCGGCATGGCCGCAAGCCAGATCGCGTTGGCGCGCTCGAGTCGCCCGGGCTGCACGACTGGCAACGACGCGTAAAAGGACGCCAGATCCGGAAACTCCGGCGGTTTGGGCCGCGCGGAATCGGGCGCTGCGGTCTGCGCGCTCGCCCAGTCCGAGCCGCAGAGTAGCGCGCTTACCAGGAATACGTTGCGAAGCTGCATCGTGCCTCGAGCAATTCAAAAAAAGTAACGAAGTAACGGACGTTCACGCTCACGTTCAATCCTTTGTCCGTTCCATGAAGTACAACAGCGCATAAGCAGGCACCCAATGTGTGCCTGCAAGATCATCACGCATCAGCTCGAGCCCGCGCTCGGCGTGTAATGCAGATAAACGCCGCCAGGCAACGACACGTGCATGGGCACTGGGCAGGGCGCGGGCAATGCGTTCCATGGCGTACGCGCGCTGGAACGCGAGTGCAGCGCGGCGCGCGCGCTCGTTCGCGGTGGCATCCGTGGTTGGTGCTTCGGTCAGGGGCGCAAACCGGCCCGATGGAAGCGGCGGCAGGAACCCCTCGAGCCAGCTCGAGAATGCAGTGGGCTCCAGCACGCGCGCCATCAACGCGGCCACACTCAGGCAAGGCGAGAGAACATCGTTGCTCACGGGGACACCACCAGCGCCGCCCGCGCGGCCCCGTCCTGCGGGAGCACTGTCGCCGCGCGCCGCACCACCCGCGCGCGTGACCGTGGTGGCCCGCCCGATGGCGGTTGCTTCGGCCGCGGTGTTACAGGCCTTGTCGGCCGCGTAAAACTTGCGGGCACTGGCAAGCAGAGCGGTACGTAAGCGCACATCGCTCGCGGCGTCTGCGTAATCGAGCGCCAGGCTCAGGATCAAGGCGGTATTGGTCTGCCCGCCGGTACGGACGGGACGCCCCAGGGCGCCGAGGTGCGCGCGCAAACTGTCCGCCATCCAGGCGGCCAGCGGCGCCACGTTGTTGGCCCAACGCGCGGCCTGGCTATCCGGGAAAGTGCGCAGCTCCGCCTGCAGCTTCAGCAGCCAGGCGTAGCCGTAGGGCCGCTCGAACTGGCCGGCTGCGCTGCGGAAGAACGAGAGTTCACCGTCCAGGTTGGACTTGCCCAGGTGATCGTTCATCTTCTCCCGCGCCAGCTCACGCAAGCCGAAGCGCGGGAAGCTTTTCAGCATGCGCACCGTGACCCAGGTCGAGCTGGCGGCCGAATGCCAGTCCGTGCAGCCCCAGAACGCGCGCGTCCCTTTGTAATTCTCGATCAAACGGTAGCTGGCCACCCAGAAATAGTCGGTGCCGGTGTTGCCGCGGCCCGGCGCGTTGGCAGTCCCGGCGCGGCCGCCGCGACCGGCGCTATCGCCCGCTGCAGC